>NZ_JAOWGQ010000043.1:0-418211 GCF_030333085.1 Citrobacter sp. Cpa228 | reverse complement strand
CGGCCATTCATGCCATCCACTTCCCATCTTACACCTCCTTCGGATTAGCCAGATAACCCGTGGTATCCCCGGTCGGGCGGCTATTGGCATTTGGTTTGATGACGATGCTCGGTTTGGTAAAGTGCGCGCCAGGGAGCGGCGCAACCGCGGCCAGGGTGCCGTGTTTTTTACGCAGTTCCTCTATCGGGCCGAAGTCCAGCGCACGCAGCGGGCAGGATTCGACACAGATGGGTTTCTTACCCTCAGCAACACGTTCATGACAGCCATCGCACTTGGTCATGTGTCCTTTGGCGGCATTGTATTGCGGTGCGCCATACGGGCAGGCCATGTGGCAATAGCGACAGCCAATGCACACGTCTTCATCCACGACCACAAAACCATCTTCACGTTTGTGCATCGCGCCGCTTGGACACACCTTGGTACAGGCCGGGTCTTCACAGTGGTTACACGCAATGGAGAGGTAGTAGGCGAAAACGTTCTGGTGCCAGACACCGTTATCTTCCTGCCAGTCACCGCCGGCGTATTCGTAAATACGGCGGAAACTGACGTCCGGCGTTAAATTTTTGAAGTCTTTGCAGGCCAGTTCGCAAGTTTTGCAACCGGTGCAACGGCTGGAATCAATAAAAAATCCATACTGGGTTGTCATCGGTTACTCCTTACACCTTTTCAACCTGAACAAGGTTCGTATGTGATGGGTTCCCCTTAGCGAGAGGAGAAGGTCGCTGGGTCGTCAGCACGTTAATACAACCGCCCTGATCCACACGTTTCACATCCGGGTCATACCAGGCGCCCTCGCCCAGCGCTACAACGCCAGGCATCATACGTGGGGTAACTTTAGCCTCAATATGCACTTCTCCACGGTCGTTAAAGATACGTACCTTGTCACCGTTGTTAATACCCCGCCGTTGTGCATCCATCGGGTTAATCCACATTTCCTGGCGACAGGACGCTTTCAGAACATCAACGTTGCCATAGGTCGAGTGGACGCGAGATTTATAATGGAAGCCCGTTAATTGCAGAGGGAATTTTTCCACCAGTGGATCGTTTAAGCTTTCAAAGCCCGGTGTATAAATCGGTAATGGATCGATCACATCGCCTTCCGGCAGTTCCCAGGTTGCGGCGATGTCTGCCAGCGCTTGAGAATAAATTTCAATCTTGCCTGACGGTGTGGTAAGCGGATTGGCTTTGGGGTCCTCACGAAATGCTTTATATGCCACGTGATGTCCTTCAGGATCACGCTGCTTAAAGATGCCCTGCTTACGGAACTCTTCAAATGTCGGCAGTTCCGGTATAGCCTTGCGCGACTGTTCATACAGATGACGCATCCACTCTTCCTGAGTACGGCCTTCCGTGAACTGTTGCTCGACGCCAAGGCGTTTCGCCAGCTCGCTGGTCATTTGGTAGATAGTCTTGCATTCAAAGCGCGGTTTGATCGCCTGATCGGTGAAAATCACGTAGGACATATTCCCGCAAGATGCATCCAGCGCAAAGTCCATCTGCTCAGAGGCCGTGCAGTCCGGCAGTAGAATATCGGCATATTTCGCCGAGGAGGTCATATGGCAGTCGATAACGACGATCATTTCACACTTCTTATCATCCTGCAGGATTTCATGCGTGCGGTTGATATCAGAGTGCTGGTTAATCAGGCAGTTACCGGCATAGTTCCAGATCATCTTAATCGGAACGTCGAGCTTATCCTTACCACGAACACCGTCGCGCAGCGCCGTCATTTCCGGACCACGCTCAATCGCATCCGTCCACATAAACATTGAGATACTGGTTTCGATGGGGTTTTCCAGCGTTGGCATACGCTCAAACGGTAAATCGTATGATCCCTCGCGTGCACCGCTGTTGCCGCCGTTGATCCCAACGTTGCCGGTCAGAATGGCCAACATCGAAATGGCACGGGTCGCAATCTCACCGTTAGCGTGACGCTGCGGCCCCCAGCCCTGGCTAATATAAGCGGGTTTCGCGCTACCAATTTCACGCGCCAACTTAACAATTCGTTCAGCAGGAATACCGGTTATCTGCGCAGCCCATTCCGGGGTCTTCGCGATACCGTCTTTACCCTGACCGAGAATATACGCCTTATAGTGACCGTTCTTCGGCGCTCCCGCCGGGAGGGTTTTTTCGTCATAGCCCACGCAGTACTTATCGAGGAACGGTTGATCAACCATATTCTCGCTGATCAGCACATAGGCAATACCGTTAACCAGCGCTGCATCTGTACCCGGTCGAATGGGGATCCATTCATCTTCGCGCCCCGCACCGGTATCCGTGTAGCGGGGATCGATTATGATCATGCGGGCATTAGATTTCTGCCGCGCCTGTTCAAGGTAATAGGTCACCCCACCACCGCTCATCCGGGTTTCGCCTGGGTTATTACCAAACAAGACAACGAGCTTACTGTTTTCAATGTCAGACGGGCTGTTACCGTCTGCCCATCCACCATAGGTATAGTTCAGTCCTGCCGCGATTTGCGCAGAAGAATAGTCCCCATAGTGGTTCAGGTAACCGCCGCAACAGTTCATTAAACGTGCCACCAGCGTTTTACCCGGCGGCCATGAGCGCGTCATCGTACCGCCCAGCGTACCGGTCCCATAGTTAAGATAGATAGACTCGTTACCGTAGTCTTTAATCAGACGCTGCATATTGCTGGCGATGATATCGTAGGCTTCATCCCAACTGATGCGCTCAAATTTACCTTCGCCGCGTTTGCCGACACGCTTCATTGGGTATTTCAGACGATCGGGATTATAGACGCGACGACGCATGGAGCGACCTCGCAGACAGGCGCGTACCTGGTGCAAACCGTCGTAGTTGTCATCGCCCGTGTTGTCGGTTTCGACATATTTGATTTCACCGTCTACGACATGCATACGCAGCGGACAACGACTGCCGCAGTTTACCGTACACGCGCTCCAGATCACTTTCTCATTGATCGGTGGCGGGTTGATGGCATCTGCAGCGTTTACAATACGGGTAAATGGCAGGGTAAACGCGCTACTGGCTACTGCCAGTCCGCCTATCGCCGTCGTTTTTACCAAACTGCGACGACTCACCTCAGCAGCCAGCACGGCATCGGGGATCTTAGTTTTCATAGTGGCTCACTCTGCTGCTCACAATAAACAAAACGGGAATGTTCGTTGTATAGTCGTTTATATATCGATACTATCGTTATACAGACCGTTATATATCGAATTTATGCAAAGACAGAGATAAATACTGACTTTCATTCGAAGGCAGTATTACCACTAATGGAGTAAGGGTTATTGTCCGGCATCAAACGGGCGTAAAAAAAGCGCCCTGAGGCGCTTTTTTAGCAAGGAAAAATGACTTAACCGATGAATTCCAGGCCATTCATGTACGGACGTAATACTTCCGGTACCTGAATACGGCCATCAGCTTGCTGGTAGTTTTCCATAACTGCAACCAGCGTACGTCCCACAGCCAGACCAGAACCGTTCAGCGTATGCACTAAACGTGTTTTCTTGTCAGATTTGCTACGACAACGCGCCTGCATACGGCGAGCCTGGAAATCCCACACGTTGGAGCAAGAGGAGATTTCACGATAGGTATTCTGCGCCGGGATCCACACTTCCAGATCGTAGGTTTTGCATGCGCCGAAACCCATGTCGCCTGTGCACAGGATGATCTTGCGATACGGCAGACCCAACAGTTGCAGGACCTTCTCAGCATGACCGGTCATCTCTTCCAGCGCGTCCATCGAATCTTCTGGACGAACAATCTGCACCATCTCAACTTTATCGAACTGGTGCATACGGATCAGACCGCGGGTATCACGACCGTAAGAACCAGCCTCAGAACGGAAGCATGGCGTATGCGCAGTCATTTTGATCGGCAGCGCATCTTCGTCGATGATTTCGTCACGTACCAGGTTGGTCAGCGGCACTTCTGCCGTTGGGATCAGCGCATAATTGCTGCTGTCAGCTTCTTCATCCAGCGGACGCGTATGGAACAAGTCACCAGCAAATTTCGGCAGTTGGCCTGTGCCGTACAGCGTGTCATGGTTAACCAGATACGGGACGTAGTTTTCGCTGTAACCATGCTGTTCAGTGTGCAGATCCAGCATGAACTGAGACAGCGCACGGTGCATACGCGCAATCTGCCCTTTCATAACAACGAAACGAGAGCCGGTCAGCTTAACCGCCGCGGCGAAATCAAGCCCCGTGTGCATTTCACCCAGAGTAACGTGATCGCGCACTTCGAAATCGAACTCGCGTGGTGTACCCCAGCGGCTGACTTCGACGTTGTCATTTTCATCTTTACCCACCGGAACTTCGTCCGCTGGCAGGTTGGGAATGGTCAGCGCAATGTCGCGGATCTCGGCCTGTAAGGTATCAAGTTCAGCTTTCGCGGCATCCAGCTCTTCGCCCAGTTTGTTCACTTCCAGACGTAAAGACTCGATATCTTCCCCGCGCGCTTTTGCCTGGCCGATGGATTTCGATCGAGAGTTACGCTCTGCCTGCAGGTTTTCAGTTTGTACCTGCAGAACTTTACGACGCTCTTCAAGAGCGCGCAGCTTATCTACATCCAGCTTAAAGCCCCGGCTTGCCAGTTTTTCTGCGACTGCGTCTGGCTCATTACGCAGCAGATTGGGATCGAGCATGCTTATCCTGTGCTTATCGAATTAAAATAGGAGAAAGTGACCACAGCCTGCGGTCACAGGGATACAGAGACAACATTACCGCAACGATAACACTAACGGTAGCGTTTTATAGGGCTATTTTGATCCTGTCCGGCGAGCCAGGCGAGCTTTTCGCCAATCTTGCCTTCAAGACCTCTGTTTGTGGGACGATAATAGCGCGTTTGTGCCATTTCCTGCGGGAAGTATTCTTCTCCGGCAGCGTAGGCATTTGGCTCATCATGGGCGTAGCGATATTCCTGGCCATAACCCATCTCTTTCATCAGCTTCGTCGGCGCGTTGCGCAGGTGGACCGGCACGTCGTAATCCGGACGTTCCCGGGCATCAGCCAGCGCGGCTTTAAAGGCGGTGTATACCGCATTACTTTTCGGCGCACAGGCCAGATAGACAATCGCCTGAGCAATCGCGCGCTCACCTTCCGCTGGCCCCACGCGGGTAAAACAATCCCATGCAGAAATTGCCACCTGCATGGCGCGAGGATCGGCATTGCCCACATCTTCAGAGGCAATCGCCAGACAGCGACGGGCAACGTACAGCGGGTCGCCGCCAGCGGTGATGATACGCGCATACCAATAAAGCGCCGCATCCGGCGAACTACCGCGGACCGACTTATGTAATGCTGATATCAGGTCGTAAAAACGATCGCCTTTATTATCGAAACGCGCGCTACGTTCACCGGCAATCTCAGTCAGTAACGTAGCGTGTAAAACGCGTTTTCCGCTGTCATCCACTTCGGCCATGTCGGCCATCATTTCCAGCGTATTTAACGCCCGCCGCGCGTCACCGTTTACCAGTTCAGCAATCGCCCGACGCGTTTCGTTCGGCAAAACGATGTCCTGGCCGCCATAACCCCGCGCTTTATCTGACATCGCCTGGTCCAGCACCTGTTCAATATCGTCGGTGGTTAACGATTTCAGTAAGTAAACGCGCGCCCGCGACAGCAGCGCCGAGTTCAGCTCAAACGAGGGGTTTTCAGTGGTCGCGCCAATAAACGTGATGGTACCGTCTTCAATATGCGGTAAAAACGCATCCTGTTGGCTTTTATTAAAACGGTGAACTTCGTCCACAAACAGGATCGTACGCCGACCAGCGTTACGGTTCTGACGCGCACGCTCAATCGCTTCACGAATTTCTTTTACACCAGACGTAACCGCCGAAATGCGTTCAACATCGGCGTTGGCGTAACGGGCAATAACTTCGGCAAGCGTGGTTTTGCCCGTCCCCGGCGGCCCCCATAAAATCATGGAGTGCAGGTGCCCGGCCTCGATGGCGCGCGGCAAGGGCTTACCCGCAGCCAGCAGATGTTGCTGGCCGATATACTGCGCTAAATTTTCTGGCCGCATACGCGCGGCCAGTGGCTGAAAAGTATTATCAGAAAAGTCGAGCGACAGATTGCTCACTCACACGCCTCTACTTACGTTGATCGTCAACCGTTACACCTTGCGGCGGGGTAAAGGTGAATTTGGAAGGTTCAATAGCGCCGTTCTGCTGCGATTTCAGCTGATAGCTGCTGCGCTGATCGTCTTGTTCAACGGCGCTAAACTGGTGGATCGTCCCGTCCCGCCCAACATTGATCGTAAACTGCTTCAGGTTACCGCTGCTGGTTTTGGGCGTCAGCACAAAATCATCGCCGTTTTGCTTAATATTGTACTGCTGCCAGTCGCTGGACTGGTTACGCGCAATCAGCATAAACGGCGTGTTACCCGTAGCATCTTTCAGCCAGGTCGCCGTCGCCTGCTCAACAAACGGGTTGAAAAACCACAGTGTTTTACCATCTGAGACCAGAATGCTTTCGTCAGGCTGTGTCATATGCCAGTTAAACAGATTCGGACGTTTAACCCATAAATCACCCTGGCCTTCCTGCACCGCTGCGCCGCTACCATCCGTTACCTTCTGGGTAAAACTGGCGTGGAAGCTGCTGACTTTATCCAGACGGCTTTTCAGGTCGCTGGCGGCGTCAGCCCAAACGCTGCTCACCACAAAGCTCGATAGTAATGCACAGGTGATTGCGATTCTTTTCATCGTTATTCCTCAAAATACGTCACTCCCAACGGGGAGCTCCTTCTGCTATCCATTTCAGGCCAAAAATCAGCATGAGGAAAGTAGAAAATACTGAATTACTTAACTTTGCAATCAATCAAAGGGCGGTGGAGCCAGCACTTCACGATTGCCATTATGTCCCTGCTCACTGACAATTCCCTGCGCTTCCATCTGTTCGATGATGCGCGCCGCACGGTTATAACCAATGCGGAACTGGCGCTGGACGCCGGAGATGGAGGCTTTGCGTTTCTGGGTAACAAAATTCACCGCCTGATCGAACAACGGATCCAGCTCTTCCCCACCGTCAAAACCACCGCCACCACCTTCATTCTCGGTGTCTGAGGTGATGCCTTCAACGTACTGTGGACGACCACGCGCTTTCCAGTCCTGGACGACCGCATGAACTTCCTCATCGCGCACAAAAGCACCATGTACACGCACCGGAATCGTTGAGTTTGGCGCAGAATAGAGCATATCACCCATGCCCAACAGGGATTCAGCACCACCCTGATCAAGAATGGTACGTGAGTCAATCTTACTCGACACAGTAAACGCTATACGCGTCGGGATATTTGCTTTGATAAGCCCAGTGATAACGTCAACCGACGGACGCTGGGTCGCCAGCACCAGATGGATACCTGCCGCACGCGCTTTTTGCGCCAGACGGGCAATCAGTTCTTCCACTTTTTTACCGACAGTCATCATCAGATCAGCAAATTCATCGACCAGAACCACAATATACGGCTCTTTTTTCAGCACCGGATGAGTGACATCCATGCTATCGCCTGGTTTCCAGTACGGATCCGGGATTGGACGTCCCATACGATCTGCTTCCGCAATCTTCTCGTTGTAGCCCGCAAGGTTACGCACGCCCAGCGCCGACATCAGCTTGTAGCGACGTTCCATTTCATTGACGCTCCAGCGCAAGGCGTTGGCAGCATCTTTCATGTCGGTCACAACTTCGGTCAGCAGATGCGGAATGCCTTCATACACTGAAAGTTCCAGCATTTTCGGGTCAATCATGATAAAGCGAACATCTTCCGGCTGCGCTTTGTAGAGCATGCTGAGGATCATGGCGTTGACCCCAACAGATTTACCTGACCCCGTGGTACCTGCCACCAACAGATGCGGCATCTTCGCCAAATCGGCAGTCACAGGTTCACCAGCAATGTCCTTGCCGAGAACGACAGTAAGCGGTGACGGATTATCACGGAATTTTGCGTTATCCAGTACTTCACGCAGATAGACGGTCTGGCGTTTTTTGTTCGGTAACTCCAGTCCGACATACGGCTTACCTGGAATAACCTCCACTACACGAACTGCCGCGGTTGAAAGCGAGCGCGCCAGATCCCGGGAAAGGTTAGAAATACGCGCAGCTTTAACACCCGGTGCCAGATTTAGCTCAAAACGGGTAATGACCGGCCCGGGCGAGTAGTTCACCACATCGGCTTTAATACGGAAATCGGCCAGACGCGCTTCCACCAGACGCGCCATTTGCTCCAGCGCGAATGTATCTATTGGCTCAACTTCCGCCGGTGGAGGGGTGAGCAGATCCAGTGATGGCAGCAGCGTCGTCGGACGCTGTACAGGGCGGCTGTCGCCATTACGCATCAATAATGGATGGATCAGGCTTTCCTGCGGCGGCGGTGTGGCAGGCTGCGATGGCTGCTGATAATGCTGCGGCGGTGCGACAGGCTGCGGCGGCTGCTGATATTGCTGCTGCGGTGCGACAGGCTGCGGCGGCTGCTGATATTGCTGCTGCGGTACGACAGGCTGCGATGGCTGCTGATAATGCTGCTGCGGTGCGACAGGCTGCGGCGGCTGCTGATAATGCTGCTGCGGTGCGACAGGCTGCGGCGGCTGCTGGTAATGCTGCTGCGGTGCGACAGGCTGTTGATACTGTGGCGCAGGTTCCGGCATCACGCTGGGGGTAAACAGCGGCTCATGCGGCCCCTCATCCACTAACGCTTTCATTGGTGAGAATTCAAAATCATCAAGCGAGAATGGATTTGCCCCGGCAGGCTGTGCGCCGGAATAACGTTGCTGTTGAGAAGAAGCGAACTGACGCGCCAGTTCCGCTTCTGCGGCTGAATCTTCGTCATCAGCATGCGCTGTGTCATCCTGATACTCTTCGCCATAGCGGTGCTGCTGCGACTGGGCAAACTGACGCGCCAGTTCATCCTGCTGCATGGCATCAATTTCATCGTCACTGTATTGCGCATCTGTATCAAGCTGCTCTTCGCGCGCTTTCTCTTCCGCCATACGTTGTGACGGCAACTTAATGCCATATGAAGCCAACTCTCGGCGTGTCGGGACACGCACACGATTAGGGCGCGGCAGTTGCGGGCCAATTCCCTCTTTCACCTGCGGACGCGGCGCACCGCTCCCAGCAAGACTAAATACCGGTGCGGCAACGGCTGCACCGGCACCCAATGCAGCGTTTTTCACCCCAGCAGCCAGCGGCGCTGCAGCAGCCACAGACTCAACGGGAGGTATGGATGCTGTTGGCATAGACGGTGCAGCGGATTTCACCCGCTCAGGCTCTTGTGCGGGTTCTGGAATCGGTTGATACCAGGCAGCTAGCTGTTCACGCTCACGCGCACGTTTTTCTTCCACTTCTTCAAAATAGTAGAGCGGTGGACGCGCAGGCTTCACCTCTTCAACGACAGGTTCAGGCTCGGCAACCGGCGACTGTTCCACCACCGGCTGCTGATGAACCACGTGTTGTTGCTGCACGGAGTCTTGCTGATAGACCGGCTGCGGTTCAAGCGGCGCATTCTGCTGGTAAACCGGTTCTGGTTGCCAGGCGTGTTCCACCACCGACTCAGGTGCTTGCCACGGCATTGCCGGTTGCGGCATCGTCGGCTGTTCATAGCCAGCTTCGGCAACTGGCGGTACAGAATAAGGCATCTGCGGTTCAACCGGGGCAGGTTGCTGCCAGGGTTCATAAGGCTGAACCGGAGGCTGCGCGTACTGAACGGGCTGAGGGTAACCTTCCGGCGCTGGTGCGATAACCGCTTCACCGGTTTGCGGAGCCGGTGCGGATTGCCATGCCACCGCGGGAGTGGGTTGCTCTGAAGCGGTTCCCGGTACTGGCGCATTTTGCAACAGCGGGTCGACTGGCGCACTCCAGGCCTGAGTTGCCGCAGTGGCAGTGGCGACCGCTGCGGCGGTGACCGGCTCAGTCACTGAATGGCCGTTTAATAGCGGGTCGAATTCATCGTATTCAGGTAATGTGGCACGGTTGCCAGAAAACAACACATCGTCAGGATCGGCTACAACGCCACGCGCGCTGTATTCAATTTCGTCCTCATCATCCATGCGCTTGCCGGAGAACAGCGCGGCATCAGTGTGACGTCCAAGTGGATTGGTGAACTTCTCTGCCAGACGTTTACGGCGCGCTAACGCTCCGCGCAGAATACGTGCCCGTCGAGATCCATGTGGGGTGCCATCAACGGCGTCGACAGACTCTTCATCATCTTCATATTCTTCGTCATCGACCCAGGTATCATCGCGACGAGTACGATTGCTGGCAAATGTCAGGATATTCAGTAACCAGCCACCCAGTTTCTCGGCAATGCTCACCCATGACCAGCCAGTAAACAGCGTTAAACCCGCGGCCCAGATACATAACAGCGCAAGCGTACCGCCACTGCTGTGCAGCAGGGGTTGCAGCGTAGTACTGAGCAGGCTGCCAATAACCCCGCCAGAGGCAAAATACCAGATGTCATCGGCATTGATTGCGGCAAGCCCGCAAGATGTGAGAATCAGCGCCAAAACGCCAATAATACGCAGCGATACGGCGAAGTAATCGACGTATTCGTCGCTGGCCTGATGTCGCCAGGCAAACCAGCAGCCGCCGACGATTATCACGGGGATAGTGTAAGCCATGACACCAAAAATGAAGAACAGCGTATCCGCCAGCCATGCTCCGGGTATTCCTCCCAGATTATGGATAGGTTCGTGCCATGCGGTTTGCGACCAACTGGGGTCCGAAGGGTTAAAGCTGAGTAAGGCAGCCATCAACCAGACGGCAAAAAGGGCAATAAGAATCAGCAACGCTTCCAGAAGTCGGCGCCCGCTGCTTAACTTCGTCAATGTGACGTCTTTGTCTTCAGTGTATTCCTGGCTCAAAAACGGCTCTCCAGGTTTCAGGCTTTTCCTGCCCGATGCTAAAACGGACAACAGCACCGGGTTACCCCGGCACTGTTGCTGTATGGATTAACAGGAGTGTAATCAAACTGCGTCGATTTTGCACCTGTTCCGTGTTAGCGCGTCTTAATTACCAGACGATTGCTCTGTTTGACTTCTTCCATTACCACGTAAGTACGTGTGTCATTCACGCCAGGCAGACGCAGCAGGGTTTCCCCCAACAGCTTACGGTATGCCGACATATCCGGTACGCGTGTTTTCAGCAAATAGTCGAAATCACCGGAAACTAAATGACACTCTTGAATTTCTTCAAGTTTTTGTACTGCAGAGTTGAATTGTTCAAACACATCCGGGGCGCCACGATTCAGAGTAATCTCAACAAAAACCAGAAGTGATGCATCCAGATAATGCGGGTTCAACAGCGCTGTATAGCCCTGAATAAAACCCTGTCTTTCCAACCGACGCACACGCTCAAGGCAGGGCGTTGGTGAAAGTCCCACACGTTTAGAAAGCTCGACGTTAGAAATACGCCCATCCTTTTGCAGCTCATTAAGAATGTTACGATCGATACGGTCGAGATCTTTGCCAGGGCGCTTCTTACTATCTACCATTATTATTGTCTCTCTGTATTCCTTCCCTACTCCTGCCTGACTCTACTAACATCACTGTTCAGAGTCGCTACCCATCACAATAAACCGCAACCCAGAGGGATTTACGGTGCGCAATGCCTGGGTTTATGGTGAGAAGACCGTTGCCTGTCGGCGGCTATCGACATCACGAATGGCATCTGTCCACACCATGCGTAGATTTCACTAACCCGGTAAACATGGTATCTACATGCATGATTATGCAGCATATACATGACACAGTTTTTTTCTTCCTTGAATGTTTTCGCAAAACAGCAGGTGATTGTCAAAGCAAAACATCGATTTTTAGTACAACATGCCAGTTATTCATTGGGAGTGATGGAAAATCGTCATTTTATCACCTTATAACTGACCGATTTTAAGTAGAAATCATTATATCCCCGTCATAGTTCACGTCGCCGGTGCGTTGGCTTCACGCGGCCCCCCAACTCGAATAAATTAGGGAAGCGCATTACCCTCAATTTTGCCCATCATCGGTTTCCGCTATTACACATATTGTTAACAAAATCGCCATACTCTTTTTTTACGTCTGCAAATTCCCTACAATCCTGCCCATTGCCTACCAACAACTATGGGGATCTCATGGGCACGACCAAACACAGTAAACTTCTTATTCTGGGTTCAGGCCCTGCGGGCTATACCGCTGCCGTCTATGCTGCGCGCGCAAACCTGCAGCCGGTGCTGATTACCGGTATGGAAAAAGGCGGTCAGCTGACCACCACAACAGAAGTGGAGAACTGGCCTGGCGATCCAAACGATCTCACTGGCCCGCTGCTGATGGAACGCATGCACGAGCACGCAACGAAATTTGAAACGGAGATCATCTTCGATCACATCAGCAAGGTAGATCTACAAAACCGCCCTTTCCGTCTCACCGGAGACAGCGGCGAGTACACCTGTGACGCACTGATCATCGCCACTGGTGCTTCAGCACGCTATCTGGGCTTACCTTCAGAAGAAGCCTTTAAAGGCCGCGGGGTTTCCGCCTGCGCAACCTGCGACGGTTTCTTCTATCGTAACCAAAAAGTTGCGGTGATCGGCGGCGGCAATACCGCGGTGGAAGAAGCGTTATACCTGGCGAATATCGCCTCCGAAGTTCACTTGATTCACCGCCGCGACAGTTTCCGTGCCGAGAAAATCCTCATCAAACGTTTGATGGATAAAGTTGAAAACGGCAACATCGTGCTGCACACGCACCGCACACTGGAAGAAGTGACTGGCGATCAAATGGGTGTAACCGGATTGCGTCTGCGCGATACACAAAATACTGACAACGTTGAATCTCTTGACGTCGCCGGATTGTTTGTCGCCATCGGCCACAGCCCGAACACGGCTATTTTCGATGGTCAACTTGAACTGGAAAACGGCTATATCAAAGTTCAGTCCGGTATTCACGGCAATGCGACACAAACCAGCATTCCTGGTGTGTTCGCTGCCGGCGACGTGATGGACCATATTTATCGTCAGGCGATTACCTCAGCGGGTACAGGTTGTATGGCCGCCCTGGACGCAGAACGTTATCTCGACGGTCTGGCGGACGCCTGCAAATAGTTTTTACAAATCAGTAACAAAAGTAAAAAAGGCGACTATAAGTCGCCTTTATTTTTGCCCCGTTGTAACATTGTCCTGCCCAAAAATTCCAATAACTCACCTGCTAAGCGTGCAATGAATAAAACCCGTCAAAAAGAGCTTACCCGCTGGTTAAAACAGCAAAGTGTCATTTCTCAGCGCTGGCTGAATATTTCACGCCTGTTGGGGTTCGTGAGTGGCCTGTTAATTGTCGCTCAGGCCTGGCTCATGGCTCGGATTCTGCAGCACATGATCATGGAAAATATCCCCCGTGAAGCGCTGCTGTTCCCTTTCGTCGTGCTGGTCTTGATTTTTATCCTGCGGGCGTGGGTTGTCTGGTTACGTGAGCGAATAGGGTTTCATGCGGGCCAACATATTCGTTTTGAGATTCGTCGCCAGGTTCTGGATCGTCTGCAACAGGCGGGGCCAGCATGGATACAGGGGAAGCCTGCCGGAAGCTGGGCCACGCTGATTCTGGAACAGATTGACGATATGCATGACTACTATGCGCGTTATTTGCCGCAAATGGCGCTTGCGGTATGCGTCCCGCTATTGATTGTGGCTGCCGTTTTCCCGTCAAACTGGGTTGCAGCCCTTATCCTGCTGGGAACCGCACCACTGATCCCTCTGTTTATGGCGATGGTCGGTATGGGCGCTGCCGATGCTAACCGGCGTAACTTTCAGGCACTTGCCCGACTCAGCGGTCATTTCCTCGATCGCTTGCGCGGCATGGAAACACTGAGAATTTTTGGTCGCGGCAAAGCGGAGACGGAAAGCATCCGGGCTGCATCGCAGGATTTCCGTCAGCGTACGATGGAAGTGCTTCGTCTGGCATTCCTGTCTTCGGGCGTGCTGGAGTTTTTCACTTCGCTCTCTATTGCCCTGGTAGCCGTGTACTTCGGTTTTTCTTATCTCGGCGAGCTTGATTTCGGCCACTACGGAACCGGCGTCACGCTGGCGGCTGGTTTCCTGGCGCTGATTCTGGCACCGGAATTTTTCCAGCCCCTGCGCGATCTGGGCACGTTTTACCATGCCAAGGCGCAAGCGGTAGGCGCTGCCGACAGTCTGAAAACGTTCATGGAAACCCCGCTCGCGCATCCTGAGCGTGGCGATATTGAGCTGGCGACCAAAGACGCGGTTTCAATTGAAGCCGAAGATCTGATCATCACCTCACCCGAAGGCAAGATCCTGGCTGGTCCGCTTAACTTCTCCCTACCCGCAGGCCAGCGCGCGGTGCTGGTTGGGCGTAGTGGTTCCGGTAAGAGCTCGCTGCTGAATGTTCTGTCAGGCTTTCTCTCGTATCAGGGCTCATTGCGTATTAATGGCTTTGAACTTCGTGACTTGTCGCCTGATGCCTGGCGTAAACAACTCTCATGGGTTGGGCAAAACCCGCAGCTTCCGGCTGCTACATTGCGCGAAAATGTGCTGCTGGCATGCCCTGATGCCAGCGAAGAACAGTTACAGGCCGCGCTCGATAGCGCCTGGGTCAGTGAGTTTTTACCGCTGCTTCCTCGGGGTGTGGATACCCCTGTGGGCGACCAGGCAGGTCGACTTTCTGTCGGGCAAGCGCAGCGTGTTGCCGTTGCCCGTGCCTTACTCAACCCGTGTCAGTTACTGCTGCTCGACGAACCCGCAGCCAGTCTTGATGCTCACAGCGAACAACGTGTGATGCAGGCATTGAATGCAGCATCGCGCCGCCAGAGCACACTGATGGTTACGCACCAGTTGGAAGATCTTGCCGACTGGGACGCTATCTGGGTCATGCAAGACGGCCAGATTGTCGAACAAGGTACCTACGCGCAACTTAGCGCAGCCAACGGGGCTTTTGCGACATTACTGGCTCACCGTCAGGAGGACATCTAAATGCGCGCTTTGCTACCCTATCTGACGCTGTATAAACGTCATAAATGGATGTTAACACTGGGGATCGTTCTGGCGATCGTTACATTACTGGCAAGCATTGGTTTACTGACGCTTTCAGGCTGGTTCCTGTCTGCTTCCGCCGTCGTCGGTGTCACCGGGATTTACAGTTTTAACTACATGCTTCCGGCGGCTGGCGTTCGCGGGGCGGCAATTACCCGAACCGCAGGTCGTTATTTCGAACGACTGGTCAGTCACGACGCGACGTTTCGTGTATTGCAGCATCTGCGTATTTACACCTTCAGCAAATTGCTGCCGCTCTCCCCTGCCGGGCTCGCCCGATACGGCCAGGGCGAACTGCTCAACCGCGTTGTGGCGGATGTCGACACGCTCGATCATCTCTATTTACGCGTGCTTTCCCCGCTGGTTGGTGCGTTTGTCGTTATTGTGGTAGTCACGCTAGGGTTGAGCGTTCTCGATCTCACACTCGCCATCACCCTTGGCGGTATTATGCTGCTGACTCTGTTTATCTTGCCTCCGTTGTTTTACCAGGCGGGTAAAAGCGCCGGGCAGAACCTGACGCATCTGCGCGGGCAATACCGTCAGCAGTTGACCTCCTGGTTACAGGGTCAGGCGGAGCTGACCCTTTTTGGCGCCAGTGAACGCTACCGCACACAAATGGAAGCCACCGAGCTGCAATGGCATGAAGCTCAGCGTCGTCAGTCCGAATTAACGGCCTTGTCTCAGGCTGTCATGCTGCTGATTGGCGCTCTGGCTGTGGTGATGATGTTATGGATGGCTTCAGGTGGCGTAGGCGGAAACACTCAACCAGGCGCACTGATAGCGTTGTTTGTGTTCTGCGCGCTGGCCGCTTTCGAAGCGCTGGCCCCTGTTACCGGCGCATTTCAGCATCTCGGCCAGGTGATTGCTTCAGCACTACGTATTACCGAACTGACAGAACAGCAACCGGAAGTCACCTTCCCGGATACGGAATCTACGGTTTCGCAACAGATTACTCTGACATTGCGTGAGGTGTCTTTCAGCTATCCTGGGCAAACACAAAAAGCTCTGGACACCCTTTCTTTGCTCGCTAAACCCGGTGAACACATTGCGATTCTGGGTCGGACAGGCTGTGGGAAATCAACGTTGCTGCAATTATTGACCCGTGCATGGGATCCACAACACGGCGAAATCCTGATTAACGATCGTCCGATTTCAACGCTGAACGAAGCCGCATTGCGCCAATGCATCAGCGTCGTACCACAGCGAGTGCATCTGTTCAGTGCGACATTGCGCGATAACCTGCTGTTGGCTGCGCCACACGCCAGCGATGAAGCGCTATCCCGGATGCTGTGTCGTGTCGGTCTGGAAAAACTGCTTGAAGGTGATGGTCTCAATGCCTGGTTGGGTGAAGGCGGTCGTCAGCTTTCAGGCGGAGAGCTACGCCGTTTGGCTATCGCACGAGCCTTGCTGCACGATGCGCCGCTGATGCTTCTGGATGAACCTACTGAAGGTCTGGATGCAACAACGGAAAGCCAAATGCTTGAATTGATTAACGATGTGATGCGCAATAAAACCATCCTGATGGTCACACATCGCCTGCGCGGACTGTCGCGATTTAATCAAATAATAGTGATGGACAACGGACGCATAATTGAGCAAGGTAATCACGCAGATCTGTTAGCCAGGCAGGGGCGTTATTACCAGTTTAAGCAACGTCTGTAAGCTATTATTGAACGATCCAACTCGCGTAGTGGAGTTTCGCTGTCATGCGCCTGGTGCAACTGTCCCGCCATTCTATCGCCTTCCCCTCACCGGAAGGCGCTTTACGCGAGCCTAATGGTTTGTTGGCGCTGGGGGGCGATCTCAGCCCTGCCCGCCTGCTAATGGCCTACCAACGCGGTATTTTCCCGTGGTTTTCTCCTGGCGACCCTATCCTCTGGTGGTCGCCCGACCCACGCGCCATTCTTTGGCCTGACAAATTTCACGTAAGTCGCAGCATGAAGCGCTTTCATAAACACTCACCGTATCGTGTGACACTTAATTACGCGTTTGGTCAGGTCATTGAAGGATGTGCAAACGACCGGGAAGAAGGCACCTGGATAACGCATGATGTCGTGGATGCCTATCATCGGCTGCATGAACTTGGACACGCGCACTCTATTGAAGTATGGCGGCAAAATGAATTAGTCGGCGGGATGTACGGCGTTGCGCAAGGTACCCTTTTCTGCGGTGAATCGATGTTCAGTCGCCAGGAAAATGCCTCCAAAACCGCACTGCTTGTTTTTTGCGCTGAATTTAACCGTCAGGGCGGAAAATTAATCGATTGCCAGGTGTTAAATACCCATACCGCGTCGCTGGGAGCCATTGAGACTCCGCGCAGGGACTACCTTGAACATTTAAGCAGGCTACGCCAGCAGCGCCTACCGAGCCACTTCTGGGTGCCCAGGACGTTATTTTCGCCTCAGGAGTGAATGTTTTCGGCACATTTTTTGTCGGGGTGTTATAATTGGTGCCGCAGAGTCGGTTTAGCCCATTACCCCGCCGCCGTTAAGGAACAGTTCGCGTCAGGCAACGCCTATCGTTTATCTCATCGTTCCCTTACACGTTGCGCTTTTAGTGCGGCTTTGTTGTGTGTGGTTAGAGTAATGCGCCAAACCCGATTTACTGCGTTTTAAACGCACAAATCTTTACTTATTAAAAGAACTTCGGCATTATCTTGCCGGTTCAAATTACGGTAGTGATACCCCAGAGGATTAGATGGCCAAAGAAGACAATATTGAAATGCAGGGTACCGTTCTCGATACGTTACCTAATACCATGTTCCGCGTAGAGTTAGAAAACGGTCACGTGGTTACTGCACACATCTCCGGTAAAATGCGTAAAAACTATATCCGCATCCTGACGGGCGACAAAGTGACTGTTGAACTAACCCCGTACGACCTGAGCAAAGGCCGCATTGTCTTCCGTAGTCGCTGATTGTTTTAACGCCCAAATGGCGTCCAGATAATAAAAGGTCGGTTTAACCGGCCTTTTTTGTGGACTGATATTACGTATTTAATCCTCGATCATTCGTGCATATTCTTCCGTGAGGAAATCCACCAGTGCACGAACCGACGGCAATAACCCCCTGCGCGATGGAAAAACCGCGTGAATGATCTCTCGCTTTGGTTCCCAACCGCCGAGTAATGCCACCAGCTCGCCCGCCACTATTTGCTCTTTTACCATCAATTGCGGAAGCTGAACGACCCCTACACCTGCCACTGCCGCTTCGCGTAAAGCCAGCATATCGGTGGTGATCATACGCGGTGTGAAATGCACTTCCGCACGTGCGCCCTGTGGGCCAAATAATTCCCAGCGATGCACATGCTTACCCGTGGCCAGGCTCAGACCAGGCCATCTGGTCAGCTCCGCTGGCGCATGTAAAGTGCCCATCCGCTCGATCAATCGCGGGCTGGCATACAGGCGATGCCCCCTGTCAGCAAGTACACGCATTACCAGATCGCTATCCTCAAAAGGACGGGGTCTGACGCGAATCGCGACATCAAGGCCTTCACCGACCACGTCAACCCGACGATTTGTCGCCTCAAGCTGTACGGATACATCGGGATAACGTGCCATAAAACGGGCGAGCATGGAGCCGACATGTACGTGCAGTAAAGTGACCGGACAGGTCAGCTTCACAATACCTCGCGGCTCTACCTGCAACGCCGCAATGGCATCCTGCGCTGCCTGCGCTTCCACCAACATAGCCTTACAGTGTTCATAGAACGTTTGTCCAACTTCAGTAACATTAAACTGCCGGGTGGTTCGCTGAATCAATCGCACCCCCAACCGCTCTTCCAGTTGCGCTATCCGTCGGCTCAGTTTTGATTTCGGTTCATCAAGCGCCCGACCGGCCGCAGCGAATCCTCCTTCTTCAACTACGTGAACAAACCACGCGAAATCATTGAGATCCGGCTTAGTCATCTTATTGTCCTATTTATGAGACTGTGAAAGCTATTTTAGCTACTACTCAGTTTTCTGTCATGAATATAAGCTTATTCACATCAAGATAACGCCACTGAGGAGACACATATGAAACAAGTAACAGGCGTCTACACCGCACCTCGCCCACACTGGGTTGGCGATGGATTCCCGGTTCGCTCGATGTTCTCTTACCAGTCTCATGCTGAACAGTTAAGTCCGTTCCTGCTGCTGGATTACGCCGGGCCACATACCTTCACCCCTGGTAATGAAAAACGTGGCGTGGGCGAACACCCTCACCGTGGTTTCGAAACGGTGACCATCGTGTACAGCGGTGAAGTTGAGCATCGTGATTCAACCGGTCGCGGCGGCATTATCGGCCCCGGCGACGTGCAGTGGATGACCGCGGGCGCAGGGATATTGCACGAAGAGTTCCATTCGCCTGAATTTACCCGTCAGGGCGGCGAGCTGGAAATGGTGCAGCTGTGGGTCAATCTGCCGGCAAAAGACAAAATGGCCGTACCAGGATATCAGGGCATTAGTAGTGATGTTATCCCTACTGTCGCGCTGCCAGATGACGCCGGCACTCTCCGTGTCATTGCGGGCAGCTATCAGGAAACAAAAGGTCCGGCACATACCTTCTCGCCGCTGAATGTCTGGGATATGCGTCTGCAGCGTAATCATCAGTTCACGTTGTCCCAGCCGGAAGGATGGAGCACTGCACTGGTGGTACTGAAAGGGAATATCACCGTAAACGGCACCACGCCTGCCAGCGAAGCGCAACTGGTGGTGCTCGGCCAGCAGGGGAAAACGCTACACATTGAAGCCACCAGCGACGCCTGCGTGCTGCTGCTGTCCGGCGAACCGTTGAACGAGCCGGTTGTGGGTTACGGTCCATTTGTCATGAACACGAAACAAGAAATCGCAGAAGCAGTACGCGATTTTAACTCCGGCCGCTTTGGCCAAATCTGAATCAAAGGAGAATACTATGTCCAGCCCTGCAAACTTTAATGGTTCACGTCCGGTCATCGATGTAAATGATTCCGTTATGCTGCTTATCGATCACCAGAGCGGACTTTTCCAGACCGTCGGCGATATGCCCATGCCAGAACTGCGTGCGCGTGCTGCCGCGCTGGCTAAAATGGCCTCCCTGGCGAAGATGCCGGTGATTACTACGGCATCTGTACCGCAGGGGCCTAACGGTCCGTTGATCCCAGAGATCCACGCTAATGCGCCACATGCCCAATACGTGGCGCGTAAAGGTGAAATCAACGCCTGGGATAACGAAGACTTCGTGAAAGCCGTGAAAGCGACCGGTCGTAAGACGCTGATCATCGCCGGTACGATCACCAGCGTATGCATGGCTTTCCCGGCCATCAGCGCGGTTGCGGAAGGCTACAAAGTTTTCGCAGTGATCGACGCTTCCGGTACTTACAGCAAAATGGCGCAGGAAATCACCCTGGCTCGTGTCGTTCAGGCAGGCGTAGTCCCGATGGATACCGCCGCCGTCGCGTCTGAAATTCAGGGGACATGGAACCGTGAAGACGCCGCTGAATGGGCGGAAGTGTATACCAAGGTCTTCCCTGCTTATCAGTTGCTGATTGAGAGTTACAGCAAAGCCCAGGAAGTCGTCACCAACGGTGAAAAACTGGACTCTCAGCGCTGATCTTATCCTCCGTGCCTGCCCGGGCGGAGGAATATGTACATTGCGTAACCAAACGAGAGTGAACACGTAAATTCTGCTTGACCGTTTTAGCGCAACTCCCTATAGTAGCGCCCCGTTGCCCCCCAAGCGGTCAGGCAGCAATACAATATGGTGAGGTGTCCGAGTGGCTGAAGGAGCACGCCTGGAAAGTGTGTATACGGCAACGTATCCGGGGTTCGAATCCCCGCCTCACCGCCATATTTGAAGAAGAGCTCGTACGCAAGTACGGGCTTTTTTTTCGCATATTGCATTTGCCGGATGCGGTGCAAGCACCTTATCCGGCCTACGAATGACGAACAACCTGTAGGCCTGATAAGCGAAGCGCCATCAGGCAAGTCAGTTATTGTCGGCTGAGCAGCGTTAACACCCGCCTCACCGCCATATTTTAAGAAGAGCTCGTACGCAAGTACGGGCTTTTTTTTCGCATGTTGCATTTGCCGGATGCGACGCAAGCGCCTTATCCGGTCGACGAATAACAAACAGCCTGTAGGCCTGATAAGCAAAGCGCCATCAGGCATGCCATTTATCGCCGACTAAGCAGCGTCAACACTTCGTAGTGTGCAGTGTGCGGAAACATATCGAAAAGCTGAACGCGCTCAATGCGATACCCTGGCAATTCACGAATATCCTTCGCCATGGTTTGCGCATTACAGCTGGAATAAACGATAAAACGCGGTGCCATGTGAGAAAGAAAATCACACAGCGGTTTGCCAATTCCCCGACGCGGTGGATTCACCAGCACCAGGTCCGGTACTTCGCCCTGAGCGGTAGCAAACTGAGTTGAGTCCAGCGCCTGAAAATGCAGATTCTGCAACCCAAGTTCCTGCGCCGACTGCTTCGCGCAGGTAATCGCCTCTGGCGCGATTTCAATCCCCGTCAGTTTCATCTGCGGCGTGGCGCAGTGCAGCCCAAACCCCCCAACACCGCAAAACAGATCCCACATGTGATTAACAGGTAGCTGACGCACCCAGTCGCGCGCCGTGGCATATAGCTGCCCCGCCACGAGCGGATTGGTCTGGAAGAAGCTCTGCGGACGGATCCACAGCGGTACGTCGTTAAAACGTTCGGCCAGTGCCTGCTGTTCGGTCAGGAAGATTTCTGTCTCCCCTTCCATAATCGCCATATGCACAGGCTGGATATTGACACTAATGACTTTTAGCTGCGGTAACTGTGCCTGCAGCCACGGTAGCGCCGTACGCAGCTGTGCCAGTTTCGCGTCGGAACGCAGGACAAAACGCAGCATCATACCGCCATCAAACTGGCTTTCCGTTAACAGCAGATATTTCAGTTCTCCACGTTTACGCGCCACGTTATAGGGCGTCAGCCCCGCGCGGGCGATAAACGGTTTGAGTGCGGCAAATACGGGCGCAAAAGACTCAGGATAAAGCGGGCAGTCGCACAAATCCTCAGGCGTACCGTCACGATGCAGCATTCCCAATAGCGGTTTCTCCACGCTGCCGCTAACCACCATTTTAGCTTTATTACGAAAAGCGCTTTCCGGGCCGCTGACTGGCGCGCACCATTCACCGACTGGATAATCGGCCAGCAGATTTTGCAGATCGGCTGTTTTGGCGAAGAGTTGATCGGCGACAGGCTGTGCTATCCACTGACAGGAGCGACAGCGTTCAGCGTCATAAAGTGCGCACTGCATACAAAAACCTACAAATTAACCGGGGGCCAGAATTATACACGTTATTGCAAGCGGAAGAACCGCCTGCTGGACGCAGGAATAAACAGCAGTAGCAACACCAGCATATCCGGCAATTTTTGCATCACCAGCGTATGCAGAATTTCACGTCTGGACTCCCCCGCAATACTGAACAGTTCCGGATATCCGTAGCCCAGCGAAGCCGCCCACAGATAGACGCTGGCGATAATCTGGGTCAGCAGATAGATCCAGCGGGCCCAGTTCCGTCCTTTGACCAGCGAAAATGCGCAGTAAATTTCGATAAATAGCAGCACCAGACTGCCAAGAAATACCAGCGTCAAATTCCAGGTCTGCACACTGCGATGAATAAACTCACTGGTTCCACGAAACCCAAGCGTATTAAAAATCATCAACAGATCGAGACAGCGGATCATGATGATAGCCAGCGCCGCCACCTGCACAAAAGCAGGGACGTTTAAGCGAGCATGTGATGTGGATGATTTCTTAAAAAATCCCAACGCGTCGTCTTCCATGAAAACGGCGCAACCACCACAGCTGCGCCGTATAGACAGATTGGCAGATTTTAGTTTTTTCAGCCGCGTCTTGCACGTTGGATATCGCGTATCCGTTGTTTTTCTGTTCGCGCCATCAGATACCACGCCATAAATCCGATAATTCCTACCACGCCAAGGATCAGCGTCGCCAGTGCGTTGATCTCTGGGTTAACCCCCATACGTACGCTGGAGAACACCAGCATCGGTAACGTTGTGGCTCCAGGACCAGAGACAAAGCTGGCGATAACCAAATCATCCAGCGATAGCGTAAAGGCCAGTAACCAACCGGAAATGACCGCCGGCATAATCATCGGCAGCGTAATGACGAAAAAGACCTTCAGCGGCGTCGCACCGAGATCCATCGCCGCTTCCTCAATGGAGTGATCCAGTTCGCGCAAACGCGAGGAAATCACCACCGCTACGTACGCCGTACAGAAGGTGACGTGCGCCAGCCAGATGGTCAACATACCGCGATCCGCCGGCCAGCCGATGGCATGAGCCAACGCCACAAACAGCAGCAGCAGCGACAAACCGGTAATGACATCCGGCATGACCAGCGGCGCGGTGATCATAAAGGCGAAACCATTCGAACCACGAAAACGACCAAAGCGCACCATCACCACAGCGGCGATGGTGCCAAGGATCGCCGCCATCGTCGCAGCACAGGCAGCAATCGTTAAACTCATGCCGACGGCACTCATCATTGCAGTATCGTGGAAAAGTTCACCGTACCAGCGTGTTGACCAACCCGCCCACACTGTCACCAGCTTAGAGCTGTTAAACGAATAGATAACTAACATCAGCATGGGGGCGTACAGGAAAGTAAACCCCACGACCAGGATAAAGATCCGCCACGGCGAGCGGACGACCGGCAAGTTATTCATCCGTGTTCCCCCACGCTTTTCTGCTGATACTTATGGAACCACATGATTGGCACAATCAGTAACAGCAACATAATGATGGCAACCGCAGACGCTACCGGCCAGTCACGGTTATTGAAAAACTCCTGCCATAGCACACGGCCGATCATAATGCTGTCCGGCCCCCCAAGCAGTTCCGGAATAACAAATTCCCCTACCGCCGGGATAAACACCAGCATTGAGCCAGCGATAATCCCGCCTTTGGTTAACGGTACAATCACGCTAAAAAAGGTTTTCAACGGCCGTGCGCCCAAATCCAACGCCGCTTCCACCAGCGAATAGTCAATGCGCGTCAGTGCGGTATAAATCGGCAGCACCATAAAGGGCAAATAGGCATAAACAATACCGATATAAACCGCCAGGTTGGTATGCAGGATCGTCAATGGCTGATCGATAACCCCCAGCCACATCAGGAAATTGTTCAGCACCCCGTTATTTTTCAGGATCCCCATCCAGGCATAGACGCGAATCAAGAAAGAGGTCCAGGAAGGCAGGATCACCAGTAACAGCAAAATATTGCGTGTAGAAGGCTTGCTGTGTGCCACCGCCCACGCCAGTGGGTACCCCAACAACAGACAGCAGATCGTCGAAATCCCCGCTACCTGCAAAGACTGCAGGTAAGCATCGAAATAGAGCGGGTCGTCCGTCAACTGCAGGAAGTTACCTAAATTGAGCGTAATAGATAGCTGACCATCGGCCCATGCCACAAGGTCAGTGTACGGCGGTATCGCCCGTGCCATTTCTGACAGGCTTATCTTGAAGACAATCAGAAACGGCAATAAAAACAGGAGAACCAGCCACACATACGGCAACGCGATCACCAGCTTGCGACCATGTTTCATTTGCAACTGCGACATATACAGCGTGAAACGGTTCGCTTTTTCGGCACGTGCCGGAGGTTCAAGTGTACTCATCTTCGCTCCTTAAACCGTCAACACCACACAGCTGTCCGCATCCCAACACAAACGTACCTCGTCACCCCAGGTCGGTAGCCCCTTGCGATAGCGATGTTCGTTTTGCAGCTGGGCACTCAACATCTGGCCGCTTTTTAAACGCACGTGGTACACCGACAAATCGCCCAGGTAGGCAATGTGCACCACCTCACCCACCGCAAAGTTATAGCCATCCGGCGGAGGGGCATCACAGAGCATGATTTTTTCCGGACGAAGCGCGACATACACCGGGACGTTATCGACAACAGAAGCATCTGCGTCCACTTTCAGCGGATGCACCAGACCTGGAGACTCTATAATCAAACCATCTTCCTGACGTTCTTTCAGTAGCCCCTCAAAAACGTTTACCGAACCGATAAACTCTGCGCTGTAGCGCGTGGTCGGATGCTCGTAGATCTCTTCCGGCTCGCCGATCTGCACAAATTTGCCGCGGTTCATGATTGCAATGCGCCCTGCCATGGTCATGGCTTCTTCCTGGTCGTGCGTCACCATCACGCAGGTCACCCCTACACGCTCAAGAATATCAACCACTTCCAGCTGCATGCGGTCACGCAGTTTTTTATCCAAAGCGCCCATCGGTTCATCCAGCAGCAGCAGCTTCGGGCGTTTCGCCAGGCTACGCGCCAGTGCCACGCGTTGACGCTGACCGCCTGAAAGCTGATGTGGCTTACGTTTGGCGAACTCCTGCATGTGCACCAGCCCGAGCATCTCATTCACCCGGCTAGCGATTTCTGCTTTCGGCAGCTTGTCCTGCTTGAGTCCAAAGGCAATATTCTGTTCCACCGTCATATGTGGAAACAGAGCGTAGGACTGAAACATCATATTAATTGGGCGCAGATAAGGTGGGACATGCGCCAGATCGACACCGTCCAGCATGATTTGCCCGGTAGTCGGCAGCTCAAACCCCGCCAGCATGCGCAACAGGGTTGATTTACCACAACCGGACGCACCCAGCAGGGCAAATATTTCGCCTTTGTAGATAGTGAGATTGACGTCATCGACGGCGTGCTGACCGTCAAATGACTTCGTCAGGTTGCGAATTTCAAGCAGCGGGGTCAGCGCCTTGCGGATTTTCGCTTGTGGGCGTGGGGTTGCATCATTCACTCAAGTGCTCTCCGGCATAAATAAAGAAACAGTGCAAATAACGCACCTTATTGGTGCGTATTGCCGGGTTTTGTGTGTCCGGGATCGGCACTGCCCGGCAGGCGTAAATCCTGCCGGGTCACGTCCCGTACATCAGGTTATTTCCCGCTTTTTACCTTCGTCCAGGCGCGAGTACGGACACGATCAATCTTCGGATCCTGAACTTTCAGCGTGAACAGCTTGGCGCGGACATCCGCAGGCGGGTAAATACCAGGATTGTCGCGAACTTCCTGGCTGACCAGTGCTGTCGCTTCTTTGTTGGCATTGGCATAGAACACGTGGTCGGAAATATGCGCAATCACATCAGGGCGCAGCAGGTAATTGAGGAACTGATAGGCTTCGTCTTTGTTTTTCGCATCTGCAGGCATCGCGAACACATCAAAGAACGCCATCGCCCCCTCTTTGGGAATCGAGAAGGAGATATTGACGCCATTTTTCGCTTCTTTCGCACGGTTTGCGGCCTGCCATACATCCCCTGCCCAGCCAATCGCGACACAGGTATCACCATTTGCCAGATCGTTAATGTATTGCGAGGAGTGGAAATAACGGATATTCGGACGCAGTTTCAACAGCAAATCGGTTGCCGGCCCGGTGTAATCATCCGCTTTGGTACTGTTTGGATCTTTACCCAAATAGTTCAGCACAGTGGCAAACACTTCTTCAGGCGCATCGAGGAAAGAGACACCGCAGCTTTTGAGTTTTTCCAGATTCTCCGGTTTCAGGATCAAATCCCAGCTGTTAACCGGGGCATCCGCACCCAGCACCGCTTTAACTTTATCCACGTTGTAGCCAATACCGGTGGTTGCCCACATATACGGCATAGCAAACTTATTGTCTGGATCGTGTTTACCCACCAGTTTCAGCAGTTCAGGATCGAGGTTTTTCCAGCCTGGCAGTTTGCTCTTATCCAGGGGCTGAAAAACGCCCGCGGTCAGTTGCCGTTCGAGGAAACTGGCTGACGGGACAACAAGGTCAAAACCGGTGCTGCCAGCCATGAGCTTACCTTCCAGGACTTCATTGGAATCAAATACGTCATAAATAACTTTAATTCCGGTCTCTTTTTCAAAATTAGCCACCGTATCCGGGGCAATATAATCAGACCAGTTATAAATATGCAGCGTTTTTTGTTCAGCAGCGAGCGTGCCGGCAGAGATGGCCATCAGAGCACCCGCAACCAGGCCTGATAACCATTTTTTATTTAATGCGGTCATAATCTCTTTCCTTCTGAAAGTTCGTTAACAAACGAACAAAAAAGTCACACTCTAATGATATGCAAGAAACGTGCATATTATTTCATTCGGCACCAATGAAAGAGAGGTCTCTCTCCCCGCCGCTATTGCTCGCTGATATCCGCTGACTCATTCAACATGCATACAGCCACAGATAGCTCATAGTGGACACATTGAACGGTGACGTTTATAAGCCTTGCAAGAATAACTTTAGCCAGGATTCGAGGATATAGCCCAGATAAAAAAACGTCTTTTATCAATTTTTTATGCAGGTTTTGTCTATGACGTAAAGCGATAGAGACTGAATCGAAGTGAATAATTCTTTAAGAAAAGGTTAAATGCAGAATAAAAACGTGAAATACGCAACCGCTCTGGCAGCGGCTACGCTATAGATACCCAAAATCAGGAACGATTAATGGAGGAAATGCACCTCTGCATTGCCGTTTTGCCCGTCTTCTTCGGCATTAAACAACAACTGATGTGCCCCGGCTTCAAGGATCACCATCGATATCTGTTCTTCGCTCTGACGCACAAAACATTCAAACTGTTCAAACGTCACACCCGGCATAACGGATAACGACTGACAAACCACCAGCTTTGGCAGATTATCATCCTGCATATCCAGAAAGGCCTTTACCGTCAGCGAGCTGGCATTGATTGCGGACAGATCGGCGGCCAGCGGCAGCAGCGCTGAAGGTCTGACTTCCGCCATCGCGGAAAATAGAATGACGTTATCCACCAGATCAATTTTTGCATCAAAAATGCCATCGAAGTTCTGCATGTGCGGTAAATGCAGCGCCTGACAGGTATCACATTCAAAAAAACTCATGCCCAGGTCGTCGAGCCATTGACGCAACGTATCCAGAGTGGGAACGACCAGTGATGTCATAATAATGTGCGACCTCTATTGATGAAAAAATTACCGGCACAGCTTACGCAAAAAGACCGTGTCATACCACGATCGCTATCGATATTGCGTTTAGCCGCCGATTTTAAGACAAAATTCAGGAGTAGCATGACGCTCGATCCACTGGATCATTCGCGCAGCAATATCTATCCCTGTGGTTTTTTCCACGCCCTCCAGCCCTGGAGAAGCGTTGACCTCCATAACCAGCGGTCCGCGTTCTGCACGCAGGATATCGACGCCAGCAACATCAAGCCCCATCGTGCGGGCAGCTTTAAGCGCAATGTCCCTTTCCTGCAGCGTGATATTGGCAATAGTGGCGACCCCGCCGCGATGCAAGTTAGAACGAAAATCGCCCTCTTTCGCCCGGCGCTCAATGGCGGCCACCACCTCGTCTCCCACCACAAAACAGCGAATATCTCGCCCCTTCGCCTCTTCGATATATTCCTGGACCAGAATATGGGCATTCAGACCACGAAATGCATCCACTACGCTCTCTGCGGCCTGGCGCGTTTCGGCCAATACCACACCGATTCCTTGAGTCCCCTCCACCAGTTTCACCACCAGCGGTGCACCGCCGACCATATCAATCATATCGCTGGTATCGTCCGGCGAGTGGGCTATTCCGGTAATGGGCAGGTCAATTCCCTGTCGCGCCAACAGTTGTAACGAACGCAGCTTATCGCGTGCGCGGGTAATCGCTACTGACTCATTCAGCGGATAGCTACCCAGCATCTCAAACTGGCGTAATGCCGCCGTACCGTAGAAGGTAATGGCTGAGCCAATTCTTGGAATGACCGCGTCAAAATGGGGAAGCTGGCGGCCTTTATAATGGATAGAAGACGCTGCCGGGCTAATGTTCATATAACAAGAAAGAGGATCGATAACTTCAACCAGGTGACCGCGTTGCATCGCCGCTTCACGCAGGCGTTTGCAAGAATAGAGCGTTCCATCCCGGGACAAAATGGCAATTTTCACCCTGCACCTCTCTAAAAGACCTGGTAAAAGCTGGCGTATCATACACTGGGTTAAACGCTTTAGCGCGTCGCCCATCCCTGTTTATGTAAATATTCCAGGATAAAGGGACGGCTTTCTTTAATGATGGTGCGGCGAATATGATCGCTCCAGGTATCGCGACGCGTGTTGCTACCACGGGTCAGATAGTACTGCGCAAGCTGTTCGTCATATTGCGACAAAACATCCTGATCGAGCGGCTGGTAATGGTTTTCATGCACCACCAGTGTTGCTGGCAGCCGGGGCTTGATGTCCGGGTTATCCGCAGGCCAGCCGAGACACAGGCCAAACAGTGGCAAAACATGCTTCGGCAGCGTCAGTAATTCCGTTACCGGCTCAATATTGTTGCGCAGACCGCCAATGAACACACCGCCAAGTCCCAGCGATTCAGCCGCTGTCAGCGCATTTTGCGCCATCATCGCCGTATCAACCACGCCAAGCAACAGTTGCTCCGCCAACCCCAGTTGCGCATCGGGGCAAATCTGCAAATGGCGATTAAAATCAGCGCAAAAAACCCAGAATTCAGCGGCCTGTGCGACGTGCTTTTGTCCTCCGGATAAGGTCACCAGGGACTCACGCAGACTTTGATCGGTAATACGAATTATCGTCGTGCACTGCAAAAAACTTGAGCTTGATGTCCCTTGAGCGGCAGCAATAATCGCCTCACGCTGTGCGTCCGAAATACTTTCATCGGTGAAATGGCGAATGGAACGGTGGCTGCGAAGTAAATCAATGGTTGGAGTCATCTTTTTTTTCTCTGGCTGAATGGGAAGAAGCGTCGGGAGCACGCGGCATCAGCTGCGGTGCCAACAGCTGCGCAATGCGCAACATCAATACCACCGCGGCGGGAAGCATCAGCAGCACGCCCAGAAATATCATTACCACGCAGGCTAACGGGCTGCTAAGCGGTGCGGGTAAGGTGAGATAATCGTTAAGCGATAGCAGCGCCAGCGATAACAAAACCATCCCTATTATTTCCAGCATCAATACACTTTTGGGTAATACACCAATTGTGCGCATAAGCGGCCTCCCGGCGAAATGGCTTTCATTATAAAACGTTCCGCCTTGTCGTGTTTAACAGTTATAGCTTGAGGATATCAAAGCAACAGGCTGAACCTGCTTTCCATCCGTCACAAATCGCGGCATCATAACAAGTATTGCCATCCGGCCTGATAAGCTCGAGGAGAGAGAGATGTTTGCCGTTATTTTTGGTCGCCCAGGGTGCCCGTATTGCGTGCGCGCAAAAGAATTAGCAGAAAAATTAAGCAATGAGCATGACGATTTTAACTTCCGCTACATTGATATCCATGCCGAAGGTATTACTAAAGCAGATCTGGAAAAAACGGTAGGTAAGCCAGTTGAAACCGTTCCGCAGATTTTCGTTGATCAACAACACATCGGCGGCTGCACGGATTTTGAAGCGTGGGCAAAAGAGAATATGAATCTGTTCGCCTGATAACTGTTTCTACGCCCTCCGCTGGAGGGCGTCATCAGTTTTTTTTCCGCCGCTGACGCTGGTTGAATAAGCTACTGATAAATAAAAAACACAATGCCCCAAGCGCACACCAAAACACTGCACTGAACAACCATGCCAGCTCTTGCCACAGCGAACGCGTCGGCATAAAAACGAACCGCATCAGTAACAAACAGCACGGCGCTGCCAGTATTGCACCAAGAAGGGGTTTGAGCACCTCGCGACGGTGGGAGAAAAAGCTTGCCACAGCGCCAGGCAGAATAAAAAACAACAACCCGACCTCAGGATGCCCAGCCGCTCTAAATGCGCCTTTCATATTCAGCGTCAATGAAAGACACACTACAATAAAGAGCACAAAGCAGCAGATCGCACCCGCCCAACTTTGCTTATGTTTCAATCGTTCCTCCTGACATCCTCTCTATCGAACACTCTTTTCGCCCGTAGGCGTCCAGTCAGATAAAGTTACTCGGCATTCCATGCCAAAAACACACCCACACGATTCTTATAGCCGTTGATACGTAATGAGATTAAACTAGCCGCATATATTGTCGTGCTGCATTATTTGGGGCTGTGTACGATGCTGTCGCCCCTTAATTTCTGGCAAAAACATTAGCGTAAATTGCCATTTCTTTCAATAGCTTACTAGTAAACAAGAAGTTAGCCTCCGTGAATATAAACGTCGCAGATTTGTTAAATGGGAATTACATCCTGTTATTATTTGTGGTCCTGGCTCTGGGCCTGTGTCTGGGTAAATTACGCCTGGGTTCAGTCCAACTCGGTAATTCCATTGGCGTTTTAGTGGTCTCCCTATTATTAGGTCAGCAGCACTTTAGTATTAACACTGACGCATTAAATCTTGGCTTTATGCTGTTTATTTTTTGTGTCGGGGTGGAAGCCGGTCCCAACTTTTTTTCGATTTTTTTTCGGGATGGGAAAAATTACCTGATGCTTGCACTGGTGATGGTCGGTAGTGCACTGCTGATCGCCCTGGGACTGGGTAAGCTATTTGGCTGGGATATCGGCCTGACGGCAGGCATGTTGGCTGGTTCAATGACGTCTACGCCCGTTCTGGTCGGCGCGGGCGATACGTTGCGCCATTCAGGGATGGAAGGTACACAGCTATCCACCGCCCTTGATAACCTGAGCCTCGGTTACGCCCTCACCTATTTAATTGGGTTGGTCAGTCTGATTGTTGGCGCGCGCTATCTGCCAAAACTGCAGCATCAGGATCTGCAAACCAGCGCCCAACAAATCGCGCGTGAGCGTGGGCTCGACACTGACGCCAACCGTAAGGTTTATCTACCGGTGATCCGCGCCTACCGTGTCGGCCCGGAACTGGTTGCATGGGCTGACGGGAAAAATCTGCGCGAGCTGGGCATCTACCGCCAGACCGGTTGTTATATTGAACGTATCCGCCGCAACGGTATTCTGGCCAACCCGGACGGTGACGCAGTGCTGCAAATGGGCGATGAAATTGCCTTAGTGGGCTACCCGGATGCACATGCTCGCCTCGACCCCAGCTTCCGTAACGGTAAAGAGGTGTTCGATCGCGATCTGCTCGATATGCGTATCGTCACTGAAGAGATTGTGGTGAAAAACCACAATGCCGTAGGTCGTCGTCTGGCTCAGTTGAAGCTGACCGACCATGGCTGCTTCCTGAACCGCGTGATCCGCAGCCAGATCGAGATGCCCATTGACGACAACGTCGTACTTAATAAAGGCGATGTATTACAGGTCAGTGGCGATGCGCGCCGTGTGAAAACCATTGCCGATCGTATCGGCTTTATTTCAATTCACAGCCAGGTGACCGATCTGCTGGCTTTCTGCGCATTCTTTATTATTGGCCTGATGATCGGGATGATCACCTTCCAGTTCAGTAACTTCAGCTTCGGTATCGGCAACGCGGCCGGATTGCTCTTCGCCGGAATTATGCTGGGATTCCTGCGTGCTAACCATCCAACGTTTGGCTACATCCCTCAAGGTGCGCTGAACATGGTCAAAGAGTTTGGCCTGATGGTCTTTATGGCTGGTGTCGGCTTAAGCGCAGGTAGCGGCATTGGTAATGGCCTCGGCGCAGTGGGTGGCCAAATGCTGATTTCGGGTCTGATTGTCAGCCTGGTTCCAGTAATCATCTGTTTCTTGTTTGGGGCTTATGTATTGCGCATGAACCGGGCCCTGCTGTTCGGGGCGATGATGGGGGCGCGTACCTGTGCGCCAGCAATGGAAATCATCAGTGATACCGCGCGCAGCAACATTCCTGCTTTAGGCTATGCGGGCACATACGCGATTGCTAACGTTCTGTTGACGCTGGCGGGGACACTCATCGTCATCATCTGGCCTGGCATCGGTTAGAACTGTTTTTTTGCTTTTAATGAAAATTTTTGCAGGTAAGCAGAACTTTTCTTAAAGGCGTCAGTCATAACTATTGCCACTGCTTTTCTTTGATGTCCCCAATTTGTGGAGCCCATCAACCCCGCCGTTTTGGTTCAAGGTTGATGGGTTTTTTGTTGCCTGGATTTTAGCTCCCCCCCCGAAATTCCTCCCCAAATTTGCAGCATGCCGGTTATGGCACATACTTTTACTCGGTGCTAAATGGTGATGGGGGGTTGCTATGTTACTCGCAGGCAAAGTCACGGTGATCTTCGGTGGCAGCGGCGCTATTGGTAGTGCAGTTGCGCATACTATGGCGCGCGAAGGTGCCCATGTGTATCTGGGCGCGCGCCGTCAGGAAAAGCTGGATTGGACCGCCAGCAGCATCAGAACGGCGGGTGGCGCAGTCGAAACTTTTATTACCGATGTTCTCGACGAACACGACGCATCAAAACAAGTTACTCGCCTTATCCAGCAAACCGGTGGAATAGATGTGGTGGTCAACGCGACCGGTTTTATGCATGAGCAGGGCAAGCGCATCGAGGCATTATCCCTCTCCGGTTTTATGAGCGGTATCACCCCTTTCCTCTCGACACAGTTCAATATCGCAAAAGCCGTAACGTCACACATGGGCGGCAATCGTGCGGGCTTTATTCTTACCGTTGTCGCTCCCGCAGCGCCTATGGCAATACCAGAACACCTCGGACACATCGTCGGCTGATTTCGACCTTTTCACACCGAAGGCTGCTGCGCCGCATTGTATTTTGTCGAGCGAGAACACAGCGTAATACCGCAGACGATAACCAGCGCGCTTACCAAATGATATGAATGCAGCGTGACGTTTAAAAATACTACGCTGAAGAACCCTCCACTCAGTGGAATCAAATGCGAATAGATTTCACCGCGCGTGGCACCAATGGCGCTAATGCCTTTGTTCCACAGTAAGTATGAAAACCAGGAAGGGAAAATAATCAGATAGGCTAATCCGGTTATGACCTCATAATTTGCATAATGATGCCAGTCAGGCATGCCATTGCGCATCAGTTCAAAGCCCAGAACAGGAATAAGCGCGATAGCACCCAATAGTGCACTGACGGCAACAAATGCGTTTCCCTTCACCGCTCGCGGTTTAATCCGCAGAAAAGCACAATAGACCGCCCAACTGAGCGCTGAACCCATAGTCCAGAGATCGCCCTGATTCAGATGATTAAGCACCTGCGCATGTTTCAGATCTCCCTGTGACACCAGCCAGATAACACCAAGGGTACTGAGGATCACTCCGGCAATATTGCGCGTGGAAATAAGCTCGTTAAAAAAGAGCTTATTAATAAGTAATACTATCGCGGGCGTCGTCGACATATAAATTGCGGCATTCAATGATGACGTGTATTGCAGGCCAATGTACAAGGTCAACGGAAAAAGAACCTGACCACAAAGCGCCAGGAATGCGATAGTGCCAAAGGATCTTTTCATCATTGGCCACTGTTCTGCGACCTGGCGAAAATAAAGCGTCATTAACACCAGAGCAGTAAAAATCCAGCGTGCTGCTGATAAAACGATAGGATTAACATCAGCGACCAATATATGGCCAACCACATAGTTTCCGCCCCAAAAACAGGCTGCCAGACTGAGTAAAATATAGGGCATGTTATCCGCCTTGTTGTCACATTCTCTGTATTACAACAAGGCTACGGCGGCGTCAGAATGAATGCTAATATAACCTTTTTATCCAGGTGGATAGATTAAAACTATGAAATTTACGCTCAGGCAACTGGAATTTTACATTGCACTTACAGAAACATTACAAATTTCCAAAGCTGCAGCGCGTTGTCATATCTCCCAGTCATCAATGACCATTGCCATGCGCAACCTGGAAGAAGCGCTAAACGTACAGCTTTTTGTGCGCTATCCCAAAGGGGTCAAGCTTACCGTCGAGGGTGAGCGCTTTCTGAATCATGCCTGTAACATTATCAACAGCAGTCGCGTTGCGATTGATTCCCTGCAAGATACAAGTGATATCCTTACCGGAATGGTGCGTATCGGCGTCGCAGAAACGCTCTCCGCTTATCTGATACCTGATATTCTTGGCGACATTGAACGCCGTTTTCCTCTTCTTGAGATCGTTTTTCATGAAGCCACAGCGCCAGAATTAATACAGGCACTGCGGGACAAACAGGTCGATTTTTGTCTGCTGCTTACCTCAAACATCAGCCACGACGCCGATCTGGATATCGAAACCTTTATTCGCTCCCAGCGACGTCTGTGGACGTCGATCGGACATCCGCTACAGAGCCAGTCCTCTATCCGGTTGAAAGATGTTGGCAAGTTGCCGTTTTTACTGCTGGAAACCGACAAGTATCCTGACGTCATCACAGAGTACTGGCAACAGCGTGGCTACGTACCCAACATCTGCTTTCGCAGCAACTCTTTTGAGGCGGTACGCAGCCTGGTTGCCAAAGGCCGAGGGATCACCATTTTATCCGATCTGGTATATCGCCCGTGGTCACTGGACGGACTGCGCGTTATGCGCAGAACGATTGATGATTTTATTACTTACATGGATGTCGGCACCGTTAAAGCAACACACCAACCGCTGACCACCGAGGCTGGAAAAGTCATCGATTTTTTACGTCAGGTGATTACCCGCCTCGACAAACCTTATTGATACAGCTCAAGAACGTGGCAGCCCGGCAATACGCGCCACCATCAGCAAGATATCTTCTCGCTGCAGCGGTTTTTTGTCCGTGACAAAATGCAGCGTCATCCCCTCGATAAACGCATCCAGCGCCCGCGCGGTAATCGGTTCGAACCACTGCTCCAGCGTCTGCTGACTGCGTAACATCCAGTTTTGCATAACCGTCTTTAACGCCGGTTTACGACTGGCAAACGCATACAATTGGTACATGAGTTCCATATTACCAGGCGTCGTGACCTGGGAGCTATAGATCATATCGGTAATGGCATGGCAGGCCTGTGGCGCATTTTCAACACCGGCAAAAAATGCCTGATATTGCACAGACATGGTGTCAGTAAAACGCTCGAATGCCTCCATTAAAAGCTCATCTATTCCCGAAAAGTAATAGGTCATTGAGCCCAGCGGCACCTCGGCAATCATGGCGATTTTCCGGTGTGTAACCCCATGAACACCATGGATTATAACCGCATCCAGCGTGGCCTGGACTATTTTATCCCGTCGTTGTGGATCGTTCGCGCGTCGCACTGCATTACCTCTTCTTGCATTTGTGTACAAATGTACACAACCTTGCTAATGTTGTCTTCTTCCCTCTTTTCTTTGGCTCGAATTCATGACTGGCATCTCATCACGCAAAGCCTTAAGACGCCGTATGTGGGCGCTTTTCACGTTCTTCTTTTTACCAGGATTATTAATGGCTTCCTGGGCGACGCGTACCCCTGCCATCCGAGATATCCTCTCTATTTCCACCGCTGAAATGGGCGCGGTGCTGTTTGGACTCTCAATTGGCTCGATGAGTGGCATTCTTTGTTCGGCCTGGCTGGTGAAACGATTTGGCACGCGAAACGTCATCCGCGCCACCATGTCATGCGCGGTTCTGGGAATGACAATTCTCAGCCTCGCATTATGGCTGCATTCCGCCTGGCTGTTTGCGTTTGGTCTGTGCGTGTTTGGCGCCAGTTTTGGCGCGGCTGAAGTGGCCATCAACGTCGAAGGCGCAGCGGTTGAGCGCGAAATGAATAAAACCGTGCTGCCGATGATGCATGGTTTTTACAGCCTGGGAACGCTGGCGGGCGCAGGCGTCGGGATGATGCTTACCGCCTTCAGCGTCCCGGCAACCGCGCATATTCTGCTGGCGGCGCTGGTAGCTCTCACCCCTATCTTCATCGCCATCAAGGCGATTCCTGACGGCACGGGTAAAAATGCCGCTGACGGCTCTCACTCCAGCGAAAAAGGCTTGCCATTCTATCGCGATATCCAGTTATTGCTGATTGGCGTCGTGGTGCTCGCAATGGCATTTGCTGAAGGTTCTGCCAACGACTGGCTTCCATTACTGATGGTTGATGGGCATGGATTTAGCCCGACATCTGGATCGCTGATTTATGCCGGCTTTACGCTCGGTATGACCGTCGGGCGCTTCACCGGCGGCTGGTTCATCGACCGCTACAGCCGTGTGACAGTGGTACGCGCCAGTGCGCTGATGGGCGCACTCGGTATCAGCCTGATCATTTTTGTCGACAGCACATGGGTAGCCGGAGTTTCCGTTATTCTGTGGGGACTCGGCGCGTCGCTCGGCTTCCCACTGACCATTTCGGCTGCCAGCGACACCGGCCCCGATGCGCCAACCCGCGTCAGCGTTGTCGCAACCACCGGCTATCTGGCGTTCCTGGTTGGACCGCCGCTGCTGGGCTACCTGGGTGAACACTACGGCCTGCGCAGCGCCATGTTGGTTGTGCTGGCGCTGGTGCTTGTCGCCGCCATCGTAGCGAAGGCTGTAGCTAAACCGGATGTCAAAAATACCACTGTGATGGAGAACGGCTAATGGGTATCAAGTTAATTGCAGTAGACATGGACGGTACGTTTTTAAGCGACCAAAAAACCTATAATCGTGAGCGGTTTATGGCGCAGTACCGTCAAATGAAAGCACAAGGGATCCGTTTTGTGGTCGCCAGCGGCAATCAGTATTACCAGTTGATCTCTTTTTTCCCCGAACTGGCCGACGAAATCTCATTTGTGGCGGAAAACGGTGGCTGGGTGGTCAGCGAAGGGGAAGATATTTTTAACGGTGAACTGGCAAAAGACGATTTCCAGACCATCGTGGAGCATCTGCTGACCCGCACGGACATTGATATTATCGCCTGCGGTAAAAGCAGCGCCTACACCCTGAAGCAGTACAGCGATGAGCATAAATCCATCTCTGCCATGTATTATCACCGTCTTGAGTTTGTCGATAACTTCGACAACATCAACGATGTATTCTTCAAATTTGGCCTGAATATCTCCGACGATCGCATTCCCCAGGTACAGGCAGATCTTCATGAGGCGATTGGCGGCATTATGGTACCGGTGCATACCGGATACGGCAGTATCGATTTAATTATTCCTGGTGTTCATAAAGCCAACGGTCTACGCCTGCTGCAACAACGCTGGAATATTACCGACGATGAGGTTGTCGTGTTTGGCGATGGCGGAAATGATATTGAGATGCTACGCCAGGCTGGATTTAGCTTCGCAATGGCCAACGCTCACGAACCTGTTGTTCTGGCAGCAAAATATCGTGCGGGTTCGAATAACGAAGAAGGCGTGCTGAATGTTATAGATCGCGTACTAAAAAATGAGGCGCCCTTTACCCGTTAACGCATCAGCACAGACGGCAACAAAAGGACAGCATGATATATTCATAATCCGCCTCAAATTAACCCGCTGGATTATTACTTCCAGTGAATATTTCAGGTGAGCAAATTATGAAAAAAAGTGTACTGATGGCAACAGTGTTGCTGGGGTTTGCAGGGTCAGTATTTGCACAAAGCGTTACCGTTGATGTACCAAGCGGTTATAAAGTGGTGATCGTGCCCTCTTCCGTCAGCGTTCCGCAGGCGGTCAGTGTGACTACCGCGCCACAAACGGTGTATGTTGCTCCGGCAGCCACTCCAGCCCCTGTTTACCGCGCACATCCGTATGCGCGTCATGTTGCCAGCGTCGGTGAAGGCATGATCATCGAACATCAGATTGACGATCACCACTAAGTTTCTACCAGGCCCGGGCAACCGGGCTTTAGCCTTCCCGGGAATCCCCAACCCGTTTATCTTTCAGGAAGATAACCATCAGAATCAGCCACAGCACACCGCTGGCCAGATTAAACAGACTGAACAAGCCGTTGCCACCCAGCAGATAAGCATGTTTGCTCAGCTCAATACCGACGGTAAATATCAACATTTGCAGCATACCCATTGCTGCTGAAACTGTCCCTTTGCTCATTTCACTGGCAAACAGCGTCAGGCGCACCAGCCCGGCATTCGCCACGCCAATGCCAAACGCATAAAGACTTAAACCTGCCGTCATCCACAGATACGCATGAGAAGAAAAAACCGTGGCTGCGGCGGCAATGATCAATCCCACAGAGATTGGCCAGCCCCCCATGATAATCAGCGAGCGCACCGTGCGACGTGATGTCAGACGCGCCAGCACCAGGTTACCGGCAATCAGTGCGCCAAAAATCGGCACCTGCAGCAGGCCATATTCGTAGCTGCTGAGATGTTCGCCACTGATAATAATGATCGGGGACTGCGCAATCCACGCCAGCAATGGCAGACTGACAAAGCCCAATGCCAGTGCGCCTGCGACAAAACGCACATTCTTTAGCACCAGCTTATAATCTTTGCCCAACTCTTTGATGGAAAGCTTCTCGCCCAGTCGGGTAGCCGTTTCCGGCATCGCGCGCTGCAGGCCAAAAAAGGCGATTGCAGCCAGCGCGGCAAACAGAACAAACATGCCTTCCCACGGCAGAACATGTACCCAGGCGGCCCCAACCAACGGCCCCAAAAGCGGTGCAATCAATGCTACGTTTGCCATTAGCGCAGTGATTTTAATGCACACCGCTTCTTCAAAGGACTCCTGAATTGCGGCGTAACCTACCGCACCAATAAAGCACAGGCTAATCCCCTGTAAAAAACGCAGGAAAGTAAACTGCTCAATATTCTGCGCAAGCAGGGTCGCAAGACAGGTCACAATGAACCAGAGCACGCCGGTTAACATCACCGGACGACGACCAACACGGTCCGACAGCGGCCCTAACAACCACTGTAAAAACATGCCGCCAGCCAAATAGGCGGTCATGGAGGTTGGAACCCAATCTAAACCGGCCTGATATTGCTCCACCACCGCCAACATTCCGGGTTGGATCATATCGTTACCGATATATGTAGAGAATTCGTAAAGCACCAGACAGAGAGGGAAAAGTAATGCCTGACGCCCCAAGCGGGCGCCTGAAGATAAACGGTTCTGCATGCAATCTCTTAACAAATGAAAAAACGCGCAAAGTGTAATAAATGCGCGGTAGTGGTGATAGTGAATTATGTGATTTGAAAGCAAAATGCGCACATTTTTACACTCAATTGCACGATAGCTTTTTGTTTTAAGGTTAATTTAAGTTGAGACCGCTATCATGCTCAATAAGCCTCATTAATTGTCTTAAAAAGAGTCAGTTAACAGACAAATAGGACAAGACCGCTTTTTATCGCCTGAAAGCAATTTTATGATCCCCAATATGGGCCTTTTTAACGATTACATTGAGTCTGGATGTTATGCTGGAAAATCTGAACAACTCGCTTTTTTACCTGATCAACGCCACGCCGGACTCTGCGCAATGGACGATCTCGCTCGCCATTTTTATTGCCAAAGATCTGATTAGCATCGTACCGCTACTGGCGATCATTCTCTGGCTTTGGGGGCCGAAAAACCATGTGACCATCCAGCGCCAGTTGGTCATAAAAATGGCGATTGCGCTGGCAGTCGGCCTGACCATTTCATGGCTCATGGGACATTTATTCCCTCACGACCGGCCATTCGTCAATCATATCGGCTACAACTTCCTGCACCATGCTGCAGATGACTCTTTCCCGAGCGACCACGGTACGGTTATCTTTACCTTTGCGTTGGCCTTCCTGTTCTGGCACCGCCTGTGGTCCGGAGCGCTGCTGATGGTCGTTGCCGTGGCGATTGCCTGGTCGCGGGTTTACCTTGGCGTACACTGGCCGCTGGATATGCTGGGGGGGTTACTGGCAGGTCTGATCGGCTGCCTAAGCGCCCAGATGATCTGGCAACGATTCGGCACAACCCTGTACCACGGTTTGCAGACCTGCTATCGCACTTGCTTCGCCCTGCCTATTCGTAAAGGCTGGGTACGTGACTAACCCACGGTAAAGAGAGTAGTATTAAGCGCGAAACTGAGCACGTATTCTACTCTCCAGGGGAACTATGGAAACTCGACGCGACGAGCGTATTGGTCAATTACTGCAGGCGCTAAAACGCTGCGATAAATTACACCTTAAAGAAGCCGCGACACTGCTGGGTGTATCAGAAATGACCATTCGTCGCGATCTGAATAATAACACGGCCCCGGTCGTATTGCTTGGGGGCTATATTGTTCTGGAACCCCGTAGCGCCAGCCACTATTTAATCAGCGATCAAAAATCCCGCCTGGTTGATGAAAAACGCCGGGCAGCGCAGCAGGCAGCCAGCCTCGTCCAGGCGCATCAGACCGTTTTCTTCGACTGCGGAACAACAACGCCGTGGATCATTGAAGCTATCGACAATGAATTGCCTTTTACCGCAATCTGCTACTCACTAAATACATTTCTGGTGCTGCAGGAAAAACCGCAGTGCCGCGTCATTCTGTGTGGTGGCGAATTCCATGCCAGCAACGCTATTTTCAAACCGCTCGATTTTCAGGAAACACTGAACAATCTGTGCCCGGATATCGCCTTTTATTCCGCAGCGGGTGTTCATATTGAGAAAGGCGCGACCTGTTTTAACCTGGAAGAGCTGCCGGTGAAACACTGGGCGATGTCGATGGCGCAGCATCACGTTCTGGTTGTCGATCACAGTAAGTTTGGTAAGGTGCGTCCGGCGAGGATGGGTGAGGTAAAACGTTTTGATACCATCATCAGCGACAGCCGCCCTGATGATGCGTTTGTTGAGTACGCTAAAGCGCAACGTATAAAGCTGATGTATTAAACGATGTTGCCGGATGGCGATAGCGTCATCCGGCAATCGGTGTGATTAAGAGAACCAGCCGCCAAACCACTGGTGGAATTTCATCATCACAAAATCCCACATGCGGCTAAAGAAACCGCCCTCTTCCACATCTTCCATCACCATCAACGGGCGCTGCTCGATGGATTTCCCGTTCAACTGGAAGTCGATAGTCCCCACAACCTGGCCTTTCTTCAGCGGCGCAGTTAACTGGGGTTCGGTCAGGGTAAAGCTGGCCTTCAGGTTTTTGAGTTGACCACGCGGGATGGTCACTGAGCCGCCTTCCCCTGCGCCCAAATTCACTTCGCTCTTATCACCAAACCAGACGCGCTGGGTCACGAAAGTGGCATCCGGCTTGATTGGCGTGACGGTTTCAAAGAAACGGAAGCCCCAGGTCAGCAGCTTTTCTGACTCATTAAAACGGATGCGGTCAGTTTTCGCCCCCAACACCACGGAGATCAGGCGCATATCGCCCTGGGTCGCGGAAGCCACCAGGTTGTACCCCGCACCGGCGGTAGTACCCGTTTTCATACCGTCCACGTTCAGATTGGTACTCCACAACAGACGGTTACGGTTCGGCTGACGGATTTTATTAAAGGTGAATTCTTTCTCTTTGTGGATAGCATACTCTTCCGGTACATCGTGGATTAATGCCTTCCCGAGCAGCGCCATATCACGCGCGGTACTGAACTGTCCTGCCGCATCCAGGCCATGCACCGTCTGGAAAGTGGTGTTGGTCAGCCCCAGTTTTTTCGCGTAGCCGTTCATCAGACCGATAAAGGATTCCTGGCTGCCAGCAACATAATCAGCCAGCGCGATACAGGCATCGTTACCAGACTGAATGATAACGCCTTTGTTTAGATCGGACACCGCAACCTGATCGCCAGGTTTGAGGAACATGACCGAAGAGCCGCGCAGAGCCGGATTCCCGGTCGCCCAGGCATCTTTCCCGACGGTAACCATGTCATTCAGATTAATTTTCCCGGCTTTTAGCGCCTGACCGACCACATAGCTGGTCATAATCTTGGTCAGACTGGCGGGATCCAGTTTCTCATCGGCATTACCTTCCGCCAGCACTTTGCCGCTGGCGTAATCCATTAAGATCCACGCACGTGCGTCAACGCTCGGCGGAGCCGTTGGTTGTTCCGCCGCCTGTACGGTCGGCGCAAAAAGGATTAAGAGTGCTGAACCTGCAGCAAGGCTGCGTAGGGAAGAGAAGTATTGCGTCATAAATGCCACCCGAGTATCCATTCCAAAAACCACGTCATACCACACCGTGTTTACACAAAACCGGCTAAGTTGCCTCAGCCAACCATACAGAAAAGTTCTGATGGATGACGTGTAAAATAAGTGCGGTGAGTAATAACGCACTAACGAGCTTAAAGAAACCGTAAGTTGGTAAAGTTTTTAAAGTTTATGCAATAACGCAGCGCTGCGCTGCTCTCATCACGATTTTTTTGCGCCTTGTTGCGTAAATATTAGGTTTACCCCACCATGTGAGCGAGTCAAATAGAGAATGCAGCCATAAAGCTGCTCAATTAATTTGCGGGGTTACTATGATTACACTATGGGGTCGCAATAATTCGACCAACGTAAAAAAAGTATTGTGGACACTCGAAGAACTGGAACTGCCATACAGCCAAATTCTGGCTGGCGGACAGCATGGCGTAAATCATGATGCAGACTATCTGGCGATGAATCCTAACGGGCTGGTTCCACTGCTACGCGATGACGAAACAGATGTATTGCTGTGGGAATCCAATACCATTGTCCGCTACCTCGCGGCCCAGTACGGGCAAAAACGACTGTGGGTTGACGCCCCGGCGAAACGCGCCGAGGGCGAAAAATGGATGGACTGGGCTAACCAGACGCTGAGCCCTGCACATCGGGTTATCTTATTTGGTCTGGTCAGAACCCCGGCGGAGAAACGTGACATGGCGGCCATTGAGGCCGGTGCTAAGGTCTGCGATAACCTGTTTGCCATACTGGACAACGCGCTGGCGGATCAGCCATGGTTCTCCGGAGCTGAATTTGGCACTGCCGATATCGCCGTCGCACCGTTCATCTATAACCTGTTTAATGTCGGCCTGAGCTGGACGCCGCGCCCTCACCTGGAACGTTGGTACCAACAGCTCACCGAGCGCCCGGCATTCCAGAAAGTCGTGATGATCCCGGTCAGCTAATCCTGTCAGGGACTCACTTTCAGCAATTCCCCGTCGGACTCGTCGGTTAATACATACAAATAACCGTCTGGTCCGACGCGCACATCGCGGATCCTCTGCCCCCTTTCCTGCAACAGACGCCCCTCTTCGGCGACGGCATTCCCTTTAACGCTCAGTACGATAACTTCTTTATCTTTCAACGCGCCGACGAACAACTTCTGCCGCCATTGCGGGAAGGTATCGCTATTATAAAAAGCCATTCCGCTGACCGCCGGTGACTTTTCCCAGTAAAAGATAGGTTGTTCCGTACCCGCAACAATCTGGCCTTTTGCTTCAGGAATTTTAAGTCCACTGTAGTTAACGCCCCAGGTCGCGAGCGGCCAGCCGTAGTTTTTCCCTTTCTCCGGGATATTAATTTCATCCCCCCCGCGTGGGCCATGCTCATTGAGCCACAGCGTATCGCTCCAGGGGTTCATCGCCATCCCCTGCGGGTTGCGGATGCCATACGACCAAATCTCTGCCCGCGCGCCCGTTTTACTCACAAACGGATTATCCGGTGGAATTTTTCCCTCGTCGGTCAGCCGTACGACCTTACCCTGCAACTTATCCAGATCCTGAGCGGTTGAACGTTGGTTATTCTCACCAAGGCCAATAAACAGATAGCCGTTGCCATCAAACACCATACGTCCACCAAAATGGTTTCCGGTAGAGAGCTTCGGCTGTTGGCGAAAAACGGTCTGAAACCCTTGCAAATGTTTGAGATCGTCGCTCAGTCGTGCGAAACCTACCGCCGTGCCGGCGTTGCCTTCCCTGTCAGCTTCCGCGAAGCTTAGCCACACCCGGCGGGATTGAGCAAAATCCGGTGCCAACGCCACATCAAGCAGTCCCCCCTGACCATTCGCCCAGACTTTGGGTACGCCGGTCAGCGGGTCGGAAAGCCCCTTCCCTGGCTGCCAGAGTCGAAGCTGACCGCCTTTAAGCGTAATGAGCATACCGCGATTATCGGGTAAAAAAGCCAGCGACCATGGGTGATCGAGTTTGGTTTGCAGCACTTCCACCTTTACCGCGGCGGCATAAGTGGAAAATAGCGCAAGGGAGATAGCACAGAGCAAGAGTCGACGCATAACACCTCCTTAATGGCTCTGCATAAAGCGTAGCCAGCAAGGGGAATTATCTCGTCATATTTACATAATCTTAACGAAAAGGGGGAGCGCCCTCCCCCTGATTCAGACGTGTTCCAGCGTTGGGTAAGATTCCAGGCTCTGGATACTCAGCGTCAGCGTTGTCAGGCAGTTTGCCAGTTTCTCTGCGTTAACGGCGATAAACGTTGGACAATCATGGTGTCCACTCATAAGACAAACAGCGGCGGCGGCTAACGCCCCTTCAGCACGATGAAAGGCATTCCACTCTTCCTGATCAAGATGCATACCGTGAAGCTGTGATTGCTCGTGCAATTCGCGATTCAGTGCAAAAAAATTATCACGCAGACGATCGCTCTCGCTGACTGACATGTAGCCTTTCGCCTTTCTCAACAGCAGATAAGCGGCAAGTTCGATACGGGCGTTTATCAATTTGTTGAGAAGATCGGTTCTCAGTCTGTCAACAACCATACTTTGTTCCTCCTCTTTCCAACTATGGTGCAACTTAATAGTATGGTTAATTTTTGAACAAAGTCGTGTTCAGGATCAATCCATCACCTAAAATTAACATAATTTACAAATAATCTTTAATTCCGCGCCGGGCAGGCCGCTGATGGTATGAGATTGCGATACAATTTTTGTTCAGAACTCTGTAGAATCCCTGCCCTGAATATTCCAATAACTGAACACTTTTTACGCTATGAGCAATGTAACCCACCAGCCGAAAATCGGCTTTGTCTCCCTCGGCTGCCCGAAAAACCTTGTCGATTCTGAACGCATCCTGACCGAACTTCGTACCGAAGGCTATGATGTCGTGCCAAGCTACGACGACGCGGATATGGTCATCGTTAACACCTGCGGTTTTATCGACAGCGCGGTCCAGGAGTCTCTGGAAGCAATTGGCGAAGCGCTGAACGAAAACGGCAAAGTGATCGTCACCGGTTGTCTGGGCGCGAAAGTCGATCAGATCCGTGAAGTCCACCCGAAAGTGCTGGAAATCACCGGGCCGCATAGCTATGAGCAGGTTCTGGAACACGTTCACCACTACGTTCCCAAACCAAAGCACAACCCGTTCCTGAGTCTGGTTCCTGAGCAGGGCGTCAAACTGACGCCGCGCCATTATGCCTATCTGAAGATATCTGAAGGCTGTAACCACCGCTGCACGTTCTGTATTATTCCGTCGATGCGTGGCGATCTGGTGAGCCGTCCGATTGGCGATGTTCTCAGCGAGGCTAAACGTCTGGTCGATGCGGGCGTGAAAGAGATTCTGGTGATCTCCCAGGATACTTCTGCTTACGGTGTGGATGTGAAGCATCGTACCGGTTTCCATAACGGCGAGCCGGTTAAAACCAGCATGGTTGATCTGTGCGAACAGTTGTCAAAACTGGGGATCTGGACCCGCCTGCACTACGTCTACCCGTATCCGCACGTAGATGATGTGATCCCGCTGATGGCGGAAGGGAAAATCCTGCCGTATCTGGATATCCCACTGCAGCATGCCAGCCCACGTATTCTGAAACTAATGAAACGCCCGGGTTCTGTGGACCGACAGCTGGCACGTATTAAACAGTGGCGTGAAATCTGTCCTGAACTGACCCTGCGTTCAACGTTTATTGTTGGCTTCCCGGGCGAAACCGAAGAAGACTTCCAGATGCTGCTCGACTTCCTGAAAGAAGCACGTCTGGACCGCGTCGGCTGCTTTAAATACAGCCCGGTAGAAGGTGCGGGAGCCAATGAGCTGCCGGATCAAATCCCGGAAGAGGTAAAAGAAGAACGCTGGAATCGCTTTATGCAGCTGCAGCAGCAGATCTCTGCTGAACGTTTGCAGGAGAAAGTCGGCCGCGAGATTCTGGTCATTGTTGATGAAGTTGACGAAGAAGGCGCGATTGGTCGCAGTATGGCTGATGCCCCTGAAATCGACGGTGCGGTGTACCTCAATGGCGAAACCAACGTGAAGCCTGGCGATATCCTCCGCGTGAAAGTCGAAAACGCAGATGAATACGATCTGTGGGGCACGCGCGTTTAATAAGCGTAACTCAACCGTAGGCCGGATAAGGCTTTACGCCGCATCCGGCAATGCCTGATGGCGACGCTGAAGCGTCTTATCAGGCCTACGGTTCACCCTTTAATTTTTGGATCCAGCGCGTCGCGCAACCCATCCCCCAGCAGGTTAAACGCCAGCACCGTCAGGAATATCGCCACCGCCGGGAAAATCGCCACGTGCGGTGCGATCACCATATCAGCCCGCGCTTCATTGAGCATGGCCCCCCATTCCGGCGTCGGCGGCTGCGCGCCTAAACCGAGGAAGGACAGACTGGCGGCAGAAATGATTGACGTCCCGATACGCATGGTGAAAAAAACCACGATTGAAGAGACCGTACCCGGCAAAATATGGTTAAAGATAATGGTCGCGTCACTGGCACCAATGCTGCGTGCTGACTCAATAAATGTTTGTTGCTTGAGAACCAACGTATTGCCACGAACCAGTCGCGCAAAAGCCGGAATGGAAAACACCGCAACCGCAATAATCACATTCGCAATCCCACTGCCCAGCACGGCGACCACGGCTATTGCCAGCAGAATGCCGGGAAAGGCGAACAGTACGTCACAGATACGCATAATCAGCCGATCCCACCAGCCTTCGTAATATCCAGCCAGCAGACCCAGTACCGTGCCAATCGCCGCGCCTATAAAGACGGCAAAGACTCCGGCCGCCAGCGAAATTTGTGCACCAACCAGCACGCGGCTAAAAATATCCCGCCCAAGCGAGTCAACGCCAAACCAGTGCAGCATCGACGGCCCGTCATTCAGCCGGTCGTAATCGAAGTAATTTTCAGCATCAAACGGCGTCAGCCAACGGGCAAAGATGGCCACCAGGATCAGGGCCAGCACAAATAACCCCGCGATCATCGCAACATGTTGACGACGAAAACGACGCCAGAACTCATGCCACGGCGTACGTATTTGCTCTGGCTTAACGAGGGGCATCGCATTTAAAATCGCCTGTCGGCGCCAGTTAAAAAATCGCATCCTTACTTGTACCTGATAGCCGGATTAATGGCGGCATAGAGCACATCCACCACTAAGTTAATAAGAATAAATTCCAGGGAAAACAGCAGCACCTCGGCCTGAATCACCGGGTAGTCGCGCATTTCAACTGAGTCGACCAACAATCGCCCAAGTCCAGGCCAGTTGAACACCTTCTCAACCACAATCGAGCCACCCAGCAAAAAGCCAAACTGCAGCCCCATCATGGTGACCACCGGGATCATCGCGTTACGCAAACCATGTTTTAATACCACCCAGGTTTCACTCACTCCTTTGGCCCGCGCGGTACGCATATAGTCCTCGCTAAGCACATCGACAAACGAGGCTCGGGTAAAACGGGCGAGTACCGCGGCCACTGCCGCCCCTAGCGTAATTGAAGGGAGAATGTAGTGTAACCAGGTATCCGCACCTACGGTCGGTAGCCAACCCAACTCAACGGAAAAGATCTGCATTAACAGCATGCCAAGCGCAAAGGCCGGGAAAGAGATCCCGGTGACTGCCAGCGTCATACTCAATCTGTCCGGCCAGCGATTGCGCCAAACGGCGGCAATGATCCCTGCCGTCATGCCAAATAACACCGCCCACGCCATGCTGGCAATGGTCAGCCACAGCGACGGCATAAAACGGCTGGCAATCTCGTCGGCAACCGGACGACGAGAAACCATCGAGGTCCCGAAGTCGCCTTGCAACACGTTGGTCATGTAATGCCAGAACTGAACGTGCAGCGGCTGATCCAGGCCCAACTGCGTACGCACCAGTTCAATCACCTCTGCATCGGCCTCCGGCCCGGCAATAAGCCGCGCCGGATCGCCGGGTAGCAAGTGAACAAATAAAAACACCAGCACCGCCACAATTAACAGCGTTGGAATCAACCCCAGCAGGCGCTTAAAAACATAGTTGAGCATCAGACTCCCTTCGCCGGCCCCACCCACGCAGGGCCGAATGAATAGCTTATTTCAAATCCGCGTCATCAAAACTAAACCCGGTGTCGGGCATGATCCAGAATCCGGTCAAATTCGTACTGTGCGCCGAGATCAGTTTCTCCACCACCAGCGGGATCCACGGCGACTCTTTCCAGATAATATCCTGCGCGTCTTTGTACAACTGCGCTTTTTGCGCCGGATCGTTGGTTTGCAATGCCGCCGTTAAATCATTGTCCACCTGCTTGTTACTGTAGAACGCGGTATTAAACAAGGTTGGCGGCCAGTTCTGTGACGCAAACAGCGGCGACAGCGCCCAGTCCGCTTCTCCCGTAGACGCCGACCAGCCGGTGTAGAACATCCGTACCCCGCTATCTTTCTGCGCCTTGCCCTCGACTTCTGCGGCTCGCTGCCCGGCATCCATCGCCGTAACCTGAGCCTTCACGCCCACCTGCGCCAGTTGCTGCTGGGTAAATTGCAGCACTTTCTGCGCGGTGCTGTGGTTATGGGATGACCACAGCGTGGTGGTAAAGCCGTTGGGATAACCCGCTTCTTTCAGCAATTCGCGAGCCTTTGCCGGATCGTAAGGCCACGGCGTGTAGCTTTGCGCATAGGCTATCGATGGCGGAAGAACGCCCGTTGCCGGCGTCGCGTAACCGGCAAAAGCCACTTTCACCAGCGCCTGACGGTTGATGGCATAATTTAACGCCTCGCGCACCTTCGGATTATCGAACGGTTTTTGCGTGACGTTCATGCTGATATAACGCTGCATAATAGACGGGCTGGCGACCAGTTCCAGGTTTTTGTTCTTCGCCAGTAACGCCGCCTGCTCGTAAGGGATCGGGAAGGCAAACTGGGCTTCCCCGGTCTGTAGCATGGCCGCACGCGTGTTGTTGTCCGTTACCGGACGCCAGGTAATCGTATCAAGCTTTGGCAACCCTTGCTGCCAGTAGCCCGCGAACTTCTTAACTTTGACAAAGTCGGTCTGATTCCAGGTTTCAAGCTGATACGGCCCCGTCCCTACCGGATGGAAACCTATCTCTTTCCCGTATTTCTCCAGCGCAGCCGGGGATATCATCGCCGTAGCCGGATGCGCCAGAATATTGATAAAAGCAGAGAATGGCTGCTTCAGCGTAATCTTCACCGTAGCGGGATCAACAACCTCGGTTTTATCGATATTCTTATACAGGTTATAGCGTTTAAGGTGATTTTCCGGATTGCTGGCGCGATCAAGGTTGGCTTTTACCGCAGCCGCATTGAAATCAGTCCCATCCTGAAACTTCACGCCCTGTCGTAGTTTAACGGTGTACGTCAGGCCATCATCAGAAACGGTATAGCTTTCCGCCAACACATTTTTCAGCTTCATCTCTTTATCAAGGCCGAACAGCCCTTGGTAAAACGACTTGGCTACCGCCTGCGACAACGTGTCGTTGGCATCATAAGGGTCGAGCGTGGTGAAATTAGACCCTACCGCAACCACCACATCTTTGGCAGCCCAGGACGGGGATGCAGCCAGCGCAGAGGCGACCCCCAGAGCAACCAGCCATTTCCGAGCAACAATTTTTGTCATATTATTCTCCTTAAACCCTGCCTGCCTGTCATAAACGCGAAAGCGCATTTTCTGGTTGCCCACGCGCAACATAATGCCCCGGGCCAACTAACTGTAGTGAAACGGGGGAAATTTCTTCACCGCGTTTGCGGATATTGCTGGGGATATCATCCGACAACAGCACGCGCTGTGGCCTTTGATGCGATGGATCAGCGACCGGGACTGCCGCCATCAGTTTGCGGGTGTAGGGATGCTGTGGATTTTCAAACACCGCCCGTCGGGTGCCGATCTCAACGATTTGCCCAAGATACATCACCGCCACACGGTGACTGATCCGCTCCACCACCGCCATATCGTGGGAAATAAACAGGTACGCAATACCCATTTCCCGCTGCAGGTCGAGCATCAGGTTGATGATTTGCCCGCGAATTGAAACATCCAGCGCCGAGACAGATTCATCGGCAATAATCACTTTGGGATTGAGTGCCAATGCCCGTGCAATACAGATACGCTGACGCTGACCGCCGGAAAACTCGTGCGGATAGCGCCAGGCATGCTCAGGCAACAATCCTACGCGTTCCAGCAGCCATGCAACCCGTTTTGACCCCGCATCACCCTGCAATAACCCATGCACCCGTAGCGGCTCCAGAATGGAATATCCCACCGTCTGGCGCGGATCGAGCGACGCATAAGGGTCCTGGAAGATAAACTGGATATCCCGACGCAGCGGCTGCAACTTGCTGGCGGCCAGAGTATCAATACGCTGTCCGTTGAAAATGATTTCCCCACGCTGAGACTCAACCAGGCGCAACAGCGCCCGCCCGGTGGTGGATTTCCCACAGCCCGACTCTCCCACCAGCGAGAGCGTTTCTCCCGGCCACAGGTCAAAGCTGACGTTTTCCACTGCATGCACCTCGCGAGTCACGCGATTTAGAATGCCGCTACGCAGAGGAAAACGCGTCACCAGGTTACGTACCTGCAAAATTGGCTCGCCTTCAACCACGGTATCCTGTTCGGTCTGTGGCTCTACATGGCTGGGATCGTGTAATGAAATAAGCGGGAAACGGCGCGGAAGTTCATGCCCGTTCATTGCCCCAAGCTGCGGCACGGCTGCCAGCAGCGCTTTAGTATAAGGATGCTGGGGAGCGTGAAAAATCTGCTCAACGCTGCCGGTTTCTACCGCCTCGCCCTGATACATCACCAGCACGCGGTCGGCAATATCCGCCACAACGCCCATATCGTGGGTAATAAAGATCACTCCCATCGACATATCCTGCTGCAACACTTTTATCAGTTGCAGGATCTGCGCCTGAATGGTGACATCCAGCGCGGTTGTCGGCTCATCAGCAATTAAAACCGCAGGGCGACACGACAGTGCCATGGCGATCATCACCCGCTGGCGCATACCGCCGGAAAGCTGGTGTGGATAACGCGATAAAATCGCCTTCGCCTCGGGGATGCGCACCTGATCGAGCATTCGCTTCGCTTCTACCATCGCCTCTTCGTGACTGGCCCCCTGGTGCAAGCGGATAGACTCGGCAATTTGCTCGCCCACGGTAAACACCGGATTAAGCGATGTCATAGGCTCCTGGAAGATCATCGCGATATCCGCACCGCGCACGTGACGCATTTGTGATGCGCTCTGTTCACCCAGCTCAATAACCTGTCGATTACGGCGTCGGAGGAGCATTTCATCGCAGCTCACCTCGCCGCCGGACTGTTCAATCAGACGCATCAGCGACAAGGCGGTCACCGACTTACCAGAACCAGACTCACCGACTATCGCCAGCGTTTCGCCACGCTTCAGGCGAAATGACAGATTGCGCACTGCGCTGACACGCTGCTGCTCTTGTTCGAAGGCGATATTCAGGTTGCTGACGGCCAGTACGTCACTAACATCAAGCTCATCACTGTGTGGCAACGCTATCTCCTTTTTCCCGATAAATACCGGTGGTGGGCGTATCACCAGCGTATCCCCATGCGCGGTACATACCTTCGCTGTTAAACGGCAAAGCCACATTCCCTTCATGATCGATAGCAATTAATCCACCGCTGCCGCCCAGCGCCGGCAACTTTTCCATCACCACGCGCTCGCACGCCTCTGACAGACTCAGGCCGCCATAATCCATCAGCGCCGCAATGTCATAGGCCGCCAGCGCGCGAATGAATACTTCTCCGGTTCCGGTACATGAAACCGCAACGTTGGCATTGTTGGCATAGCAACCCGCGCCAACCAAAGGACTGTCGCCCACCCGCCCCGGTAATTTGTTGGTCATTCCGCCGGTCGATGTTGCCGCCGCCAGATTGCCAAACATATCCAGCGCAACCGCACCCACGGTACCCATTTTGTTGTTTTCATCCAGCGGAGTCGCGCTGTGATCCAGCACCGTTTCGCCCACCGCTTGCGCCGCCAGCAGTTGTGCATAGCGTTCTGGCGTCGAGAAAATATCCGCCGAAACGCGCGCCATACCCTGCGCAATGGCAAAATTTTCTGCCCCTTCGCCAATCATCATGACGTGGGGACTGTGTTCCAACACCAGGCGCGCCGCAAGAATCGGGTTTCGCAGATGGCTTACCCCGGCGACGGCGCCTGCGTTCAGCGTATTACCGTCCATCACGCAGGCGTCCAGCTCATGGGTTTCATCACGGGTATACACCGCGCCAATTCCGGCGTTAAACAGAGGGCACTCTTCCAGCAAGCGTACGGCTTCGGTAACCACATCCAGTGCGCTACGACCGTCTTCAAGCATCCGCTGGCCGGTTTCAACGATATCCGACAGCGCTTGTATATAACGCAACTCTTGCTCCTGGCTCAACTGCGCGCGGGTGATAGCCCCTGCGCCGCCGTGAATTGCAATGACTGCTTTACCCATTTTATTCGTCCATCAGGTGGCAGATACCGGGGTTATAAATATCAGAATTTCTGTGACTTATTGATTCGATTTTTGAATATAGAAAGATGCAGACGTCATGTAAAGGTAAAGGCCCGCGCCTAAGTCTGAGGTGGCATACTGTCCGCGTCCATTTTCTGACATAATGAGCGGATTCGATTTTGCCTCGCAGGAGTCTTCTCATGGAATTTACCGCCGGACTGATGCCGCTTGAAACGGCTCTCTCTCAGATGCTTTCGCGTATCACCCCGCTCACCGCCGTCGAAACGCTACCGCTGGTTCAATGCTTTGGCCGCATTCTGACCACCGATATCGTCTCTCCCATTGATGTCCCTGGATTCGATAACTCGGCAATGGATGGCTATGCGGTGCGATTAGCCGATCTGCAATCCGGCCAGCCGCTCTCCGTTGCAGGTAAAGCCTTTGCCGGTCAGCCCTTCAATGGCGAGTGGCCTGCGGGAACCTGCATCCGTATTATGACCGGCGCCCCGGTTCCTGCCGGTTGCGAAGCGGTAGTGATGCAGGAGCAGACGGAACAAACTGACGACGGTGTGCGTTTTACCGCCGACGTCCGCAACGGGCAAAATATTCGTCTGCGCGGTGAAGATATTGCAAACGGTGCGGTGGTGTTTCCCACCGGGACTCGCCTGACAACCGCCGAGCTTCCCGTGCTGGCTTCGCTCGGTATTGCCGATGTCCCCGTTGTGCGCAAAGTCCGCGTGGCGCTGTTTTCTACCGGTGATGAACTGCAATTACCTGGTCAGCCGCTGGGGGACGGACAGATTTATGACACTAACCGTCTGACCGTTCATCTGATGCTGCAGCAGTTGGGCTGCGAGGTGATCAACTTAGGGATTATTCGTGACGATCCCAACGCGCTGCGCGCCGCGTTTATCGAAGCCGACAGCCAGGCTGACGTCGTTATCAGCTCTGGTGGTGTTTCCGTTGGTGAAGCGGATTACACCAAAACCATTCTGGAAGAGCTGGGAGAAATCGCCTTCTGGAAGTTGGCCATCAAACCGGGCAAACCGTTCGCCTTTGGCAAACTGAGCAACAGCTGGTTTTGCGGCCTGCCGGGTAATCCGGTGTCTGCGGCTCTCACCTTTTATCAACTGGTCCAACCGCTATTGGCGAAACTCAGCGGTAACACCGCCTGCGGACTGCCGCCACGCCAGCGCGTGCGCACCGCATCACGCCTGAAGAAAACGCCTGGCCGTCTGGATTTTCAGCGCGGTGTATTACAGCGTACCGCAGAAGGCGAACTGGAAGTCACCACTACCGGACATCAGGGCTCGCATATTTTTAGCTCCTTTAGCCTGGGCAACTGTTTTATCGTGCTGGAACGCGACCGTGGTAACGTCGAAGCCGGAGAATGGGTTGAGGTCGAGCCGTTTAACGCCCTGTTTGGAGGCCTGTAATGGCAGAACTCAGCGACCAGGAGATGATGCGCTATAACCGGCAAATCATTCTGCGCGGCTTCGATTTTGAAGGTCAGGAGGCGCTCAAGGAAGCACGGGTTCTGGTCGTGGGTCTGGGCGGGCTCGGTTGTGCGGCTACCCAGTATCTGGCGGGCGCTGGCGTCGGGCAGTTAACCCTGCTCGACTTTGACACGGTCTCCGTGTCGAATCTCCAGCGCCAGACGCTGCACAGCGATGCTACCGTTGGACAGCCGAAAGTGCTATCCGCCCGCGACGCCCTGGCGCGGATTAACCCCTATATCACCATTACGCCAGTGAATGCGCTGCTGGACGACAGTGAGATTCACTCGCTTATCGCCGAACACGATTTGGTGCTGGACTGTACGGATAACGTCAGCATCCGCAATCAGCTGAATGCAGGATGCTTTGCCGCCAGGGTTCCGCTGGTTTCCGGTGCGGCAATTCGCATGGAAGGACAAATTACCGTCTTTACGTATCAGGAAGGCGAGCCCTGCTACCGTTGCCTCAGCCGGCTGTTCGGTGAAAACGCCCTGACCTGCGTAGAGGCTGGCGTGATGGCTCCGCTGATCGGCGTGATCGGATCGTTACAGGCGATGGAAGCCATTAAGCTGCTGGCAAACTACGGTAAACCGGCGTCGGGAAAAATCGTCATGTACGATGCCATGACCTGCCAGTTTCGCGAAATGAAGCTGATGCGTAATCCGGGGTGTGAGGTCTGTAGTCGGTAAAAAAGTCGGGTGACGGCTTTGCCTTACCCGACCTACAACGGCTCGAACGTAGGCCGGGTAAGCGTTAGCGCCACCCGGCAACAACATCAGATCGACGTACGACCAAATGCGCTCTGCCAGTCGTGCTCGAACTGCGCCACGGCAGCATCAACGGCTGGAGAGCTAATCATCTGCTGAGCGACATCCAACGGCAGCGTGATGGACTCGCAACCTGCCAGCAGGCAATCCAGCGCCTGACGCGGCGTTTTGAAACTGGCGGCCAGCACTTTGGCGTGCGGGGCATGCATTTTCAATAAGGCCTGCAGATCGGTCACCGTCTGAATGCCGTTACCGCCCTGAGCATCTACGCGGTTAACGTATGGCGCTACGTATTCAGCCCCCGCCAGCGCAGCTAAAAGCCCCTGAGCAGCACCGTAAACCGCAGTCCCCAGCGTCGGGATACCCTCTTCTTTCAGCAATTTAATCGCCGCCAGACCTTCTGCCGTCACCGGCACTTTGACCACGATATCCGTGATGATTGCCCGCAGTTTACGCGCATCGCTGACCATCCCTTCGGCGGTGGTCGCCATTACCTGAGCAAACAGACGCCCTTGCCCGCCCATTGCGTCCTGCAGTTGCGGCAGTAATACGTCCAGCGTCTGCTTACCTGCCGCCACAATGCTTGGGTTAGTGGTCACCCCTGCCAACAGAAAAACACGCGCCAACGCTTTTACCGCGGCAACATCAGACGTATCTAAATAGAGTTCCATAACCTTTCCTCAAACGAATAATTAGCATGAATAAAAGGTAGCACGGCAAAACCTCGCGGTTAGTTGACACACGTCAATATAACTTTCATTCGAAAGTAATTTAATCTTTATACGAAAGAAATGAGGCCGCTTATGATTTTCAATATCCAGCGCTATTCCACTCATGATGGTCCCGGTATCCGCACCGTGGTGTTCCTTAAGGGATGTTCCCTGGGCTGTCGGTGGTGCCAGAATCCGGAGAGCCGCGCCCGGACGCAGGATCTGCTCTATGACGCACGTCTGTGCCTTGATGGTTGCGAACTGTGCGCGCAGGCTGCACCGGCAGTGGTTGAACGTGCGTTGAATGGTCTGCTTATTCACCGTGAAAAACTGACGGATGAGGCCATTACGGCGCTGACCCACTGCTGTCCGACCCAGGCACTGACCGTCTGTGGGGAGATAAAAAGCGTGGATGACATCATGGCGACCGTCCTGCGTGACAAACCGTTTTACGACCGCAGCGGAGGGGGCCTCACTCTTTCCGGCGGCGAACCGTTTATGCAGCCAGAGCTGGCGGCTGAATTGTTCCAGGCCAGCCACGAGGCGGGCATTCATACGGCAGTAGAGACCTGTCTGCATGTTCCGTGGAAGTATATTGAGCCGTCATTACCCTACGTTGATCTGTTCCTGGCCGATTTAAAACATGTCGCCGACGCGCCGTTTAAACAGTGGACCGATGGTAGCGCCTCTCGCGTGCTGGAAAACCTGAAAAAACTGGCCGCAGCCGGTAAAAAAATAATTATCCGCGTCCCGCTGATTCAGGGATTCAACGCTGACGAAGCGGCTATTCAGGCCATTACCGATTTTGCCGCCGACGAACTCCACGTCGGAGAGATCCATTTTTTGCCCTACCACACGCTGGGCATCAACAAATACCACTTACTCAATCAACCCTACAACGCCCCGGATAAACCGCTTGATGCGCCTGCGCTGCTCGAATTTGCCCAGCAGTACGCCAGCCTTAAAGGTTTAACCGCGACCCTACGAGGATAATCGCCATGACCACTCTGAAACTGGACACACTCAGCGATCGTATCAACGCGCATAAAACGGCTCTGATCCACATCGTGAAACCGCCGGTTTGTACCGAGCGCGCCCAGCACTATACCGAGATGTACCAGCAGCATCTGGATAAACCCATCCCGGTACGCCGTGCGCTGGCGCTGGCTCATCACCTGGCGGAACGTACTATCTGGATCAAACATGACGAGCTGATCATCGGTAACCAGGCAAGCGAAGTACGCGCCGCGCCAATCTTCCCGGAATACACCGTCTCCTGGATTGAAAAAGAGATCGACGATCTCGCCGACAGGCCTGGCGCAGGTTTCGCGGTTAGCGAAGAGAACAAGCACGTATTGCACGAAGTATGCCCATGGTGGCGCGGTCAGACCGTACAGGATCGCTGTTACGGTATGTTTACCGACGAACAAAAAGGCCTACTGGAAACCGGCATTATCAAAGCTGAAGGTAATATGACCTCCGGCGACGCACACCTGGCGGTGAACTTCCCGCTGTTGCTGGAAAAAGGTCTCGACGGCCTGCGCCACAAAGTCGATGAACGTCGTTCCCGCATCGATCTGACTTGTCTGGAAGACCTCCATGGCGATCAGTTCCTGAAAGCGATTGATATTGTGCTGGAGGCCGTCAGTCTGCACATTGAGCGCTTTGCCGCGCTGGCGCGTACAATGGCATCCGCAGAAACGCGCGCCAGCCGCCGTGATGAACTGCTGACCATGGCGGAAAACTGCGATGTGATTGCCCATGAGCCGCCAAAAACCTTCTGGCAGGCGTTGCAGCTGTGCTATTTCATTCAGTTGATCCTGCAAATTGAATCGAACGGTCACTCAGTATCGTTTGGCCGTATGGATCAGTACCTCTATCCTTTCTACCGTCGTGACGTAGAACTGAACCAGAGTCTCGACCGCGAGCACGCCATTGAGCTGTTGCACAGCTGCTGGCTGAAATTGCTGGAAGTGAACAAAATTCGCTCCGGCTCCCACTCGAAAGCCTCGGCGGGCAGCCCGCTGTATCAGAACGTCACCATTGGTGGTCAGAATCTGGTCAACGGTCAGGCGATGGATGCCGTCAATCCACTTTCCTACGCCATTCTGGAGTCCTGTGGCCGACTGCGCTCTACCCAACCAAACCTCAGCGTGCGTTATCACGCGGGGATGAGTAATGACTTCCTGGATGCCTGCGTGCAGGTGATCCGCTGCGGCTTCGGGATGCCAGCCTTTAACAACGACGAAATCGTCATACCTGAATTCATTAAGCTGGGCATTGAACCGCAGGACGCCTATGACTACGCGGCTATTGGTTGCATCGAAACCGCCGTCGGCGGCAAATGGGGCTACCGCTGCACCGGCATGAGCTTTATTAACTTTGCCCGCGTGATGCTGGCGGCGCTGGAAGGCGGACGCGATGCCACCAGCGGCAAGGTATTCCTGCCGCAGGAGAAAGCGCTCTCAGCCGGCAACTTCAATAATTTCGATGAAGTGATGGACGCCTGGGATACACAGATCCGCTACTACACGCGCAAATCTATCGAAATAGAGTATGTCGTCGACACCATGCTGGAAGAAAACGTACACGATATTCTGTGCTCCGCGCTGGTAGATGACTGTATTGAACGAGCGAAAAGCATTAAACAAGGCGGTGTGAAGTATGACTGGGTATCTGGTCTGCAGGTGGGTATCGCCAACCTCGGCAACAGCCTGGCAGCAGTGAAAAAACTGGTCTTCGAGCAGGGGGTTATCGGCCAACAACAGCTGGCCGCCGCGCTGGCTGATGATTTTGATGGTCTGACCCACGAGCAGTTGCGTCAACGCCTGATCAACGGCGCGCCAAAATACGGCAACGATGACGATAGCGTTGATGCGCTGCTGGCTCGCGCTTATCAGACCTATATCAACGAGCTGAAACAGTATCACAACCCGCGTTACGGCCGTGGTCCGGTTGGCGGCAACTACTACGCCGGGACCTCGTCTATCTCCGCAAACGTACCATTCGGCGCGGCAACCATGGCAACGCCGGACGGCCGTAAAGCGCATACTCCACTGGCAGAAGGCGCCAGCCCGGCCTCCGGTACGGACCATCTCGGCCCAACGGCGGTCATTGGCTCGGTGGGTAAACTGCCTACCGGTTCGATCCTCGGCGGCGTGCTGTTAAACCAGAAGCTGAACCCGGCCACGCTGGAAAATGAGTCTGATAAACAAAAGCTGATGATTCTGCTGCGTACCTTCTTTGAAGAGCACAAAGGTTGGCATATTCAGTACAACATCGTTTCTCGTGAAACGCTGCTGGAAGCCAAAAAACACCCGGATCAGTACCGTGACCTGGTGGTGCGTGTCGCAGGTTATTCCGCCTTCTTCACCGCTCTCTCCCCAGATGCGCAAGACGATATCATCGCGCGCACTGAACATATGCTGTAACCCCCGCCCGGTGACGCTGCGCTTACCGGGCCTACATACTCTCCCTTTAGCCGGGTAAGGCGAAGCAGCTACCCGGCTTTTTACTTTCATTCGAAATTAAATTTGTGCTACAGGTCACATTGTTATTAGAATGTTTCTGGTCGCAGTTATGAGCCAGGAGCAAGTATGACCATCAAAGTTATCGTCACTGATATGGACGGAACTTTTCTCGACGACGCCAAGCAATACGATCGTGCACGCTTTATGGCGCAGTATCAGGAACTGAAAAAACGAGATATTGAATTTGTCGTGGCCAGCGGCAACCAGTATTACCAGCTAATCTCCTTTTTCCCGCAACTCAAAGATGAGATCTCTTTTGTCGCCGAGAACGGGGCGCTGGTGTTTGAACATGGCAAACAACTGTTTCACGGTGAGCTTACGCGCCACGAATCACGCATTGTCATTGGCGAATTGCTCAAAGATAAGCAGCTCAACTTTGTGGCCTGTGGACTGCAAAGCGCCTATGTCAGCGAAAATGCCCCAGAGTCCTTTGTCGCGTTGATGGCAAAACATTATCATCGCCTGAAACCCGTAAAGGATTATCAGGACATTGATGATGTGCTGTTCAAGTTCTCGCTGAATCTGCCTGATCAGCAAATCCCGCTGGTTATCGATCATCTGCATACTGCTCTCGACGGCATTATGAAGCCCGTCACCAGCGGCTTTGGATTTATCGACCTGATTATTCCCGGCTTACATAAGGCCAACGGGATCAGCCGCCTGCTAAAACGCTGGAACCTGTCGCCACAAAACGTCGTCGCCATCGGCGATAGCGGCAACGATGCGGAAATGCTGAAGATGGCGCACTACTCTTTCGCCATGGCCAATGCGGCAGAGAGTATCAAATCAATTGCCCGCTATCAGACCGAGGATAATAACCATCAGGGGGCGCTGAACGTGATTCAGGCAGTGCTGGATAACACTTCGCCATTTAACGTCTAATCCTGCCAGCCGGGGTATCCCTTACCCCGGTTTTCACTCTTTTTCCATTTTGCGCACACCAGCAGGTTTTTAAACTTGCATTAACTAATTTTTAACTTATATTGTCATTTGCAATCAAATTCAGTTTCGAATGAAAGTTAATGCGAGGTGGTTATGGCTTTTACTTTTACCAGCGACACGTTGCCCGCCGATCACAAAGCGGCAATCCGTCAGATGAAACAGCAACTGCGGGCACAGCTTGGAGATGTTCAGTTGATCTTCAATCAACTGAGCGATGCCATTGCCACCCGCGTGGCGGAAATCAACGCCCTCAAAGCGCAAGGTTCCCCGGTATGGCCTGTGTTGTCCTATGCAGATATCAAAGCGGGTCGCGTGAGCGCAGAGCAGCGTGAAGAAATTAAGCGTCGCGGATGCGCGGTCATTAAAGGGCATTTCCCCCGCGAACAGGCGCTGGCATGGGATCAGTCGATGCTCGATTACCTGGATCGCAACCATTTTGATGACGTCTACAAAGGGCCCGGCGATAACTTCTTCGGCACCCTGAGCGCATCACGGCCTGAAATTTACCCAATCTACTGGTCACAGGCGCAAATGCAGGCCCGCCAGAGTGAAGAGATGGCTAACGCGCAGTCGTTCCTCAATCGCCTGTGGACCTTTGAAAGTCAAGGTAAACAGTGGTTTAACCCGGATGTCAGCGTAATCTATCCTGACCGTATCCGCCGTCGCCCGCCGGGAACGACGTCCAAAGGTCTCGGGGCGCATACGGATTCCGGCGCGCTGGAACGCTGGCTGCTGCCTGCGTATCAGCAGGTCTTTGCTCATGTTTTCAATGGTAAGCTGGACGATTACGATCCATGGCAGGCTGCGCATCGCACCGAAGTAGAAGAGTACACGGTGGATAACACCACCAAATGTTCAGTATTCCGTACCTTCCAGGGCTGGACTGCGCTGTCCGATATGCTGCCAGGTCAGGGATTGTTGCACGTGGTTCCTATTCCTGAAGCGATGGCGTATGTGTTGTTACGCCCATTGCTTGACGATGTGCCGGAAGATGAGCTTTGCGGCGTAGCGCCCGGCAGAGTGCTGCCGATTTCCGCGCAATGGCATCCGCTGCTGATTGAAGCGCTAACCAGCATTCCACAACTGGAAGCCGGAGACTCAGTGTGGTGGCATTGTGATGTGATCCATTCCGTTGCGCCGGTTGAGAATCAACAGGGTTGGGGCAACGTGATGTATATCCCTGCCGCACCGATGTGCGAAAAGAATCTGGCCTACGCTCACAAAGTGAAAGCTGCGCTGGAAAAAGGCGCCTCGCCGGGTGATTTCCCACGAGAAGATTATGAAACTCACTGGGAAGGACGCTTCACGCTGGAGGATTTGAATATCCACGGTAAACGCGCACTGGGGATGGAATAAACTGTCCCCTTTCAGCATCTTTAAAACAGCCCGGCTTTCTTCACGACGTGATAAAAACCGGGTATTTTTTTATTCTACTGATACTGCTGCCAGTTTCCATTTATCATGTTCTTTGAGCATCGTAACGTTAATCTCGCCAGACTCTCCGTTTTTAAACTCTACGCTTCCAGATAAAGAACCAACATCATTTACTACATTGAAACTATCGAAACTGTATTCACTAATATCATCAAAATGAACAGACTCAGTTACAAGCTTAAAATCCTCGCTGTTCATTTTTCTTTGCAGAGAAGAAGAGCTTGCCTGATAAGCCTGAACATATTGTCCATTACGGAGCAAATCTATCTCTGTTCGTGCAGCATCCTTCAAATCACCCATCGTGGAAAAAAGGAAAGTGCCAAGGCCGATAAAAATAATCAGTGCGGCAATCACCGCTCCCGCAATAACAAATTTCCTTTTTTTCTTGTCTGCTAACAGACCACGAACCTGCCATCCAGCATCACGAGCCATATCAAAAACAGGGTCGGTAATTTCCGTGGATGCAAATTTATAGCCATCAATTTTACCGAAGCTACCATCTTCTTTTTTACCCCAGGAGCCCCCAGCAGAAAACTCAAGACGTTTCCCTATTTGGACAGATTTGCTCAATCTGAACCCACCCCAATCTGCATCCCATTCCACATCGGTCGTTTTTTCCCGATAGCTAATCTGCTTTTTACTTTCATTGAAAAACAGTCTTAACTCATATTGTTTTTGCAATCCGTATTGGCTGAAATAATCTACCCACTCAGCATCTTCGATATTCCAGGATGCAACAATATCATCGCCATCTTCACGTAAAACGAAAGGATGCTCGTTACTGTTGTTTAAATTTAGTAAGTTTAATTTAAGATTGGCTAAAGAAAGCGGTTCCATCTGACTCATTTCCTTTCCCTGTATTCATAGTTACGGAAAGTATCTTAGCCACAATTGTGGCTAAGATTAATAAGCAGAAAATTTTTTCAGAAAAGTGCGGGGGAGGAACTTATTCGATACCTTTACTACGCAGGTAATCTTCGTAGTTGCCGGTGAAGTCGATCACGCGTTCCGGCGTAATCTCAATCACGCGGGTCGCCAGGGAACTAACGAACTCACGGTCGTGAGAAACAAAGATCAGCGTGCCCTGATACATTTCCAGCGCCATGTTCAGCGACTCGATAGATTCCATATCCAGGTGGTTGGTCGGTTCATCCATCACCAGGATATTCGGTTTCTGCATCATCAGCTTACCGAACAGCATGCGTCCTTTTTCACCACCGGAGAGCACTTTTGCCGGTTTCTTGATATCGTCCTGGCTGAACAGCAGGCGGCCAAGGAAGCTGCGCACAACCTGCTCATCATCGCCTTCTTGTTTCCACTGGCTCATCCATTCGAAAACGGTCAGATCGTTTTCAAACTCGTATTCATGATCCTGCGCGTAGTAACCAACCTGGGCGTTTTCAGACCACTTCACGGTACCGTTGTCCGGCCGCAAATCGCCAACCAACGTTTTCAGCATGGTGGATTTACCCACGCCGTTGGCACCAATGATGGCAACCTTCTCCCCCACTTCCAGCAGCAGGTTGAAGTTTTTAAACAGCGGGCCTTCATCAAAACCTTTCGCCAGCGCTTCCACTTCCAGCGCGTTACGGAACAGTTTCTTATCCTGTTCGAAGCGGATGAACGGGTTCTGACGGCTGGACGCTTTCACTTCGTCGAGCTTGATCTTATCAATCTGGCGCGCACGAGAGGTTGCCTGACGAGATTTAGACGCGTTGGCGCTAAAGCGGCTGACGAAGGATTGCAGATCGGCAATCTGTGCTTTCTTCTTGGCGTTATCGGCCAGCAGACGTTCACGCGCCTGAGTTGCCGCCGTCATGTATTCGTCGTAGTTGCCCGGATAAACACGCAGTTCGCCGTAGTCCAGATCCGCCATGTGCGTACAGACCATGTTCAGGAAGTGACGGTCGTGCGAAATGATGATCATGGTGCTGTCACGCTCATTGAGCGTCTGCTCGAGCCAGCGGATGGTGTCGATATCCAGGTTGTTGGTTGGTTCGTCGAGCAGCAGAATGTCCGGGTTAGAGAACAGCGCCTGTGCCAGAAGCACACGCAGTTTCCAGCCGGGGGCGACTTCACTCATCGGGCCGTAATGCTGCTCTACCGGAATACCGACGCCCAGCAGCAGTTCACCCGCACGCGCTTCCGCAGAATAGCCGTCCATTTCGCCATACTGAACTTCGAGGTCAGCCACTTTATAGCCGTCTTCTTCGCTCATCTCGGCCAGCGCATAAATGCGATCGCGCTCCTGCTTCACTTCCCACAGTTCACCGTGACCCATGATGACAGTGTCAAGCACGGTGAATTCTTCAAAGGCGAATTGATCCTGACGCAACTTACCGATGCGCTCATTCGGATCGAGGGAAACGTTGCCCAGCGTCGGTTCGAGGTCGCCGCCGAGAATTTTCATAAAAGTGGATTTACCGCTACCGTTCGCGCCAATCAGGCCGTAACGGTTGCCGCCGCCAAATTTGACGGAAATATTTTCAAACAGCGGCTTACTGCCGAACTGCATGGTGACGTTGCTGGAAACTAACACTGGCGTATCCTGAAAGAGAAAGAAATATGTGACAAACCGCTTATTATGCCATAACTCTGCAATAAGATCGCGCCGTTCATGCTGCACAGATAAAGTGAAAGCAAAAGGAAAAAAATGTGATTTAGTACACATCCGAATTCCTTGTTGCTCAGAATGCACATATAATGCGTGCCCAACACTACATAAATCTCAACCCACTAGCCTGCCTGGCACTGAATCTCGCATACATGAACATGAATATGAAATTAACAACGCTTTTCGCGGCGGCACTCGCAATAGTTGGTTTTTGTAACACCGCTTCTGCCGTCACGTACCCGCTGCCTACCGATGGCAGCCGTTTGATTGGCCAAAACCAGGTCATCACGATTCCTGAAGGCAACACCCAACCGCTGGAATATTTTGCGGCAGAGTATCAGATGGGTCTGTCTAACATGCTGGAAGCTAACCCAGGCGTGGATACCTTCCTGCCGAAAGGCGGCACCGTGCTGAACATTCCTCAGCAGTTGATCCTGCCGGATACCGTGCATGAAGGTATTGTGATTAACAGCGCCGAAATGCGTCTGTACTACTACCCGAAAGGCACTAACACCGTCATTGTTCTGCCGATCGGTATCGGCCAGTTGGGCAAAGACACGCCAATCAACTGGACCACCAAAGTAGAACGTAAAAAAGCGGGCCCAACCTGGACGCCTACGGCGAAAATGCATGCGGAATACCGCGCTGCGGGTGAACCACTGCCAGCCGTTGTTCCGGCAGGTCCGGATAACCCGATGGGTCTGTACGCACTGTATATCGGTCGTCTGTACGCCATCCACGGTACCAATGCTAACTTCGGCGTCGGCTTACGCGTCAGCCACGGTTGCGTGCGTCTGCGTAACGACGACATCAAGTTCCTGTTTGAAAATGTGCCGGTCGGCACCCGCGTACAGTTTATCGATGAGCCGGTAAAAGCCACTACCGAACCAGACGGCAGCCGTTACATCGAGGTACATAACCCACTGTCTACTACTGAAGCACAGTTTGAAGGCGGGGAAATCGTACCAATTACGCTGAATAAGAGCATTACCAGCATCACCGGTCAGTCTGACGTCGATCAGGCCGTCGTTGAGCAGGCGGTACAGAACCGTTCTGGTATGCCGGTTCGTCTGAACTAATCTGCTATACATGCCCGATGGCGCTACGCTTATCGGGCCTACCAACACTGTAGGCCCGATTAGGCGCCAGCCGCCATCCGGCACACCACATCAATTACATCATCAGTAACAAACCATACCCCACCAGCGCCGCCCATATCAGCATCGGCACCGAATACCAATGGAAACGCCACCAGATCCGGCGGTCGTTTGCCATGCGTAAAGCAATAAGATTCGCCAGCGATCCCGGCAACAGCCCAAAGCCACCCACATTGACCGCCCAGGCCAGCAGCAGCGTCGGCGGGACGTAGTTCAGCAGCAAAATCGTACTGGGAACATTACTGATAAACTGCGACAGGCCAATGGCCGTCAACCACAGCCCCGGCGCTGAAAGCGTGCCAATCTGGTGGGTAATCCCCTGCAAGGCCGGGAGTTGCGTCAGTAAGTGCACATCAATAAACATCGCCATAAACACTAATAGCAACGTCCAGTCAACGCTGAGGATCACGCGGCGAGCCAGCACCATGAACCCTGCGGCGACGATCGCCAGACCCCACAGCTCTTGTTTTAACTCCAGTGCCGCCAGGAAGATGATATACAGCGCCAGACAGCTCCACACCAGACGCGGTTGCCAGTCAGGCGCGGACGTACCGGTGTGATAATGCAATGCTTTATTCGGGAAACTGAACCAGCACAGCACCACCAGCGTTAGCATCATGGCTCCCGCAAGCGGCGCCATTTGCCAGGTAAACGCGGCAAATGACAAGCCAGAACGCCCCCACATCAGAATGTTTTGCGGGTTACCTATTGGCGTCAGCAACGATCCGGCGTTAACCGCCAGCGCCTCAAAGATAATCAGGCGATTCACCGGAATAGCGCACAATTTTTTCAGGGTGATCGTCAGCGGAACAACAATAAATAGCGCCACATCATTGGTCAGAAACGTCGACAGCAGCGCCGCCGCCAGCACCATAAATATCGCCAACTGGCGTTCAGTATTGAAGCGGCGGGTCATCTTGCGCCCTAACACATCAAAATAGCCGCTGAGCTCCACGCCTTTGGTCAGTAACATCAGGCCGCTAAGCGTAATAATCGTGTGCCAGTCAATGGCCCCCGGCCACAGCCGGGGCGCAAATGGCGTGAACAGACTCAGTGCAACCCCGACGATGATTAACAGCTGGAAAAAGCGATCGCGCTGCAAAGCGCGTAGTAAAGGGAAACTCATTCAGAGCCTGTTCCTTGCTGTTGCGTAAACCGGCTAAAAGCCTCCAGCGTTTCCTTACTGACGTGATGCTCCATTCCCTCCGCGTCGCGACGGGCAATTTCCGGGCTGATACCTAACATCAACAGGAAATTTTCCACGATCTGATGACGCTCCCGACTCTCCTGAGCCAGTCGTTCACCTTCAGCGGTTAAAAACACACCCCGCCAGGGAATCATTTCAATCAACCCGACTGAAGCAAGGCGCTTAAGCATTTTGGCAACCGTCGGCTGGGAAACCCCAAGCCGCGCGGCCATATCAACCTGGCGCGCCTCCCCCACCTCAATAATGAGATCGGAAATCAGCTCTACGTAGTCATCAATCAGCTCGCGGCGATGCGCCTCCCGAACCTGACGAAATCCTTCAACGTGTTCTTCGACATTCACCAATTGCGTCACTTTTTTTGTTGTTGGCGTACCTGCGCGACGACTCATTCTGCTTCCTCGTTACTGTGACGCGTTAACGGCATCTGATTAGAGAGCGTTCATTGTAAACCAGAGTTGCGCGGGCACAAAAAATTAACGTTTTAGCAATAGCTATATAATATAGCCTGTGCTATATCTGTATATAATAAAGACATCCCTCAAGGACTGATGGGATCGTGAAGTCAGGAGGTTTATATGAATGAATTTAAGAGGTGTATACGCGTGTTTAGCCACTCTCCCTTTAAAGTACGGTTGATGCTGATCTCTATGCTGTGTGACATGATTAACAGCAAACCAGAGCAGGATAAATCCTCAGCAAAATAATGCGGCGTCGCGGTACGCCGCTTCTTTTTCCTGCCGTCACCCGAATAGGGCGATCGTTTTCGTACCAATAACCCTTCTTTTTGTCAGTTTTGCCACGTCCCTCGCAAAACAATTTCTTTGTAGTAGTTGACCTTCTCTTGTACACACTCTATCTTTTCGCAGCCCTGCATATATTGCGGCTCGCGGATGCGGACCCATTCCCTCTTCTCGCTCTCTCAGGCAGGCAATGACCCTTAGCGCCAGGGTAAGCACATGGCGTTTTTGTAACAGTGGCATATGAATTTAACCCTCAAAGATTCAATCATTGCTCGTAGCCGGGCGATTAGTCCGTGGACTGGCCTCTATTTCTTACAGTCTCTGCTGATCAACCTTGCGCTGGGCTATCCGCTTAGCCTGCTCTATAGCATTGCTTTCACCTGTATATTAATGCTGATGTGGCGCAGTGCGCCGCGCGCGCAGAAAGTGCTGATTGGCATTTGCTCGCTGATTGCGGCAATGTACTTTCCGTTCGGCCAGGCTTACGGCTCGCCAAACTTTAATACGTTGTTGGCGCTGCATTCGACCAACATGGAAGAGTCGACCGAAATCCTGACTATCTTCCCCTGGTACAATTATCTGGTTGGCGTGTTTATTTTTGCGCTCGGCGTTATCGCCGTACGGCGTAAAAAAGACGAGCAGAAACGTCGCTGGAACAAGTACGACAGCCTGTGCTTGCTGTTCAGCATCGTTGCATTCTTTGTTACTCCGGTACAAAACCTGGCATGGGGCGGCGTTTTCAAGTTAAAAGATACCGGTTACCCGGTTTTCCGCTTTGCCAAGGACGTTATCGTCAACAATAACGAAGTGCTCGACGAGCAAGAGCGCATGGCTAAGCTGTCGAGCGTGAAAGACAGCTGGACGGTAACCGCCGTGAAGCCGAAGTATCACACCTACATGGTGGTGATCGGCGAAAGCGCCCGCCGCGATGCGTTAGGGGCATTTGGCGGCCACTGGGATAACACCCCGTTTGCCAGCTCGGTTAACGGCTATATCTTCGCGGATTACATTGCCGCCAGCGGTTCTACGCAAAAATCGCTCGGCTTAACGCTAAACCGGGTCGTCGATAATAAGCCTCAGTTCCAGGATAACTTTGTCACGCTGGCCAACCGCGCAGGATTCCAGACGTGGTGGTTTTCCAATCAGGGACAGATTGGTGAATACGATACGGCAATCGCCAGCATTGCGAAGCGAGCAGATGAAGTTCAGTTCCTCAAAAACGGTGATTTCGAAGCGGACAAAAACACCCGTGACGAGGCGCTGTTGAAGATGACCGCCCAGGTACTGGCCACCGAACGCACTCAGCCGCAGCTCATCGTACTGCATTTAATGGGCTCGCATCCGCAGGCCTGCGATCGTACGCAAGGAAAATACGACACATTCGTCCAGTCGAAAGAGACCTCCTGTTATCTGTACACCATGACGCAGACGGATGACCTGCTGCGCCAGCTTTACGAACAGTTACGTAACAGCGGCAGTAGCTTCTCGATGGTCTATTTCTCCGATCATGGCCTCGCCTTTAAAGAGCGCGGAAAAGAGGTACAGTACCTGGCGCATGACGATCAGTTCCAGCAGAACTTCCAGGTGCCCTTTATGGTACTGTCCAGCGATGACAAAGCGCATCGGGTGATTAAAGCCCGCCGCTCGGCGAATGATTTCCTGAGTTTTTTCTCACAGTGGACGGGGATCAGCGCGGAGGAAATTACCAACAGCTACCGCTTTATCTCTGAGAAAAAAGCCGGACCTGTGTATATCACTAACTTTAAGCTGCAGAAGGTGGACTACAACCACCTTGGTACCGACATCTTTGAGACCAAATCTCGTTAACAGCTCAAATTGCAGGCAAAAAAAATCCGCCTCAGGAGGCGGATTTTTTATATCACCGAAGTGATTAGAAGCGGTAACCAACACCCGCGATCCAGGTACCTACATCAACGCTACGAATACGGCTCTGCTCGTAAGAGAAGTCCAGAGCAACGTTTTCGATCGGGTTGAACTGCACACCGGCACCATAAGAGAAACCGTAATCACTGGTGTCGTGTTTGTCAGCCGGAGAGGCTGCATCCTGGAATTTACCGTAGCCAACACCTACAACACCGTAGACGCTTGCCCAGTCATTCAGACGGTAAGCTGGACCTGCAGTGATGCCGTAGTATTGGGTTTTGTTGTAATCGCCAAACGAGTCGGTACGATCTTTTTCAGTGTAAGTGAAGGAACCGATCACGCCCAGCGGGCTGTTGTCCTGCTCATAACGATACTTCAGGTTGAAACCGTTCATTTTGTTCGCTGCGCCCTGAGCATCGCTCTGAGCGTAACCACCCGTAACGGTAGAAGTAGCAGCTACAGCGGTACCTGCGGAGAAAGCCAGAACAGCGGCCAGTGCTGAAAGACATGCAATTTTTTTCATAACCACCTCAAATGTGCTTCAAGTAAATCTTAAGTTTTAAATATACCAAAAACTGATGGGAAACTCTTTGCGATTCGCGATGTCTAACGGATCTTTTCATGTAACAGAACGTTTCAGAAACCCGCTATCTCTTTCAATTAACATCACTTTTCTAATGATTTATGCCATTATTACGCGCACAACACGGCACATTCATCCAGATGATTCCTAATCGCGCAGATTATTAATCCATCGTTTTCATACCATTGTACGGATCTCAGTAATTTTTTTTTCAACGAATACTCAACCAGCCGAGCGTATTTCCATTACACTCGCTGTTTTACTTTTCTATACACAAACTCACGCGCATCGCAGTAAATCTGCGGCGTCCCGCGGGGAAAGGTGTGTAACCATCATTTGACAGGAGAAAGGATGCCGGGGTCGTCACGTAAAGCGCCAGTCTGGTTGCCTATTTTGGTTTTGCTGATAGCTATGTCCTCTATTCAAAGCGGCGCATCGCTGGCGAAATCGCTGTTCCCTCTCGTCGGCGCGCCAGGCGTTACCGCCCTGCGCCTCGCGCTGGGAACGCTCATCCTTATCGCATTCTTTAAACCCTGGCGTTTACGTTTTGCCAAAGAGCAACGTCTTCCCCTGCTGTTTTACGGTTTGTCTCTGGGTGGAATGAACTACCTCTTTTACCTGTCAATTCAGACCGTCCCGCTGGGCATTGCCGTGGCGCTGGAGTTCACCGGGCCACTCGCGGTAGCGCTGTTTTCATCCCGACGTCCGGTGGATTTCATTTGGGTTGCGCTGGCCGTGCTCGGACTGTGGTTCCTGCTGCCGTTAGGTCAGGATGTTTCTCACGTTGATTTAACCGGTGCCGCGCTGGCATTGGGTGCTGGCGCCTGTTGGGCTATCTATATTCTTACCGGGCAACGCGCAGGGGAAGAGCATGGCCCGGCAACGGTCGCAGTTGGCTCATTAATCGCAGCGCTAATTTTCGTGCCGATTGGCGTCATTCAGGCAGGCGATGCGCTGTGGCACTGGTCTATTCTCCCGTTGGGCTTAGCGGTAGCAGTCCTCTCTACTGCGCTCCCCTATTCGCTGGAAATGATCGCATTAACGCGACTGCCTACACGTACCTTTGGGACACTGATGAGTATGGAGCCTGCACTGGCGGCGGTGTCTGGGATGATTTTCCTCGGGGAAACGCTGACGTTTATTCAGACGCTGGCTCTGGGCGCGATTATTGCTGCGTCAATGGGCTCTACGCTCACCATCCGTAAAGACCCGCAAATTAAGCAAGTTGACGTGAATTAACCTGCCAATATTCTGCATGGTTTGCATAATCATGCAGAATATCTTGTTATCTATCCCCACTATTATTATCGCCCTCTACCTCCCTGTTGAAGCACGCTATTTATGCTGAGGCATAGCATTAACACAATAATAACAACACGCTGTGCTAAAATAATTTATTACATTGATTTATATCGATATTTTATACTTTCACTCGCCTCGCTATTAAAGCAATAGGCAACACCAGAAAAATAAAACTGAAATTAGCGCTATACTTATCCTCGTTGAAGATTTGGGACGTAAACATCAAGAGGATATGAGATTATGAGTACTGCAAAACTGGTAAAAACAAAAGCATCAGCCCTCCTTTATACCCGTAACGATGTAACCGACAGCGATAAAAAAGCGACCGTTGAACTGCTGAATCAGCAGGTGATCCAATTCATCGACCTGTCACTGATCACCAAACAGGCACACTGGAATATGCGCGGCGCAAACTTCATTGCCGTACATGAAATGCTGGATGGTTTCCGGACTGCACTGACCGATCACCTCGATACCATGGCTGAGCGTGCCGTACAGTTAGGCGGTGTGGCACTGGGGACAACGCAGGTTATTAACAGCAAAACGCCACTGAAAAGTTACCCGCTGGATATCCATAACGTACAGGACCACTTAAAAGAGCTGGCCGAACGTTATGCCGTGGTTGCTAACAGCGTACGTAAAGCGATAAGTGAAGCAAAAGATGAGGATACAGCAGATATCTTCACTGCGGCTTCCCGTGACCTCGACAAATTCTTGTGGTTTATCGAAGCGAACATCGAATAACAGACATATAAGAAATACCTATATTACCCTCGCATTTGCGGGGGTTTTGCACCTCTATGGTGCATAACATTGATCATTCGTCACTCCAAAGTAAATTATTTGTAATAATCACCTCACACAATCGTTAACGAAAGATTGTTTTATCAACAATTTTTACGCTAAATAGTCATACCGTTTGCACCGCGCCCGTCATGCACCAAATGAGTGCCCTGAAACGGTGCAAACAGCCCGCTTTGCCCTACTTATTGTGCAACAAAATGAGACACCCTCTTTTTAAAACAATGAGTTGCAAAATTGGCACGATTTTTTCATTAAGCCATATGTTCTCGCAGGGGATCGCCCCGTGGATATAAAAGGAAATCCTATGAAGTCTGTATTAAAAGTTTCACTGGCTGCACTTACCCTGGCTTTTGCGGTGTCCTCCCATGCCGCAGATAAGAAACTCGTTGTCGCAACCGACACCGCCTTTGTTCCCTTTGAATTCAAACAGGGCGACAAATACGTTGGTTTTGATGTGGATCTGTGGGCTGCCGTCGCCAAAGAACTAAAGCTGGATTATGAACTGAAACCTATGGATTTCAGCGGCATCATCCCGGCCCTGCAAACTAAAAACGTCGATTTGGCGCTGGCAGGTATCACTATTACCGAAGAGCGTAAAAAAGCCATCGACTTCTCTGACGGCTACTACAAAAGCGGCCTGTTAGTGATGGTCAAAGCGAACAATAACGATGTGAAAAGCGTAAAAGATCTGGACGGTAAAGTCGTCGCTGTGAAGGGCGGTACCGGCTCAGTGGATTACGCAAAAGCGAACATCAAAACCAAAGACCTGCGTCAGTTCCCGAACATTGATAACGCGTATATGGAACTGGGTACCAACCGCGCAGACGCGGTACTGCACGATACACCAAACATTCTGTATTTCATCAAGACTGCGGGCAACGGTCAGTTCAAAGCTGTAGGTGATTCCCTGGAAGCCCAGCAATACGGTATCGCCTTCCCGAAAGGCAGCGATGCACTGCGTGAGAAAGTGAACGGCGCGCTGAAAACGCTGAAAGAGAACGGTACTTACAACGAAATCTACAAAAAATGGTTCGGTACTGAACCTAAATAATAACCGGTAACGTTGCCCGGTGGCGCGATGCTTACCGGGCCTACGCCTGGATTTTTGAGACCTGTAGGCCGGATAAGCACAGCGCATCCGGCGAAATGGGCAATTGAATATTTACACCACGGTAACAGGTACGACATATGCAGTTTGACTGGAGTGCCATCTGGCCCGCCATCCCGCTTTTGATAGAAGGCGCCAAAATGACCTTGTGGATTTCAATCCTCGGTCTGGCTGGCGGTCTGATTATCGGGCTTGCAGCAGGTTTTGCGCGTACCTTCGGCGGTTGGATAGCCAACCACGTAGCGCTGGTCTTTATCGAAGTCATCCGCGGTACGCCAATTGTTGTACAGGTGATGTTTATTTACTTCGCCCTGCCAATGGCGTTTAACGATTTGCGTATTGACCCCTTCAGCGCCGCTGTTGTCACCATCATGATTAACTCCGGAGCCTATATTGCGGAAATCACCCGCGGCGCGGTGCTCTCAATCCATAAAGGATTCAGCGAGGCTGGGCTGGCGCTTGGGCTTTCACGCACGGAGACTATCCGTCACGTAATTTTACCTCTCGCGCTGCGTCGTATGCTGCCGCCGCTGGGCAACCAGTGGATCATCAGCATTAAAGATACCTCGCTGTTTATTGTCATTGGCGTCGCCGAACTGACCCGTCAGGGCCAGGAAATCATTGCCGGTAACTTCCGCGCACTGGAAATCTGGAGCGCCGTTGCGGTGTTCTATCTGATCATTACGCTGGTGCTGAGCTTCATTCTGCGTCGTCTGGAAAGAAGGATGAAAATCCTGTGATTGAATTTAAAAACGTTTCTAAGCACTTTGGTCCAACCCAGGTGCTGCACAATATTGATCTGAACATTGAGCAAGGTGAAGTGGTGGTCATTATCGGGCCATCTGGCTCCGGTAAATCTACCCTGCTGCGCTGCATTAACAAACTGGAAGAGATAACCTCTGGCGATCTGATCGTCGACGGTCTGAAAGTGAACGATCCGAAGGTAGACGAACGGTTAATCCGCCAGGAAGCCGGAATGGTGTTTCAGCAGTTCTACCTGTTCCCGCATCTGACTGCGCTGGAAAACGTCATGTTTGGCCCGCTACGCGTACGCGGGGCGAATAAAGAACAGGCGGAAAAACTGGCCAAAGAACTGCTGGCGAAAGTGGGTCTGGCCGAGCGCGCCCATCACTACCCTTCTGAGCTGTCCGGCGGTCAACAACAGCGTGTGGCTATCGCCCGTGCGCTGGCGGTGAAGCCGAAAATGATGCTGTTTGACGAGCCAACCTCTGCGCTGGATCCGGAACTGCGCCACGAAGTGCTGAAAGTTATGCAGGATCTGGCGGAAGAAGGGATGACCATGGTGATTGTGACCCACGAAATCGGTTTTGCCGAAAAAGTGGCTTCACGCCTGATTTTCATTGATAAGGGTCGTATTGCCGAGGACGGTAATCCGCAGGCCCTGATTGAAAATCCGCCCAGCCAACGCTTACAGGAATTCTTGCAGCACGTTTCCTGATAGCTCTGCCTCCCTTCTCCCGAAGGGAGGTTTTTCACCAGAATCCTCTCATTTCAATTCTCTCCCGCCCTGACATCTATACTTATCCTTTTGAATTTATTTTCTCATGGGAGGAGTCATGCGCGGGATCCTGTTCATCATTGTTTGTCTGTTGAGTCTTCCGACCCAGGCGGTGACGATTCCTAGCATCACCACGCCAACGTCAACCAACGCACAAGCCACACCGGCAAAAGAACCGGATATTGAACAGAAAAAAGCGGCTTACGGCGCACTGGCCGATGTGCTGGAAAATGACGCCTCGCGTCAGGAGCTGATCGGTCAGTTACGCAAAGTGGCCACTGCCCCTCCTGCCGAGCCGGTACCGACCATTGTCCCGCCCACGTTAACGGAAGAAAAAACGGTGCTGGAAAACGTCACGGATGTCACCCGCCACTACGGTGAAGCCCTCTCCAGCCGCTTTGCCCAGCTTTATCGCAATATTACCGATGCCCCGCACAAGAGCTTTAACTCGCAAACGTTCACCAATGCCCTGACGCATTTTTTAATGCTGGCGGTGTCAGTGTTCGGTTTTTTCTGGCTGGTTCGCCTGTGTGCGCTGCCGCTGTATCGCAAAATGGGGCAATGGGCACGACGCAAAAACCGCGAGCGCAGCAACTGGCTCCAGCTTCCGGCGATGATCGTTGGCGCATTCGTTATCGATTTACTGCTGCTGGCGCTGACATTGTTTGTCGGGCAAATACTGAGCGATAAAATGAATGCCGGCAGCCGCACGATTGCCTTTCAGCAAAGCTTGTTTCTCAATGCCTTCGCACTGATTGAATTTTTTAAGGCCATTTTGCGCCTGATTTTTTGCCCGGCAGTGACAGAGCTGCGGCCATTTAATATTCAGGATGCTGGCGCGCGCTACTGGAACCGGCGTTTGAGTTCATTGAGCAGCCTGATTGGCTACGGGCTTATCGTTGCCGTGCCGATTATTTCGAATCAGGTCAATGTGCAGGTCGGCGCGATGGCAAACGTCATCATCATGCTGTGTATCACGCTATGGGCGCTGTACCTGATTTTCAGAAACAAGAAAGAGATAACGCAGCATTTGCTGAATCTGGCGGAAAGGTCCCTCGCTTTTTTCAGTCTGTTTATTCGCGCTTTTGCGTTGGTATGGCATTGGCTGGCCAGCGCCTACTTCATTGTGCTGTTTTTCTTCTCGCTGTTTGATCCCGGCAACAGCCTGAAATTCATGATGGGCGCTACGCTGCGCAGCCTGGTGATCGTCGGGATCGCCGCCTTTGTTTCGGGCATGCTTTCCCGCTGGATAGCCAAAACCATCACCCTTTCACCGCATACCCAGCGCAACTATCCGGAACTACAAAAGAGGTTGAATGGCTGGCTGTCGACGGCGTTAAGCGTGGCCAGGATCCTGACCGTGTGTGTCGCCGTTATGTTGCTACTCAACGCCTGGGGGCTGTTCGACTTCTGGAACTGGCTGCATTACGGCGCAGGCGAAAAAACGGTCGATATCCTGATCCGTATTGCGCTAATTTTATTCTTCTCCGCCATCGGCTGGACGATTCTCGCCAGCCTGATTGAAAATCGTCTGGCTTCCGATATTCATGGTCGCCCGCTGCCCAGTGCACGGACTCGTACGCTGTTGACGCTATTTCGCAACGCGCTGGCGGTGATCATCAGCACGATCACCATTATGATTGTGCTGTCAGAGATTGGCGTCAATATCGCCCCTTTACTGGCTGGTGCCGGGGCGCTGGGGCTGGCGATCTCTTTCGGCTCGCAAACGCTGGTAAAAGATATTATTACCGGGATCTTTATTCAGTTCGAAAATGGGATGAACACCGGGGATCTGGTCACTATCGGTCCGTTAACCGGCACGGTAGAACGCATGTCCATCCGCTCTGTGGGCGTGCGTCAGGACACCGGGGCATACCACATCATCCCGTGGTCCTCGATAACGACCTTCGCCAACTTTGTGCGTGGAATTGGATCGGTCGTCGCCAATTACGATGTAGACCGTCATGAAGATGCGGATAAAGCCAATCAGGCGCTGAAGGATGCAGTCGCTGCGGTGATGGAAAAGGATGATATTCGTGGGCTTATCATTGGCGAGCCGTCATTCGCCGGGATTGTGGGATTAACCAATACGGCATTCACCTTGCGGGTCTCATTTACCACCCTGCCGCTGAAGCAGTGGACGGTACGTTTTGCGCTCGACAGTCAGGTGAAGAAATATTTCGATCTGGCGAACATACGCGCGCCGGTACAGACATATCAGGTCTTGCCTGCACCGGTGAATGGCCCAACGCCTGCGGCAAGCGAACCGCTGCCGCCAACCGAGCCCACGCTTTAGCGTTGACGCGCCATAAAACGGCGACGCTGATCGTTATCCATAAAGGTCCAGGCAATAAAGCGGCTCTGCTTTTGTCCCTGGGCCATCTCTTTCTTCACCACTTTCACCGCGCCCGCGTCCGTTAACGCGTGATACAGCGGAGGCAAATTCTCGCCACGCGAAACCAGCGTGGTGAACCACATTACCTGGCGACCAAAGGCCTGGCTTTCGGCGATCATTTTTTTGATGAACGCCACTTCACCACCTTCACACCACAGCTCCTGCTGCTGGCCGCCAAAGTTCAGCGCATCATCTTTGTCTTGCCCCAGATTGCGGCGTTTGCGCTCGCTTCCGGCACGGGCAGAGGCAGCAGAATCATGGAATGGCGGATTACACAATGTAGCTTCATACTGCTCATTTTTGTGAATGATGCCATTGAAGATAGCCGAAGCATCTTTCTGACGACGCAAACGAATCGCCCGGGTTAAGCCAGGGTTGCCATTGATAATTGCCTGAGCGCTGCTAAACGCTTCGCTACTGGTTTCGCTGCCGGTAAAACGCCAGCCATATTCATGCACGCCAATCAGCGGGTAAATACAGTTTGCCCCTACGCCTATGTCCAGGATGCTCGCATTTGCCGGAATGGTTCCGGTAGTTTCACCCAACAGGTCGGCCAGATGGTGAATGTAGTCCGCACGACCCGGAACCGGCGGACACAGGAAACCTTCCGGGATATCCCAGTTTGCCACCGCATAATAATGCGCCAGCAGTGCTTTATTGAGCGCCTTAACTGCCTGCGGATTCGCGAAATCAACACTCTGCTCGCCGCCTGGCGTGAGGGTGAGAAATTGCGTCAGCTCTGGGGTAACCTGGCATAACGTCGCAAGATCATAACGGCCATTGTGGCGGTTGCGTGGATGTAATCCCGGTTTCTGGGGGGGCATAGCATTCTCCTTTTAACAGCGGCGTAAGATACCCGCATAACGCCACGGGGTAAACATACACAGCAGGGAAATTTCATTTTTTATGCGAATTCTATCGTTCAAAAAACAGCCTGTTGTTGGTCGATTTTTTGCGGCAAATGCCCTGCAATGACGACCTAAACTTATCAGGCACGATCTGTTGTTTCTCAGAGGATATCATCATGAAGAAATGCCTCACATTCCTTGCCGCTACCGTACTTACCGGCATGACATTTGCGACTTTTGCTGCACAGCCCAATACCAGTCCTGCCACCGGTCCACTACAAGCCTCCGGTACGATTTCCGTGGGCGGAGCATCAAGCCTGGATGACCTCGAAGGTAAGCTGGCAGAAAAAGCAAAAGAGCAAGGCGCGAAAGGTTTTGTGGTTAATTCCGCTGGCGGTAAAAATCAGATGTACGGTACAGCAACTATCTATAAGTAACTCTCCCTCAGCTCAACTGCATTCGCCCTGAATGCAGTTTGCTGTCCTTTCTTTCTGATATCCCCTGCGTGAACTGTAACCGCCATGTTGGAATTTTGAATCCAATGTAAATAAATGTATTTATTTTTGAAGTAATGAATGCTAAAACGTCTCACTGATTAGCAATGATTATCAAAATCATTATCAATTACATATTCATTTTCGCGAGACCTGCAGGGTACAACATCCACAGAGATGTCCCTTCGCGTGAATGAAACCTTCTACTCAAAAATAATAAGTCACTTATTAACATGGATAAAAATCGCAACTTGCCGTCCAGTAGTTTTCATTCACTGACTTTTTTTGCTGGTCTGTGCATTGGCCTGTCTCCGCTAGCCCAGGCTGTCGCAGCAGGCGATCAGGATAAAAAACAAGAAGATACGTTGGTCGTTGAAGCGGCTAAACCTTCGCTGTATGCGCCTACGCAGTCTGCCGACCCTAAATTCTCCCGCCCTGTGGCGGATACCACCCGCACCATGACGGTGATTTCCGAGCAAGTGATTAAGGATCAAGGCGCAACAAATCTGACCGATGCGCTGAAAAACGTACCGGGCGTTGGCGCGTTTTTCGCCGGTGAAAACGGCAACTCCACCACCGGTGATGCGGTTTATATGCGTGGTGCAGATACCTCGAACAGTATTTATATCGACGGTGTTCGTGATATCGGCAGCGTCACGCGCGATACCTTCAATACCGAACAGGTCGAAGTGATCAAAGGCCCTTCCGGCACCGACTATGGGCGTAGCGCGCCGACGGGCTCCATCAATATGATCAGCAAACAGCCGCGCACCGACTCCGGGATCGATGCGTCAGCCAGCGTCGGCAGCGCCTGGTTCCGCCGCGGCACGCTGGACATTAACCAGGCTATCGGCGACACCGCCGCCGCACGCTTAAATCTGATGGGCGAAAAAACACATGATGCCGGTCGCGACAACGTGAAGAATGAACGTTACGGCGTGGCCCCCTCTCTCGCTTTTGGCTTAGGCACTGAGAACCGACTGTATCTGAACTATCTGCACGTGACTCAACACAACACACCGGACGGGGGCATTCCCACCATCGGCCTGCCGGGATATTCCGCGCCTTCCGCAGGGACGTCTGCACTGAATCATTCAGGAAAAGTGGATACGCATAACTTCTACGGCACCAACTCGGATTACGACGATTCGACGACCGATACCGCGACAATACGTTTTGAACATGATCTGAACGACAGCACCACGATTCGCAACACCACCCGCTGGTCACGTATTAAACAGGATTATTTGATGACGGCGGTAATGGGCGGCGCGTCTAACATTACGCAACCCACCAGCAGCGTCGACACCTGGACATGGTCACGCCTGGCAAATACCAAAGATGTCAGTAACAAAATCCTGACCAACCAGACCAACCTGACCTCAAAATTTTACACCGGGTCCATCGGTCATGACATCAGTACCGGTGTGGAGCTGACGCGCGAAACACAAACCAACTATGGCGTAGCCCCGATCACCCCGCCGCCGGTTAATATTTATCACCCCAACAGCGACGTGAATATCGGCGGATTATCGCGTAACGGCGCCAACGCTAACGGGCAAACCGACACGTTTGGCGTATACGCTTTTGATACGTTACAAATTACCCGTGAGTTTGAGCTGAACGGTGGTATTCGCCTCGACAATTACCGCACTGAATATGACAGCGCCACCGCTTGCGGCGCTTCTGGCCGTGGTGCAGTTGCATGTCCGACAGGCGTCGCCAAAGGTTCTCCGGTTACGACCGTGGATACTGCCAAATCAGGCAATCTGGTGAACTGGAAAGCAGGCGCGCTGTATCACCTGACCGATAACGGCAATGTCTACATTAACTATGCCGTTTCTCAGCAACCGCCGGGCGGCAGTAACTTTGCCCTTGCGCAGGGCGGAACCGGTAACAGCGCAAACCGTACCGACTTCAAACCGCAAAAAGCGAAAACCAGCGAGATCGGCACCAAATGGGAGGTGCTGGATAAGCGCCTGCTGTTAACCGCCGCGATTTTCCGTACGGATATTGAAAATGAAGTAGAGCAGAACGACGACGGAACATATTCTCAGTACGGGGAGAAACGCGTTGAAGGCTACGAACTCTCTGTAGCAGGCAACATTACCCCCGCATGGCAGGTTATTGGGGGATACACCCAGCAACGCGCCACGATCCACAGCGGCAAAAACGTTGCTCAGGATGGTTCTTCTTCCCTGCCCTATACGCCGGAACATGCGTTCACGCTGTGGAGCCAGTATCAGGCTACCGATGATATTTCCGTTGGTGCGGGCGCACGCTACGTGGGCAGTATGCATCGCGGTTCGGACGGCGCCGTGGGTACGCCATCTTATACTGAAGGTTACTGGGTCGCCGACGCCAAACTGGGTTATCGTGTGAATCGCAATCTCGATTTCCAGCTGAACGTCTATAACCTGTTCGACACCGATTATGTATCCTCCATTAACAAGAGCGGATACCGTTACCATCCGGGCGAGCCAAGAACCTTCCTGCTCACCGCCAATATGCATTTCTGATCCATCTCGTGGGGCGTAAGCCCCACTTTCAGGAGAAACACTGATGATGTACCACATTCCCGGCGTTCTGTCGGCGCAGGATGTTGCCTGGTTTCGCGAACAACTGGACGCTGCCGACTGGGTTGATGGCCGCGCAACCACCGGCGCTCAGGGCGCACAGGTAAAAAACAACCAGCAGGTGGATACGCAAAGTGAGCGTTACGGCATTTTGCAACAGGCGGTACAAACCGCGGTGAATAACAGCCCGCTTTTCTTCGCCGCAGCATTACCGAAAACGCTCTCCACACCGCTGTTTAATCGCTACCAGGACCACGAAACCTACGGTTTTCACGTTGACGGCGCGGTACGTAGTCATCCGGAAAACGGCTGGATGCGCACAGACCTTTCCGCAACCTTATTCCTCAGTAATCCCGACGATTATGCGGGAGGAGAGCTGCTGGTCAATGACACCTACGGCCAGCATGCGGTGAAACTTCCGGCAGGCGATCTGGTGCTTTACCCTTCCAGCAGCTTGCACTGCGTTACGCCGGTAACCCGTGGGGTTCGTGTGGCATCCTTTATGTGGATCCAGTCGATGATCCGTGACGATAATAATCGCGCCATGCTTTTTGAACTGGATAAAAACATTCAGTCCCTGAAGGCACGTCATGGGGAAAGTAGCGAGATCCTGTCATTACTCAATCTCTACCATAACCTGCTGCGCGAATGGTCTGAAATCTGATACCGCTGATGCGTGGTCGTTTTTCGCCCATCACATTCGCTATACTTATTCTGTAGACATCAGCAGGAGGTACATATGGCATCCGGATGGGCAAATGACGACGCAGTTAACGAACAGATCAACAATACTATTGAAGATGCTGTTGCCCGCGCCCGCGGTGAGTTACCGACGGGGGAAAGTCTGTATGAATGTGAAGAATGCGGCAATCCTATGCCACAGGCCAGGCGTGAGGCAGTACCTGGCGTACGCTTGTGTGTCGCATGCCAGCAGGATAAAGATTCACATAGTTCTACATTTTCAGGATATAATCGCAGAGGTTCGAAAGATAGCCAGCTACGTTGACTCATCTTTACCAAAAGTTTCAGCGCATACGATTTCCTTTACGAGCACGCTTTTTCGCACTCTGTGTGGCAAAATGTGCCGTTGTTGGTTTCTCTGTAAAGCGTAGTGACAAGAACTGTAAATCCTTCGTCTGAATTTATTAATATTCAATAAGTTATTTGTCATTCAATTTTTTTGATTGATGTCGTCAATTCTATTCGATTTTCTCTCACCCAAAAAAACGTGATACTTATCACATCGACGGAACAACGTCTTCTTAACAGAACATCGACTAACCGAATAAACCTGCGAGAGAAAAATCATGAAAAACATTAAATTTGCTGTTGCTGCTATCGCCCTGTCTACCCTGTCATTTGGCGTTTTCGCTGCCGAGCCGGTTTCCTCCACTCAGGCACAAAGCATGAATAAGATTGGTGTAGTTTCTGCTGATGGCGCCACCACGCTGGATGGCCTGGAAGCCAAACTGGCTGAGAAAGCGGCTGCTGCTGGTGCATCTGGTTACAGCATCACTTCCGCTGTCGGTAAAGACAAAATGAGCGGCACCGCGGTTATCTATAAATAACCGAAAGATTACCTGTACGACCCAATGCTCCAACCCTCATTGACCCTGTTTGTTACCCTTTGTTTGCCCGTCCGCCACTGGACGGGCTTTTTTTTGCTTAGTATTCCAGCCGTTGACGGAATTCCTGCAACACGGCGTCCGGCATGCCTATTTGCAGGGCCGCCTCGCAAATCGCCTGCCAGCTTCCGGTATCCAGCGGAATACCTTTTTCCAGCCGTTCCTCGCGAGTATTCACTTCCCACTCCCCTGGCAACAGGATCGGGGCATCTTCAGCATGCGGGGACGCTTTCACCCATTCAGCAAATGCCGCAACCTGGTTGTCACAGTCCGGCGCGCCAAACAGTTCCGGATTCATAATAATTGTGGTCATACAGTTAATGATGGCGTCCGGGCTGGTCTGCAGGCTCTCTTCATGCGTGGTTTTACCCCCTGAAAGCGCACCACCCATAATTTCGCACATCGCGGCCAGCGCATAACCTTTGTGTTGGGCAAACGTGAGCAACGACCCCAGCGGAGAGACCTGCATCACGGCAGGATCGGTTGTGGGCATCCCGTTTGTATCAATCAGGCATCCCGGAGCCACCGGCTCCCCCTTGTGCCATGCCACCCGGGTTTTGCCAAACGCGATGGCACTGGTTGCATAGTCGAGCAATAGCGGGAAGGTATTTTTACGCGGAAAAACAACGCAGAAGGGGTTGGTGCCAAAACGACTATCGCGGCCATGAAACGGTGCGACCATCGGGATCCCGACCACACTCACAAAATGCACTGAGACAAAACCTGCCGCCGCACATTGCTCCGCCCAGTAGCCAATACGTCCGATATGATGCGAATTATGTAATGCCACGGCGGCGATACCGTGCTGGCGCGCTTTTTCAATCCCCAGCGTGATTGCTTCGTGCGCCGCCACTTGGCCAAAGGCACTATCGCCATCAAGCGTAATCACCGCCCCCGCATCTTTAACCACTTTGGCATGACGATTGATCTGCAGATGTCCCTGCGAGAATGAGCGAATATAGCTTGGGATCATGCCGATGCCGTGGGAGTCATGACCGGCGAGGTTAGAGGCAATCAGATGATCGGCCACCAACTGCGCTTCCTGTTTATTGCTTCCCATCTGGTGAAACACGGCCTGGATAAAGGCGTGCAGCGTTGGCACATGGAAGCGATGTCCACTGTTCATTGTTATCTCCTGTTGTGTCGCGTGTTGATTGTGTTTCTTATTATTCAACAAACTATGCTGCGCCACGGCGCTCAGGAGGTCAATAAACGTGCAGAAATTTCACGTTGATGAAAAGAGAGAACCGACAGGCCTGGTAAATGGCCCGCCGGAACAACAAATGGATTAGAAACTTTGCTCGACGCGAGCAAGTCCTTCATCCAGCGTCGCGGATTCACCGGTTGCCACCAGGCAGCAGGCCATCTGGATTTTCAGCGATGCCGGAACCGGCTCACTGCCAGCCAGACAACGCTCAATCCAGCGTGCGGTGGTTTCCGGGTCTTTTGCCACCGGCAGCGGTACCGGCTCGTCAGGCATCTCGCTCTGTCGGTCCTGTAGCACTCGCACGCCGGACGAATCTATCAGGCTTATCTGCGGACAGCGCTGCGGGTTGGCGTACACCTCGCCTTCGGTACCGTGCATCAACAGGCCACGTCCACCGATATCGCCGAAGAATTTTGCCACACGTGAGACGTATTCCGGGTGTGACACGCTGGAAAGACGCAGCGCGGCGTCTTCGGCAAACGGCGTGGCTAATTTAGCCAGCGTGTGCGCACTGTTGCGCACCCCCATTCTCCAGCGCATCGCCAGCTGTTTTTCCAGCGGAGGGCACAGCGCGCTTACCGGGATAAACACCGGCTGATGACCATCCAGTTTTGCCTGTGCCTGCCCGGCATGCAGCGTCGGCGCAATCCCCATCAGTTCAAAAATGGTTTCTGTCAGCACGCGGGTAGGATCCTCGCTGACGCCATGCACCACCACCGGGAATCCCAGCTTATGCAGTAAAATCGCCAATAGCGGCGTCAAATTCGCCTGCTTGCGCGCGCCATTGTAACTGGGGATAACAATGGGCATGGGTTTGGCAACTGGCGGCGTCAGGCGAATGGTGTGGTTTTGCATCGCTTCATAAAAGCCCAGCATCTCCGCTTCTCCCTCTCCTTTAATGCGCAACGCAATCAGCACGCCGCCCATCTCAAGGTCAGGGACATCGCCATTCAGCATATGGGTATACAGTCCGCGAGCAGTATCCTGGTCCAGGTCACGCGCGTGATTTTTACCTCGCCCAATCTCTTTGATGATTTTGCGGTAATCCATCGATAACTCCTTTCCTGTTGCTCGCATCGTTAACGCCGACGGCGGCGCGTAGGTTTCGTTTTTTCTTTTGGTTTTACTATAACGTCTGGCACAGCAGGTTGCTCTATCGGAAAAATGGGTAACGCATTCAGTAAACGCTTGCCATAGTTTTTGGTCAACAACCGCTTATCGTAGATCACGACTTCACCCCAGCAGCCATGGCTACGAATGAGTCGCCCAACCTGCTGGATCAAATTGAACGATGCTGCCGGTAAGCTTTGCACCTCAAAAGGGTAGCGGTTCAGGCTTTTCAGCCACTCCCCCTCAGTGACCACTACCGGACTGTCGATAGGCGGAAACGCAATTTTGTGAATATGCACCTGGCTCAGCAGCTCGCCTTTCAAATCCAGACCTTCAGCAAAAGACTGCAGCCCAACCAGCACGCTGCGTTCGCCGTTTTCTACCCGTTTTCGGTGTAACTCCACCAGACGATAGCGCGGCTGGTCGCCCTGTACCAGCAACAGCAGGCGCAGATCGGTAACGTGCTCAAGAAAACGCTGCATCGCCCGACCGCTGGCAAACAGTACCAGCATGCCCTGATGCTTTTTACTTTCCAGTTGTTCGCGGAAATAAGCGGCCATTTCCGCGATATGCTGCTCTTCGTGCTCAATTAACGGTTCGTAGCGCATCTGCGGAATAACGATTTTGCCCTGCTCAACGTGGTTAAACGGTGAATCCAGCGCGACAAAGCGGTCTCCGGCCTTTTCTTTCAGCCCGCTCATTTCCTGAAGACGCGAGAAGCTATTGAGAGAACGCAGCGTGGCAGAAGTGACAATAATATGCGGCACGCTGCGCCACAGCAGGCGTTCGAGCTGATCGCTCACGCGGATCCCCACGCAGTGAAACCAGACGTGGATCTGTCCGTCACGCACCTCACGCGTCGCCCATTTACTCACCGGCGCGCCTGATGACTGCGCGAGCGATGCCAAACGCCACAATTTGCTTTGCGCCTCAAACATGCCCAGCGCCCGGTTCATCTGTAAAATAACCCGATGCAGACGCACAATATCGTGGGTGCCGGTTTTTTCGCTGAGATCGTTGAGAAACAATTCAGCCAGACCGCGCAGCATTTCCGTCAGTTTCGCCAGTCGCTGGCAGATCTCCATCACTTCACCAGGCAGTTCTCCCATTGCAAAGCGGTGTTCCGCTTCCTGGGTAGCGGGCATATAGAGATTGAGGATGTTATTAAGTGAGGCAATCAGCTCATATAGCTCTTCACAGTGACCGTTCAACCGCTCGGCGTTCGCCAGTGGCGGCGTGGTTTTCGGGCGGAACTGCTCCATGCAGGTCGCGACTAATTTGCAAAACAGATCCAGTTGGAGCCGATACCAGGGGGCGCTGATTTCTGCACTCATCTCCAGCGCATCGCGGGCAACATCCGGCAAATGATGGCCTTCATCAAGGACCAGCAGCAGGTTTTTCGGCTCTGGCAAAACGGCTTCGCTTTCCATAGCCGCCATCACCAACGCGTGATTGGCTACCACCACTTCGGCTTCCTGAATCTCGCGGCGGGCGACAAAAAAAGGACATTCACGATAGTAGTGGCAGTTGCGGTTCAGACAGCTCGCTTTATCGGTGCTCAGACGCTGCCAGAGTCCGTCATCAATGGCGATACCCGTGTGATCGCGCAGCCCGTCCCACTTGTAGCTATCGAGATCGCCTTTTAGCCTGGCGCAGCGCTTTTGTTCTTCCTGGTTGTTGGGCGTCAGGTCATCGTCAAGAAAGGCCAGCAGATCCTGCTGATTGGGTTCGGTACTGGCCAGCGCCGCTAAATTACGCGGGCAGACATAGCGACCACGACCAAACGCGGCGGTAAAACGCAGATCGGGGATAATTTTACGCAGCAACGGCAGGTCTTTGCTGTAGATCTGATCCTGCAAAGCAACGTTGGCGGTACTGACCACCAGCGTTTTTTGTTCTTCACGCGCAATGGCAATACCGGGGATCAGGTACGACAGGGTTTTCCCCACCCCGGTCGGCGCTTCAATCGCCAGATGCCGCCCTTCTTCACCTGCCAGCGTTTTCGCAACGTCAGCAATCATCTGCCGCTGCGGCGCACGGGGGATAAAGTCGGGGATCTGTTCCTGAAGCGCCTTATACCAGGCGGCGATTTGCGCTTTTAACGCGGCCGTTAGTGCCATGAGAAAACCTGAAATACTGTATAAACAGCCACTATTGTGGCACATTTCAGTCCCTGGATGTACCTTTTTCCCCCATTCTGGAAAGCGCTTCGCAATTCATTTTTCCTGGCCGGACGGCTGTTCGGGTCCTGTCCGGCCAATAATTCGCTAACGCTTAATAGTATCCCAACAGCTTCCACCACAGCATGCCCACGACAAAAATGATAATCACATTCGCCGTCACCACGCAGAGGTTGATTTTGTAAAAGCGCGGACGTTCAAAATAACCCTGGGCAAAATAAATGGGGCCAGGTCCACCACCGTACTCGGTATTCCCCCACATCAGGTTACTAAAGATACCGAAGCAAATAGCCACCATCATCGGCGGCGCGCCTGCTGCGATCGCCGTGGCCGCGAAAGGGGCATACAGTGCAGCGACATGCCCGGTCGCCGTAGCGAAGAGATAATGGACGTAAATGTAAAGGATCCCCAACACAATAAACGATTCGATCGCGCCAAAACCCTGAATACCGCTGCCTAATTTTATGGTCATCCATTTAATAAAGCCCAGATCGGCAAGCCCTGTCGCCAGACTAATAATGACGCTAAACCAGATCACCGTATCCCAGGCCGCATGGTCATTAAGCAAACTTTTCCAGCTAACAGCGCCCGAGGCAAACAGATACGCAGCTAATCCCAGCCCGACAGATGTGGCAGACAATCCCGTAATCAAGCTGGTACCCCAGCCAACCAGCGCCAGCACAAAACCAAACGCGACCTTTTTCTCGTTGCTGCTCATCGAACCGAGCTCACCGAGGGCCTGTTTGCCCATCGCTTTCGCCTCCGGCGTACGCTTAAGCTCGGGATCCAATAATTTATAGACCAGTAGCGGCATCAGGCAGAAACAGACCATCGCAGGGACCACTGCGGAAATAAACCATCCACCCCAGGTTATCTCTATTCCTAATGACGATTTCGCCAGACTCGCTACCAGCGGATTCGCCGCCATCCCGGTGAGAAATATTGCCCCGGTAATCGGCGTAAACTGGAAGCACACCATGGTTAAGAAATCGCCGATACGCTTGCCCGTTGCCCCTGGTGCGGAACCCAATACATCATTGATGGAACGAGTGATAGGGAAAATAATCCCCCCGGAACGCGCGGTTACGGATGGCATCGCCGGGGCCATAATCAGATCGGAAACCCCCAGTGAGTAAGCTATACCCAGGCTACTGCCACCAAAGAGCGATAACATTTTATACGCAATACGTTTCCCCAATCCCGAGGTTACAAAACCAAGAGACAAGACGTAGGCACAGAAAATGAGCCATACCGTACCGGATGCAAAACCTGACAATGCTTTTGCCTCTGGCAAGGTTTTGGTAAAAATGACCACGCAAAGTGCAATCAACATCACCGCCCCCGAAGGGAGCGGCTGGGTAAGGATCGCGGCAATGGTCGCGGCAAATATCGCGAACATATGCCAGGCCTGAGGCGTCAGACCATCAGGTACGGGATAAAACCAAACGATCGCGCCTATCGCCAGCGGTATCAGGAACGACAGAATGGATTTTCCCGCGACAGAATTTGTTGACATAAAAATATCCTTATTCCGTTAGCCCAAGAGCGTTCATTTCCGCGACATATATCTCGCTAATACCTGATCCACCATTGCTGGCGCCATTCCAAGGTAATTTGCCGGGTCGGTCAGTTCTTCAATCAACTGCGGGTCAAGTCGTTCCGAGACAGATGGCATCGCATTCAGCACATCCGCCAGTCGTCCCCCTTGTTCATTGACGATACGACAGGCGTCGTACACGACGTCATGCGCATCCTGACGACCGATATACGGCGCCAGTCCCATCATGACCGCTTCAGCCACAATCAGTCCGTTGGTCATGCCGAGGTTACGTTTCATCGCCGCTTCATCAACCACCAGCCCCGCCAGCATAAAGTTAGCCTGATGCAATGCCCCGGCGCTGAGGACGAAACTTTCCGGGATAGCAATCCATTCGGCATGCCACGGCCCGGTTGCGCGCTCCAGATCCTGCACCATTGCATCAAGCATCAGCCCTGCCTGTTGGCGAACGCCTTTGGCACAGGCCAGCATTAACTCGCTGGAAATAGGGTTGCGTTTCTGCGGCATAGTACTGCTGGCGCCGCGCCCTTTAACAAACGGCTCATACAACTCACCAAACTCGTTTGCTGCCAGCAGCATTACGTCGTAGGCAATCTTGCCCAGCGACCCGGTAATCACCGCTAACAGATTCACCGCTTCGGCAAAACCATCACGCGCAACATGCCATGTGGACGTAGGGACATTCAGCCCAAGTTCTTCCATCATCGCTTTTTGTACCGCCAGCCCTTTATCCCCCAGCGATGCCAGCGTACCGGCTGCACCCGCAAATTCGCCGACCAATACACGAGGACGCGCCTGAGTCAGACGTTCCGCGTGACGTTCAAACATATCCAGCCAGATGGCTGTTTTATAACCAAAGGTTACGGGCAGAGCCTGCTGCAAATGGGTTCTCCCGGCCATCGGCGTATCACGGTAACGGCGTGAGAGATCGGCCAGCGTCGCACGAAGCTTGTCCATATCGGTTTCAATTAACGCGAATGCATCACGAATTTGCAGAACTACCGCGGTGTCCATGATGTCCTGCGTGGTTGCGCCCCAGTGCACATAGCCGCCGGACTCGCCAGCCTGTTTAGAAATCTGGTGCACCAGCGGTAGGATCGGATAACCCACGATTTCGGTTTCATGGCGTAATAAATCAAAATCGAGCGTATCGGCATTACATTTTTCAGCAATTTCCTGCGCCGCAGCCTCGGGTATCACACCGCAGCGTGCCTGGGCTTTGGCTAATGCCACTTCCACTTCCACGTATTTGCGTACCAGCTCGCGATCGTCAAACACCGCGCGCATCGCTGGTGTGCCGAAAGAATCCCTGAACAGAACAGAATCAAGTACATTCGAAGCCATAAATCCCCCTGGAAAATCTGATAGTGATAAGATGCGTGTTTACGGTGGTTTGTTAGATATTCAAACACCGCCACAATGTCCAGACATAATAAAATGTCCGTACATTTGAATGTACGGACATTTATAGTATTCATAAGAAATGTAGGGAATAGTCCGTACAAATTTTCGTGATAAAGATCACTAATATTTTGATGAAACCGCGATGAAAGAATCTCTGTACAAGCGAATAGCACGTGAACTGGCGCAGCAAATTTCGGTGGGGACCTTTGCCCCCGGCTCGCTGTTTCCAACGGAAATGGAACTGTGCGAAACATGGCAGGTCAGCCGCCACACCATGCGTGAGGCGTTAAGGGAATTAACAGAACAGGGGCTGATTTCACGGCGTAAAGGCGCGGGAACTCGCGTTTGCGAACCTAAGACTAACGGTGTCAATCACCCGCTATCGCATCTTGAGGATCTGTTGCTGCTGGCCAAAAACAATCTGCGCGTCATCAAGAAAATCGATGAGATTGTGGCAGACATCGAGTTGTCCCAGATGATTGGCTGCCCGCCAGGTTCCCGCTGGCTGCACATTGCCAGCACTCGCGAAGATGCGCAAAACCCCGACGCGCCAATCTGCTGGACGGACAGCTATGCCAGCACGGATTACGCCAAGCTGCGCACCTACATCCGTGACGATCCACACTCATTAATCAGCGATTTGATCGAAACTCATTACGGCATCAAAAGCCATGAGGTGCATCAGACTATTACGGCTGTCGGTGTGCCCAAAAAGGTGGCAAAGATCCTTAACGTAGCGCCTGATTCGCCAGCAATGAGAATTGTGCGTCGTTATCTGGACAGGGACGGGAAAGTATTTGAGACAACGATTTCGATTCACCCGGCAGGACGATATACCTGCTCGATCGTGCTGAAATCGCAAAGTTCGGGGGAGTGATTGAGCTGTCCGGCCTACACCCTGTGTAGACCGGATAGCGTGTTTATACTGCCAGACAGCAAGGTGAATTACTGGGCGGAAGACGGTTTGCGCGGACGGCGCGGTGGACGAGGCTTATCGCCTGCCGGTTTGCCTTCGCCGCTACGCGGTTTCGCTTTTGGCGCACCGCCATCCTGACGACGCGGCTGCTGACCACGCCCTGCGCCACCCTGACCGCGACCGCCACCGCCACCACCACGCTGCTGGCGACCGTTCTGGATCGGCTCGGCTTTGATGGAGGGGTCCGGCTCGTAGCCTGGCGTTGTAATACGCGGGATCTCTTTTTTCAGCAGCTTCTCGATGTCACGCAACAACTTGTGTTCATCGACGCACACCAGAGACAACGCTTCGCCGGTAGCGGCGGCACGCCCGGTACGACCAATACGGTGCACATAATCTTCCGGGACGTTTGGCAGCTCGTAGTTCACCACGTGCGGCAACTCTTCAATGTCCAGGCCACGCGCGGCAATATCCGTCGCCACCAGCACGCGAATATCACCGGATTTAAAATCGGCCAGCGCGCGGGTACGCGCTCCCTGAGATTTGTTACCGTGGATCGCCGCGCTGCGGATACCGTCTTTATTCAGCTGTTCAGCCAGATGATTCGCACCGTGTTTGGTACGGGTAAACACCAGCACCTGCTGCCAGTTGCCTTGACCTATCATCTGCGACAACAGCTCACGTTTACGTTTTTTATCCACGAAATGAACGTGCTGAGTCACCTGCTCTGACGCGGTATTACGACGCGCCACTTCGATTTCCAGCGGATTGTGCAGCAGCTTTTCGGCCAGCGACTTAATATCGTCAGAGAACGTTGCTGAGAACAACAGGTTCTGGCGTTTTGCCGGCAGCTTCGCCAGAACGCGACGAATGTCGTGAATAAAACCCATATCCAGCATGCGGTCAGCTTCATCCAGTACCAGGATCTCAACCTGATCCAGTTTCACCGCATTCTGGTGTTCCAGATCGAGCAAACGACCAGGCGTGGCAATCAGCACATCCACGCCGCCGCGCAGTTTCATCATCTGCGGGTTGATACTGACGCCGCCGAACACCACCAGCGAGCGGATGTTCAGATACTTACTGTAATCACGTACGTTTTCGCCAATCTGAGCCGCCAGTTCGCGGGTTGGCGTGAGGATCAGCGCACGCACCGGGCGACGGCTTTTACCATGCGGCTGATGGGTAATCAGGTGCTGCAACAACGGCAGGGTAAAACCTGCCGTTTTCCCCGTACCGGTCTGGGCGCTGGCCATCAGATCGCGGCCTTCCAGCACGGCAGGGATCGCCTGCTGCTGAATAGGGGTAGGTTCACGGTAACCCTGTTCGGCAACGGCACGTAAAATTTCAGGGTTTAAACCAAGGGAATCAAAAGACATAACAACTCCGAACCGCCCTGACCGTTACCGGTGTCGTTTTCAGGGAGATACATACAATAGAGATGACAAAAACCACAATGTCATGAAGGGGCGGAGTGTAGCAGTTTTTGTGATGTGCCGCATAAATTATCCCTGCGAAGGAAAATAACGGTCCGGACTGGACAAGGTTGCACATCAGTCATAATCTTAATCAATCGATTGATTAAGATCAGAGTCGTGCCATGAATACACCCACCATGACAACCAAAGGTGAACAGGCGAAAAATCAGCTCATTGCCGCCGCGCTGGCGCAGTTTGGCGAGTATGGTCTGCACGCCACAACGCGCGATATCGCCGCACAGGCCGGGCAAAATATCGCGGCTATCACCTACTATTTTGGCTCAAAAGAGGATTTATATCTCGCCTGCGCCCAGTGGATTGCGGATTTTATCGGCTCAAAGTTTCGCCCACACGCTGAAGAAGCCGAGCGTCTGTTTGCCCAGCCAGAGCCGGATCGTGGCGCGATGCGCGAATTAATCCTGCGCGCCTGCAAAAATATGATCATGTTGCTCACCCAGGACGACACCGTAAACCTGAGCAAATTTATCTCGCGTGAACAGCTTTCACCCACCGCGGCTTATCAACTGGTGCACGACCAGGTTATCAATCCGCTGCATACACACTTAACGCGCCTGATTGCTGCTTATACCGGCGGCGATGCCAATGATACCCAAATGATTCTGCATACCCACGCCATACTCGGCGAGGTGCTGGCCTTTCGTCTGGGGAAAGAAACCATTCTGTTGCGTACGGGTTGGTCACAATTTGATGAAGATAAAACCGCGCTGATTGACCAAACGATCACCTGTCACATCGATCTTATCCTACAAGGCTTAACGCAAAGGAGTCTGGAGTCATGAAAAAACCTGTCGTGCTCGGGCTGGTTATCGCGGCCCTCGTTGCCGTGATTGCCGGTGGAACGTGGTGGTACCAAAGTCGACAAGATAACGGCCTGACGTTGTACGGCAATGTCGATATCCGTAGCGTCAACCTGAGTTTTCGCGTTGGCGGCAGGCTGGCCTCACTGGCGGTTGACGAAGGCGATGCTATTACAGCCGGTCAGGTGCTGGGTGAACTGGATCACGCCCCGTATGAAAACGCGTTAATGCAGGCGAAAGCCAATGTTGCCGCCGCGCAGGCGCAATACGATCTGATGCTGGCCGGGTATCGCGCTGAAGAGATCGCCCAAGCGGCAGCGGCCGTCAAACAGGCGCAGGCCGCCTATGATTACGCACAGAACTTTTATAATCGACAGGTAGGATTGTGGAAAAGCCGCACTATCTCCGCTAACGACCTGGAAAACGCCCGTTCATCACGCGATCAGGCGCAAGCCTCGTTGAAATCCGCACAGGACAAACTCACCCAATATCGCAGCGGTAATCGTGTGCAGGACATCGAACAGGCGAAAGCCACGCTCGAACAAGCTCAGGCCCAGCTTGCGCAGGCAGAACTCAATTTACATGACACCACGCTAATCTCCCCGTCTGACGGCACGCTACTCACCCGTGCGGTAGAGCCAGGCAGCATGCTGAACGAAGGCGGCACGGTGTTGACGCTGTCGCTTACGCGTCCGGTTTGGGTTCACGCCTACGTAGATGAGCGGAATCTGAGCCAGGCGCAGCCGGGACGTGAAATCCTGCTCTACACCGATGGCCGTCCGGACAAACCGTATCACGGCAAAATCGGCTTCGTGTCGCCTACTGCCGAGTTTACGCCGAAAACGGTTGAGACTCCTGACCTGCGCACCGATCTGGTGTATCGCCTGCGTATTGTGGTGACCGACGCGGACGATGCGCTGCGCCAGGGAATGCCGGTAACGATCAAATTCAGTGACGAGGCACGGCATGAATGATGCCGTCATTACGCTCAAAGGGCTGACAAAAAACTTTACCGGAATGGAAAAACCGGCCGTTGCCCCGCTCGACTGCACCGTACATGCAGGCTACGTGACCGGACTTGTCGGGCCGGACGGCGCGGGGAAAACCACGTTGATGCGCATGCTGGCGGGATTGTTAAAACCCGATGCCGGAAGTGCTGCAGTAATTGGCTTCGATCCCATCAAGGACGACAGCGCGCTGCATGCGGTGCTGGGCTATATGCCGCAGAAATTTGGTCTGTATGAAGATTTGACCGTCATGGAGAACCTCAATCTCTATGCTGATTTACGCAGCGTCACCGGTGAAGCGCGAGAAAAAACCTTTGCCCGGTTACTGGAGTTTACCTCGCTGGGGCCATTTACCGGACGACTGGCCGGCAAACTTTCCGGCGGCATGAAACAGAAGCTCGGGCTGGCCTGTACGCTGGTCGGCGAACCCAAAGTGTTGCTGCTGGATGAACCGGGTGTCGGTGTCGACCCCATCTCCCGTCGCGAACTGTGGCAAATGGTGCACGAACTGGCGGGGGATGGCATGTTGATCCTCTGGAGCACTTCGTATCTGGATGAGGCAGAGCAGTGCCGCGATGTGTTGCTGATGAACGAAGGGGAACTGTTGTACCAGGGCGATCCCACTCAACTGACGCAAACCATGGCGGGTCGCAGCTTCCTGATGAGCAGTCCGCAGGAAAATAACCGCCGGCTGCTGCAACGCGCCTTAAAACTGCCGCAGGTGAGCGATGGGATGATTCAGGGGAAATCCGTCCGTTTAATCCTGAAAAAAGCAGCCACTGCGGACGATATTCGTCGGGCAGACGGCATGCCAGAGATTAACATCAGCGAAACGACTCCCCGCTTCGAGGATGCCTTCATTGATTTACTGGGTGGTGCCGGAACATCGGAGTCCCCGCTGGGCGCGATCCTGCATACCGTGGAAGGAACGCCAGGTGAAACGGTGATCGAAGCCAAAGCACTAACCAAGAAATTTGGCGATTTTGCCGCGACTGACCACGTAGACTTTGCCGTTCAGCGCGGCGAGATTTTTGGCCTGCTAGGGCCTAACGGCGCGGGTAAATCTACGACCTTTAAAATGATGTGCGGCCTGCTGGTTCCCACCTCCGGCAAAGCGCTGGTGCTGGATATGGATCTGAAAGTCAGCTCCGGCAAAGCGCGCCAGCATCTGGGCTATATGGCGCAGAAATTCTCGCTGTACGGCAACCTGACCGTTGAACAGAATCTGCGCTTTTTCTCCGGCGTCTATGGCCTGCGCGGTCGGGCGCAGAAAGAGAAAATCGATCGTATGAGCGAGGCATTTGGCCTGAAGAGTATCGCTTCCCACGCCACCGACGAACTGCCGCTGGGGTTTAAGCAGCGTCTGGCGCTGGCCTGCTCGCTGATGCATGAACCCGACATTCTGTTCCTTGATGAACCCACTTCCGGGGTCGATCCCCTCACCCGTCGTGAGTTCTGGTTGCATATCAACAGCATGGTGGAAAAAGGCGTCACGGTGATGGTGACCACCCACTTTATGGATGAGGCGGAGTACTGCGATCGCATCGGGCTGGTGTATCGCGGCAAACTAATTGCCAGCGGTACGCCGGACGACCTGAAAGCTCAGGCTGCCGACAACGACACGCCGGATCCGACGATGGAACAGGCGTTTATCACGCTAATCAATGACTGGGATAAGGAGCACGCACATGAGTAATTCCGCTCTCTCCTGGCGTCGCGTACGCGCGCTGTGCGTGAAAGAGACCCGCCAAATCGTCCGCGATCCCAGCAGTTGGCTGATTGCAGTGGTGATCCCGCTGCTGCTGCTGTTTATCTTCGGCTACGGGATCAACCTCGACTCCAGCAAGTTACGGGTAGGGATTTTGCTCGAACAGCAAAGCGAAGAGGCACTGGATTTTACCCATACAATGACCGGCTCGCCGTATATTGACGCCACCATCAGCGATAACCGTCAGGAATTGATTGAGAAAATGCAGGCCGGGCGCATTCGCGGGCTGGTGGTGATCCCGGTGGATTTTGCCCAGCAGATGGCGCGACCAAACGACGTGGCACCGATCCAGGTGATCACCGACGGTAGTGAACCCAATACCGCCAACTTTGTGCAGGGTTATGTCGAAGGCATCTGGCAGATTTGGCAGCAACAGCGGGCGGAAGATCGTGGGGAATCGTTCGAGCCCTTGATCGACGTACAGACCCGTTACTGGTTTAACCCGGCGGCCATCAGCCAGCATTTTATTATTCCCGGAGCGGTAACCATCATAATGACGGTCATTGGCGCGATCCTCACCTCATTAGTGGTGGCGCGTGAATGGGAACGCGGAACCATGGAAGCGCTGCTGTCTACGGAAGTCACCCGCGTCGAACTGCTGCTATGCAAACTGATCCCGTATTACTTTCTGGGCATGCTGGCGATGCTGCTGTGTATGCTGGTGTCGGTGTTTATTCTTGGCGTGCCCTATCGCGGTTCGTTGCTGATCCTGTTTTTCATTACCAGTCTGTTTCTGCTGAGTACGCTCGGCATGGGTCTGTTGATTTCGACTATCACCCGCAACCAGTTTAACGCCGCGCAGGTCGCGCTGAACGCCGCTTTCCTGCCCTCGATTATGCTGTCAGGTTTTATCTTCCAGATAGACAGCATGCCCGCGATTATCCGGGCGGTAACCTACATTATTCCGGCGCGTTATTTTGTCAGCACCCTGCAAAGCCTGTTTCTGGCGGGAAATATTCCTGTGGTGCTAATTGTCAACGTGCTGTTTTTAATCGCTTCGGCGGTAATGTTTATTGGCCTGACGTGGCTTAAAACCAAACGTCGGCTGGATTAAATATGTGTATGGATAATTGTAGCCGTAGGCCGGATAAGGCGTTCGCGCCGCCATCCGGCATTATGCCTGATGCGCTTGGCTTATCAGGCCTACAAACTGGACTGAGAGGACGGGCATGTTTCATCGCTTATGGACGTTAATTCGCAAAGAGCTGCAATCGCTGTTACGCGAACCGCAGACGCGAGCCATTCTGATTTTACCGGTACTGATTCAGGTGATCCTGTTCCCGTTTGCGGCGACGCTGGAAGTGACCAACGCCACGATCGCAATCTATAACGAAGACAACGGTAAACATTCGGTGGAGTTAACCCAACGCTTCGCCCGCGCCAGTGCCTTTACGCATGTTCTGCTGCTGAAAAGCCCAGAGGAGATTAAGCCGACTATCGACACACAAAAAGCCTTGCTGCTGGTGCGCTTCCCGGCCAATTTTTCGCGCAACCTGGACACCTTCCAGCAGGCTCCCATGCAGATTATCCTCGACGGGCGTAACTCCAACAGCGCGCAAATTGCCGCCAATTACCTGCAGCAGATCGTTAAGACGTATCAGTTGGAGCTGATGGACGGCAAGCCGAAACCGAACAACAGCGAGCTGGTCGTGCGTAACTGGTATAACCCGAATCTGGATTATAAATGGTTCGTGGTGCCGTCGCTGATCGCCATGATCACCACTATCGGCGTAATGATCGTCACCTCGCTGTCGGTTGCCCGTGAGCGCGAACAAGGCACGCTGGATCAGCTACTGGTCTCCCCGCTTACCACCTGGCAGATTTTCATCGGCAAAGCAGTTCCCGCGCTGATTGTAGCCACCTTTCAGGCCACCATTGTGCTGGCGATCGGCATCTGGGCTTATGACATTCCATTTGCCGGTTCACTGGGGCTGTTCTATTTCACGATGGTGATTTACGGACTGTCGTTGGTCGGGTTTGGTCTGCTGATTTCATCGCTGTGCGCCACTCAGCAGCAAGCGTTTATCGGCGTGTTTGTGTTTATGATGCCGGCGATTTTGCTCTCAGGTTACGTCTCGCCGGTCGAAAATATGCCGGTGTGGTTGCAGAATCTGACGTGGATAAACCCAATCCGCCATTTTACGGACATTACGAAACAGATTTACCTGAAGGATGCGAGTCTGCAGATTGTCTGGGAAAGTTTGTGGCCGCTGTTGGTGATAGCGGCCACAACCGGCTCAGCGGCGTATGCGATGTTTAGACGTAAGGTGATGTAGCTTTTTATCTTTCGCCAGCAGCGAGACCACGGCGGGTCCGGCCAGGATCACCAGCCCCGCCAGTGCCAGCAAGACGTTGTTTTGCAGCACGCGCGACAGTAACCACAGCACGATCATCGCAGCACCGAAATACCACGTGGTGGTGAGTTCTTCCAGCACATCCGCTACGTCGCGCCAGCGTTGTTCATGGTGACGTTGCAAGGCCAGCATTAAGATAACCGTTACGCCGTAAACGACGCATAATCCCAGGCCGACGCGCACCAGCGTGCCGCTCATCCAGCCCATTACCAGCAACGCCACTACCAGTAAATGCAACACAATCTGCCAGCAACTTAGACCTGTTGCGACACGAACACGTTGTTGCCACCTCATGGCTTTTCTCCTGAAGGATTTTCAACTAATTGTTCAGAGTACCGGACTTTACGGAAAATTCCGCAACACTGCATCTTTTTGTGACGATGACTACACTATTTTATTTAGGAAGTGACGCCAATGGGAGGCTCATGAGCGGATCGGGAGTTCAATTTTCATTCAATGTGCTCACCATTAATACTCACAAAGGGTTCACCGCCTTTAACAGACGCTTTATTTTGCCCGAGCTGCGGGATGCCGTCAGGGCAGTTGGCGCAGATATTGTGTGCCTGCAAGAAGTGATGGGTGCGCACGAAGCTCACTCATTGCGCATTGAGAACTGGCCGGATACTCCCCATTACGAATTTCTGGCGGACACAATGTGGAGCGACTTCGCCTACGGGCGTAACGCTGTGTACCCGCAGGGGCATCACGGTAATGCGGTGCTGTCGCGGTATCCCATTGAGCATGATGAGAATCGCGATGTGTCGATCGACGCGAGTGAAAAGCGCGGGGTGCTTTACTGCCGTATCGCGCCGCCAATGCTCTCTCACCCCATTCATGTCATGTGCGTACATCTCGGTTTACGTGAAGCTCACCGCCAGGCCCAGCTCGCGATGCTGGCTGACTGGGTCAATGCCCTGCCCGACGCGGAGCCGGTGGTGATCGCTGGAGATTTCAACGACTGGCGGCAAACGGCCAATCACCCGTTGAAAACCAGAGCCGGACTTGACGAGATTTTTACCCGCGCCCACGGTAGCCCGGCGCGCACGTTTCCGGTGCAGTTTCCCCTGCTGCGTCTGGACAGGATCTATGTGAAAAACGCGAATGCCAGTACCCCAACAACGCTGGCGCTGCATCACTGGCGACATTTGTCCGATCATGCTCCCCTGAGTGCGGAGATTCAGTTATGAAAAATGGCTGGCGTGAAGGCAATCAAATTCAACTGCTGGAAAACGGCGATCAATACTATCCCGCCGTTTTTGACGCCATTGAACAGGCACAACAAAAAATTATCCTCGAGACCTTTATCTGGTTTGAAGATGCGGTCGGAAAACAGCTGCATACCGCGTTGCTCGGTGCCGCCCGGCGGGGAATAAAAGCTGAAGTACTGCTGGATGGCTACGGTTCACCGGATCTTAGCGACCGTTTTGTTGAGGAGCTGACCGCAGCCGGCGTTGTCTTCCGCTACTACGATCCACGTCCGCGCCTGTTCGGGATGCGCACTAATCTCTTTCGCCGTATGCATCGCAAAATTGTGGTCATTGACGATCGCGTTGCTTTTGTCGGCGGCATCAATTATTCCGCTGAACATATGTCTGATTACGGCCCGGAGGCCAAGCAGGATTACGCCGTCCGCGTTGAAGGTCCAGTCGTTGCTGACATTCTGAAATTCGTGCTGGAAAACTTGCCCGGACAGAGTGTTGTACGACGCTGGTGGCGACGTCATCATCGGGCCATCGACAATCATCGCCCCGGCGAAGCACAGGCACTGTTTGTCTGGCGCGATAACGAAGAACATCGTAATGATATTGAACGCCACTATCTGAAAATGCTGACCCAGGCACGGCGGGAAGTGATCATCGCCAATGCCTATTTCTTTCCTGGCTATCGCCTGCTGCATGCCCTGCGTAAAGCGGCACGACGCGGCGTGCGGGTAAAACTCATCGTCCAGGGTGAACCGGATATGCCGATTGTAAAAGTGGGTGCCCGCCTGCTGTACAACTATCTGGTTAAAGGCGGCGTCCATGTTTATGAATACCGCCGTAGGCCTCTGCACGGCAAAGTGGCGCTGATGGATGACCACTGGGCAACGGTCGGTTCCAGCAATCTCGACCCACTGAGCCTGTCGCTGAATCTGGAAGCCAATCTCATTATTCATGACCGTGCTTTCAATCAGATCCTGCGCGACAACCTGAATCCAATTATTGCAGATGACTGCCAGCGGGTTGATGAATCAATGTTACCCAGACGCACCTGGTGGAACCTGACCAAAAGCGTGCTGGCCTTCCACTTTTTACGCCACTTCCCGGCGCTGGTCGGCTGGCTACCGGCACACACTCCGCGCCTGACTGAAGTGGAGCCGCCAGCACAACCTGCGATCGAAACACAAGATCGCATTCAAACCGAAGATGCAGGAGGAAAAACCTGATGGCGAAGTCGGACGAAAAAGCTGCGGGTAAAAACGAGAAGGCGATGGCGAAATGATGGTGTATATAGTGCCGGATGCGGCGTAACGCCTTATCCGGCCTACTTTCGATACCAAGCGGTAGGTCGGATAAGCGCAGCGCCATCCGGCAACAGACAATTAACGACGATTGCCGAAGATACGCAGTAGCATCAGGAACAGGTTGATGAAATCCAGATACAGCGTTAACGCCCCAAGAATGGCGTATTTCCTCAGGTTGGAACTGTCGCGCAGGTCAATTTGCTCACCGATATTTTTCAGCTTTTGCGTGTCATAGGCGGTCAGACCGACAAATACGATCACCCCAATGTAGGTCACCGCCCACATCAGCGCTTCGCTCTTCAGCCAGAAGTTAACCAACGAGGCCAGCACAATACCGATCAGCGCCATAAACAGCATGTTGCCAAAGCCGCTGAGATCGCGTTTAGTGGTGTATCCGTACAGGCTCATGATACCGAACATCCCGCCGGTAACCACGAAGGTGCTGGCGATAGACGAGTAGGTATAAACGATAAAAATACTCGATAGCGTCAACCCGGTTAACGCCGAATAGAGCATGAACAGCGTCGTTGCCATTCCAGCACTGAGCTTTTGCACCATTCCCGACAGGACAAATACCAGCGCCAGTTGCGCAATGATCAGCCCAAAGAAGGTGATCTTGCTGGAGAAAACAAACATCATCACCGCAGGCGTATTCGCCGCATACCAGGCGATAAACGCCGTCAGCAACAGCCCGCAGGTCATCCAGCCATAGACCTGCGCCATGTAGGTTTGCAGGCCGGAACGGGCCTGCACAATAGAATCGGATCGTGGGAATCGGTCCATGACAATCTCCTGAATCAGTTTGAGCCTAACACAAGTGTACTACTCTACCAGCGTTTTGCTGCTAGCTTATCACTGTCGCGGGCATCAACCCAGCGCTCACCTTCCGGCGTAGCCTCGCGCTTCCAGAATGGCGCGCGAGTTTTCAGGTAATCCATAATGAACTGCCCGGCATCAAACGCGCTGCTGCGATGCGCGCTGGTCACGCCAACAAAAACAATTTCGTCACCCGGCCACAGTTCGCCAATGCGATGAATCACCGTCACACGACCCAACGGCCAGCGCGAACGCGCTTCGTCGACAATCTCCGCCAGCGCTTTTTCGGTCATCCCTGGATAGTGTTCCAGCGTTAACGCCTGCACGCTGTCACCGAGATTGTGGTTGCGGACTTTACCGGTGAAAGTGACCACCGCGCCGTCTTCATCACGCTCGGCAAGCCAGGGATACTCATCCCCGACGCGAAACGGCGCAGGGCCAACAACAATTCGCGTTTCAGCCATCTTAGCCTCCGGTTACCGGTGGGAAGAAGGCCACTTCGTCCCCGGCGTTAAGGGGATGGTCAAAATCGACCAGCGTCTGGTTTACCGCCGCCAGCAGCTTGCCGTCTTCCAGCGCCAACGCCCAACGATCGCTTTTTGCCGCAAGATGCTGGCGCAGTGCTTCTACCGTTGGAAATTCAGCCGTCACCTCTAGCATATCGGTGTTAACCAGTTCTCGCACCTGAGCAAAGAAAAGAACCTTAATCATGCGCATCCACCTTAAAATCTCCCGACTTGCCGCCGCTTTTTGCCAGCAGGCGCACCGGACCAATCACCATATCCTTTTGCACTGCTTTGCACATGTCGTAAATGGTCAACGCCGCAACGGAAGCCGCCGTTAACGCTTCCATTTCGACACCGGTTTTCCCGGTCAGGCGACACAGCGTTTCAATGCGTACGCGGCTATGTTCCGGCTCGGCGTGCAGATTGACTTCCACCTTGCTGAGCATCAGCGGATGACACAGCGGGATAAGATCCCAGGTACGTTTGGCGGCCTGAATACCCGCAATACGCGCCGTAGCGAAAACATCACCTTTATGATGACTACCATCGATAATCATCGCCAGCGTTTCACTGCGCATGGTCACGAATGCTTCAGCACGCGCCTCGCGTACGGTTTCCGCCTTGGCGGAGACATCCACCATATGCGCTTCGCCAGCGGCGTTAATATGAGTCAGTTGCGACATACTTATTTCTTCAAATGTGGGTGGAAATTACACGGACGCGTACGGGCATCAAGCTGCGGCGCAATGATATTTTCCCATGCGGTACGACACGCTTTGGTCGACCCCGGCATGGCGAAAATCAGCGTTTTATTGGCGACTCCGGCAATCGCCCGGGATTGCAGCGTCGCGGTACCAATCTCCTCAAAGGAGAGCATACGGAACACTTCCCCGAACCCTTCAACTTCTCTGTCGAACAGCGGTTGCAGCGCTTCCGGAGCCTGATCGCCTTCGGTTAAACCGGTACCGCCGGTGATGAGCACCACCTGTACGTCGTCACTGGCAATCCAGGCTGAAACCTGGGCGCGGATAGCGTAACGATTCTCTTTGACAATCGCCTTATCGACAATTTGATGACCCGCTTCCTGCGCCGAGTCACGCAGATAATGGCCGGAGGTGTCATCTTCTTCGCCACGACGACTGGAAACGGTAAGAATAGCAATGCGTGTCGGGATAAATTCAGCGCTTACCTGACTCATGAAAAACTCCTTTTAGCGATCAGCCGCCAATGTAAGATAAGTTTTGCGTAATACCGGTATTGTTCTGATGTAAGAAATGGGTCTGCTTTTTCTCCTGCAGCGCGGCTGAAATGCGTTCTTCCAGCGCTGGCTGCTGAGCGTCATCTTCCAGCAAATCACGCAGGCTTACGCCACCTTCACCGAATAAACACAGATGAAGCTTACCGACAGAGGAAACACGCAGACGGTTGCAGGTCGCGCAGAAGTCTTTCTCATAAGGCATGATCAGACCAATTTCGCCGACATAGTCAGGATGGCAAAAAACCTGAGCCGGGCCGTCGCTGCGCTGTCGGATCTGATGGATCCAGCCGCGACGCAGCAGTTCATCGCGCAGTACCTGACCGGAGATATGGTGTTTACGGAAGAGCGAGCTGCCCTCGCCCGTTTCCATCAGTTCAATAAAACGCAGTTGGATCGGACGCGGTTGAACCCAGGCGAGGAAGGTGTCCAGCTGATGATGGTTTACGTCGCGCATCAGCACGGTGTTGACTTTCACTTTTTCAAAACCCGCATCAAAGGCGGCGTCAATGCCTGCCATCACCTGTTGAAACTTGTCCTGTCCGGTAATGGCATGAAACTGACGAGCATCCAGGCTGTCGACGCTCACGTTGAGCGCGGTCAGTCCGGCATCGCGCCAGGCGGCGGCATCGCGCGCCAGACGATAACCATTGGTGGTCACCGCAATCTGACGGATGGCGTCGTTTTCACGCACGGCGGCGATAATGTCGGTAAAGTCGCGACGCAATGAGGGTTCGCCCCCCGTCAGACGCACTTTCTCCGTTCCCAGACTGGCGAACGCGCGCGTGACGCGACGAATTTCATCAACGGTTAAAAAGCCGTTATTGGTGACCCCGCCGGGCTTATAGCCATCCGGCAGGCAGTAGGTGCAACGGAAGTTACACACATCGGTAATCGACAAACGTAAGTAGTAAAACTTACGCGCGAATGCATCGGTAAGTTGAGAGCCCATGTACACCTTTCCAAATACGGGAGGCGAAGTCATTTCTTCCTGCGCCCTGGTGACAATCGTATTCACGTATCGTCACGGCCAAAGCACCGTATCATTTGACCCAGGTGCAGAGGCTAGAGTGTTTATACTCGTCATACTTCGAGTACATTGTGGTTATGCCGATACTAGCGTGTAAATGACGCTTTTGCCATGTACACTTTCGCTGTATAAATATGTATATAGCGGCATGATCGTGCATTTTCGCTACAGAATAAGCAAAAACCACAGTTTTGCATTGATATACATCATCTTGCTGTCAGGTCGATGTCGTCAGAAAGGGGTAGATCGCAGAAAATTATTTTCTGCAGATGACGACTGGATAATTGCTGAAAACACGCTATTTACGTTACTGTAACGCCGATCAATTGATATCAGGAATAACTATGCGCACTCGTACGCTGGCAGATCTGGATCGCGTTGTCGCTCTCGGCGGAGGGCATGGATTAGGACGCGTTCTGTCATCACTTGCCTCTTTAGGTTCACGCCTGACGGGCATCGTCACGACCACCGATAACGGCGGCTCCACGGGGCGAATTCGCCGTTCAGAAGGCGGCATTGCCTGGGGAGACATGCGGAACTGCCTCAACCAGTTAATTACCCAACCAAGCGTCGCATCGGCGATGTTTGAGTATCGTTTTGGCGGTAATGGCGAACTTTCCGGCCATAACCTCGGAAATCTGATGTTAAAGGCGCTCGATCACCTCAGCGTGCGGCCTTTAGAAGCCATCAATTTAATTCGTAGCCTGCTAAAAGTTGATGCACATTTAATTCCCATGTCAGAACTACCGGTGGACCTGATGGCGCTCGACGATCAGGGACATGAAGTGTATGGCGAAGTGAATATCGATCAGCTCACCATCCCACCTCAGGAGCTGATGCTGTCACCAAAAGTGCCGACCACGCGCGAAGCGGTAGAGGCTATCGCTGAAGCAGATTTGATTTTAATTGGGCCAGGCAGTTTTTACACCAGCCTGATGCCGATCCTGCTGCTCGACGAACTGGCACAGGCGTTACGTCGCACACCGGCTCCAATGGTTTATATCGGCAATCTGGGACGCGAACTCAGCCTGCCTGCCGCCAGCCTGACGCTTGCCGATAAGCTGGCCATCATTGAGCAATATGTTGGTAAGAAGGTGATTGATGCGGTGATTGTCGGACCAAAAGTCGATGTTTCCGCCGTGACCGACCGCATTGTGATTCAGGATGAACTGGAGGCCAGCGATATTCCCTACCGTCATGACCGTCAACTGCTGCATAGCGCGCTGGAGAAAGCGGTGCAGGCGTTAGGTTGAACGTATTTGCCTGATGCGCTGCGCTTATCAGGCCTACAGGTGCGCTTGTAGGCCGGATAACGGATCTCCCCCGCCATCCGGCACCAAACACGGCCTGGTGCGCTGCGCTTATCAGGCCTACAGGTGCGCTTGTAGGCCGGATAAGGGGTTTACCCCGCATCCGGCACCCACCTACGATGCCGCGATAAACAATTCACGCAACTGATGCAACTGGTCACGGATCTGCGCGGCCTCTTCGAACTCAAGGTTCTGCGCATGCAGCATCATCTGACCTTCTAACTCGTGAATCTTCTGCTGCAGCGCTTTTGGCGTCATGTCCAGCTCAACAACCTCGGATTTCGCCCCGGCACGTGACTTCCCTTTGCCTTTCGCCTTGGTCTTCGCAATATTCTGACCCAGCGCCAGAATATCGACCACTTTCTTATTCAGCCCTTGCGGCGTAATACCGTGCTCTTCGTTGTAGAGCTGCTGTTTCTCACGACGGCGTTCGGTTTCACCAATCGCTTTGGCCATTGAGGCGGTAATTTTATCGCCGTAGAGAATCGCTTTACCGTTGATGTTACGCGCCGCTCGACCGATGGTCTGGATAAGCGATCGTTCCGAACGCAGGAACCCTTCTTTGTCTGCATCCAGAATCGCCACCAGAGAGACCTCAGGCATGTCCAGGCCTTCTCGCAACAGGTTGATACCCACCAGCACGTCAAACTCGCCCAGGCGCAAATCACGAATGATTTCCATGCGTTCCACGGTATCAATGTCGGAGTGCAGATAGCGCACCCGCTCGCCGTGCTCTTCAAGGTATTCGGTGAGGTCTTCCGCCATGCGTTTGGTAAGTGTCGTCACCAGCACGCGTTCGTTAATCGCCGCACGGGTGCGGATCTCAGACAGCAGGTCATCAACCTGTGTCGCCACCGGACGAACTTCAATGACCGGGTCCAGCAGCCCGGTCGGCCGCACCACCTGATCGACCACATCCTCACCGGATTTCTCCAGCTCATAATTGCCCGGTGTCGCTGAGACATAAATGGTTTGCGGTGCCAGCGCCTCAAACTCTTCAAACTTCAGCGGACGGTTATCCAGCGCCGACGGCAGACGGAATCCATACTCAACCAGCGTCTCTTTTCGTGCCCGGTCGCCACGGTACATCCCACCAATTTGCGGAATCGTAACGTGGGATTCATCCACCACCAACAGGCCATCGGCGGGCAGGTAATCAAACAGCGTCGGCGGCGGCTCGCCCGGACCGCGTCCGGACAGATAGCGTGAATAGTTTTCAATCCCCGAGCAGTAACCCAGCTCGTTCATCATTTCCAGATCGAACTGCGTACGCTGGCTTAAACGCTGTTCTTCCACCAGCTTGTTGTTCGCCAGCAGGATTTTGCGGCGCTCCGCCAGCTCGACTTTAATTTCTTCCATCGCCTGCACAATGCGTTCGCGCGGTGTGACATAGTGCGTTTTAGGGTAGATGGTAAAGCGCGGAATGCTGGATTCAACCTGCCCGGTTAGCGGGTCGAATAGCGACAAGCGCTCAACTTCTTCATCAAACAACTCGACGCGTAGCGCGATATCGTCAGATTCCGCCGGAAAGATATCGATCACCTCACCACGCACGCGGAACGTCCCGCGCTGGAATGCCTGATCGTTACGCGTGTATTGCAGTTCAGCAAGCCGGCGCAGGATCGCACGCTGATCGATAATCATCCCCACCGTCAGGTGCAACATCATCTTCAGATACAGATCCGGATCGCCCAGACCATAGATCGCGGAAACCGAGGCCACCACCACCACATCCCGCCGTTCAAGCAGGGCTTTGGTCGCCGACAGGCGCATCTGTTCAATGTGTTCGTTTACCGACGCATCTTTCTCGATAAAAGTATCCGAGCTCGGGACATAAGCTTCCGGCTGATAATAGTCGTAGTAGGAGACGAAATATTCCACTGCGTTATCCGGGAAGAACTCTTTCATCTCACCGTACAGCTGAGCAGCAAGCGTCTTATTGGGAGCCAGCACCATGGTAGGACGCTGCAAGTCCGCAATCACGTTGGCGATAGTGAATGTCTTCCCCGACCCCGTCACCCCGAGCAGCGTCTGATGCGCCAGACCATCCTCCAGCCCTTCTTCCAGGCGACGAATCGCCTCAGGCTGATCGCCAGAGGGTTTAAAAGCGGAATTCAGTTTGAACGGTTTACTCATGAGCAGCTACCTGAAGCAATGGGCGGGCAGGTGTGTAATTTTACCCGCAGCAGTATATTTTGCCAGTAAAATATACTGGATGAAAAAACAGTAACACACCAGAATATTTCTGTTACGCCATCAGAATGCCCGTCAGAGCAGGCTAAAATTTTGGCACTGGCGGGATAAAACACCAGTAAAAATGTGTTATCCCCAAACCAATGACTTTTTTAACATTTGTCAAGACGGCAGATGAAAGTTTTATGGCAACGCATGACACTTCCGCGACAGCCATTGCTTTTATCTAACATTCTGTATTTCAATAACTATTCTCTCGAGCCGTCTTTCGCATCAATTTAGTCGCAGGCCGCGTCTTCTCTCGCTTACATTGTGTTTTCTAACTCTAATACACAAGGTTATCCACAGGAATAGTGGATAACTGCCTCCAGCCCGTGCTGACTGCCGCCTGGCAAAAACACCGACTTGCTCTTTTCGAGTGGGATAAAAAAAAATTATCGCCATTTTTTTATATTTATCAGCTAACGAAGCCCTGGAGGTGGTCGAGATCTTGCTCGCATTTTCACCATTTACCTGCCTGCACCATCCCGACGCGACCAGGCACTGGCAATGTGCGCAAAATTAACCCGTATCGTTAAAAACCAGATATCGCTGCCGGTGGATCACGCTATCCCGCTGTTTTTCGCGCATTTCCCATTTGTGGCAAGAGATTTGCAATTTTCTTCTGCTCCCCGGCCTGTCGGGCGGATAACTTCATGATGGAGAAAATCTATGTTGAGTCTTCGCGCAGTGAATCACTATTACGGTAACCAGCACACGCTATGGGATGTGGATCTCGACCTGCAGCCCGGCAAGTGTACCGGTGTGCTGGGACTTCCGGGGATGGGGAAAACGACGCTGGCCAATTGCATCATCGGCAATTTGCCTATTGAAAGCGGTACGATGGTCTGGCATCAGGCAGGCGCACCACCGTGCGATCTGAGCCCGATCCCAGCGGCAAATCGCATTGCGCTGGGTATTAACTCCGTTTCACAACAGAGACGGATTTTTTCGCAGCTGACGGTCGAGGAAAATCTGCATATTGCGCGCCAGGCGGTTGAGGAAAGCGAAACGATGAACAGCAGCGATATATACCGCCTCTTCCCACAGTTATACAGTCTGCGTCAGACCAAAGGGGTTGCCTTATCAGAGGATAATCAGCACCAGCTCGCGCTCGCCAGCGCGCTGGTTACACGCCCACGCCTGCTGATCCTCGATGAGCCTACGCGAGGAACGGGTCAGGCGTATATCCACAAGCTGGGGAACCTGATTGTGAGGCTAAGCCAGGAGTTGGGCATCGCCATTATGCTCGCAGAGCAAAGCCTGCCGTTTATTCGTCGGGTCGCTGATTGCTATTGCCTGTTACATCGCGGACGCAATGTGGCCCAGGGACAACTGGGGCAGCTCAACGACCCGTTTCTTAACGGCTGGATGGCGCCGGAGGCAAAACGCTAAGGTCGAGGTAATGCCCTGTCGTTGCGCGTTCTGGCTCGTCTTCCAGCCATGGGATCTCCCCCAGCAGCGGGGCCGGAATCGCGCGTTTCAGCGTTGCCATATATTCAGAATGGCGTTTCCCTGGCGGAGCCACATCATTGGCGACCCACCCCGCCAGCGTCAACCCAGCCTGTTGTACTGCTTGCGCAGTCAGAATGGCATGGTTGATGCAGCCAAGCTTGACGCCAACCACCAGAATCACCGGCAGTTGTTCTGTTTGTACCCAGTCAGAAAAACTCAGCGTGGGTGAAAGCGGCGTAAACCAACCGCCAGCGCCCTCCACCAGCACCCAGTCAGCCTGCATTCGCAGCGCCTGTAAACCAGCAGACATCACTGAGGCCAGAATCGGTCGCCCTTCATCAGCGCTGATGATATGCGGTGACGTGGGCTCGGCAAAGGTATAGGGATTGATTGCCGTATAATTCACTGCCACAGCGCTGTTGCGCTGCAGGGCAAGGGCGTCAGAGTTTCGCAGACCATCTGCCGTCATTTCACTCCCAGAGGCTACAGGCTTATAGCCGACCGTTCGATAACCCAATTGCCCCGCTGCCTGCAGGAGCGCACAGCTGGCAATTGTTTTACCAACCTCAGTGTCCGTCCCGGTGACAAAATACGTTCTGGTCACGTTGAATTACTCCTAAAAAAAGTTGATACGTCAGCGGGTATTTTCCTTGCACAGAGGGCCAGGCTAACTGTAACTGCTGCAGCTGTGAACGGGTCAGTACGCGCTGTTCGCGTCCATCATGGAGATGCGTCGCACCGATCCCTTTGAGCGAGCGCATGGCGCTCAACGCGTCATCAAACCACAGTGTCACCGTATGAAGCTGATACTCAACGTCCCAGCCATGCAGAGCCTTTTCAAGTTGCTCCACGGGCAAGAAACGGTTGGTGTGCTCCCGGTCATCTACCGCTTGCCACGCCCGGCGTAATTCAGGCATCGAACCATGTGCCAACGTACTAAACGCCACCGTGCCTCCGGGGCGCACAACCCGGCAAAGCTCGTTTAGCGCCCCGCGTAAATTATCGCACCACTGAACCGCCAGATTGCTCCAGGCCAGGTCAAAGGTGGCGGCGTTTTGTGGGATGGCTTCAATATCCGCCAGCAGATAGTGGTGGGCAGCATTTTTCCGCTGTGCCTCTGCCAGCATTTGTTCAGAAAGATCCAGTGCGCTGACTTCGCTTCCCTGCTCACGCCAGTAGCGACTCATGCGCCCAGGGCCGCACCCCGCATCCAGTACCCGTGCATAATCCCGTTCACCAAGTAGCGCCAGCAAGGCGTCGGCGCTTTGACACTGTAGCCCGGCATGTTGCTCATAGCGGGAAGCAGCGCGTCCAAATGCGGCAGCAATGGCCTGTTTATTAACCTGCGCCATGCAGCACCTCCAGTAAACAGTCGATATCCTGGCATTCATGCGCCTGCGTCAGCGTCAGCCGCAATCTGGCTGTGCCGACCGGTACCGTAGGAGGCCGGATGGCGGTCACCCAACAACCTTGAGCGCGTAAAGCCTCCGCCAGTTGCAGCGCTTTATGGTTATCGCCCACGATCAATGGCTGGATGGCACTGTCTGAGTTTGCCAGCGTGAAATCCGCAATATCCAGGCCAGCACGAAAACGTTGGATTAACATAGCCAGTTTTTCCCGGCGTTCATCGCCCTCACGACTGCGGATCACTGCCAGCGCGGCACGCAATGCCTGCGCCTGAGCAGGCGGCATGCTGGTGCTGTAAATCAGATGACGGGCAAATTGCAGCAGATAATCAGCCACGCTGTCTGAACACAGGATTGCCGCGCCGCTGACGCCAAATCCCTTACCAAATGTCACCACCAGCAGTTCAGGTTTGACCTGCGAGTGCCAGCACGATCCGCGACCTTCTTCACCAGTGACACCGATACCGTGGGCATCATCCACCAGCAACCAGGCCCCCTGGCGTTGCGCTACGGCATGGATATCCGCCAGCGGTGCGCTATCGCCATCCATGCTGAACACGCCTTCAGTCACCACGAGCTGCTGCCCCGGACAGGGGGCTGACAGCAGACGAGCCAAATGTTGCGGGTCGTTATGGGTAAAACGGCGTAACACGGCGGGACTCAGACTGGCCGCTTCCAGCAACGACGCATGGCTGAGTCGGTCGGCAACAATCCGATCCTCTTTGCCCATCAGCGCGGTGATCACCGCCTGATTAGCGGCAAAACCGGAGATGAACAACAGTGCCCGGGAATAGCCCAGCCAGTGGGCCAGTTCTTCTTCCAGCGCCTGATGCGCAACCGAATAACCGCTGACATGACCCGAGCCGCCGCTGCCGACGCCAAACCGTTCTGCCCCCTGCTGCCACGCACACACAATATGCGGGTGGTGGCTTAAGCCAAGGTAGTCGTTGCTGGAGAAATTCAGATACTGGCGACCATCAGCCTGCAGCCAACGACCGGCGCCCTGCGTCACTGCATAGCGACGACGCAGGGTATCGGCAGCACAACGCGCTGCCAGCGCATCGTCGATTTTTTGTTGCCAGGTCATACGGTTGCCGCGTTGTAGTAATCGTCGGTATCCGGAGTACGCAGCGCCTGCTCCAGGCGTTGCTGCTGTTCGTTATCGCCCGCCAGTACCGCCGTTTGTTGCGGATTCAGACCGAGTTTGCGGAATAAAAGCAGATCTTTGTCTTCGTTCGGGTTGGGTGTAGTGAGCAGTTTGCAACCATAGAAAATCGAGTTGGCCCCAGCCATAAAACACATTGCCTGGGTTTGTTCGTTCATCTGCTCGCGCCCGGCGGAAAGACGCACATACGAGGTCGGCATCATGATGCGCGCGACGGCGATAGTGCGAATAAAATCAAACGCATCGACATCGTCGTTATCAGCCAGCGGCGTGCCTTTTACTTTCACCAGCATGTTGATGGGGACGCTTTCCGGCGGGGTTGGCAGATTCGCCAGTTGCAGCAGCAGACCCGCGCGATCGGTGACCGTTTCCCCCAGCCCCACAATCCCGCCGGAGCACACTTTAATGCCCGCCTCACGCACTTTATCCAGCGTATCCAGGCGCTCCTGATACGAACGGGTGGTGATGATATTGCCGTAAAATTCCGGCGAGGTGTCGAGGTTGTGGTTGTAGTAGTCCAGACCCGCATTGGCCAGACGCTGAGCCTGGGTTTCGTCCAACGTGCCCAGCGTCATACACGCTTCCAGCCCCAGCGCTTTTACGCCCTGAACCATCTGTTCCAGGTAAGGCATATCGCGTTCGTGAGGATTCTTCCACGCCGCGCCCATGCAAAACCGCGTTGAACCGGCCTGCTTCGCCTTACGCGCGGAATCCAGAACCTGCTCAACTTCCATCAGACGCTCGGTTTCCAGACCGGTTTTATAGCGGGAACTTTGCGGGCAGTATTTGCAGTCTTCCGGACAGGCACCGGTTTTAATCGACAGCAGCGTACTCACCTGTACCTGCCGCGGATCAAAATGCTGACGGTGCACTTGTTGCGCTTCAAACAGCAGATCCAGCAGGGGTTTTTCAAATAATTCGGTGACTTGCGACATTGTCCAGCGAGAAGTGTGAGCCATATTGATATACGTTTCGTTGTGAGTTTCGTGTAGACTCGTAAACCTAAATCTTTTTAATTTGGTTTACAAGTCGATTATGACAACGGACGATATTGCTTTTGACCAACGCCATATCTGGCATCCATATACCTCCATGACCTCCCCTTTGCCGGTTTATCCGGTAGCACGCGCCGAAGGTTGCGAACTGATTTTAGCCAACGGTGAAAGACTGATTGACGGCATGTCATCCTGGTGGGCGGCGATCCACGGTTACAATCACCCGCAGTTGAACGCCGCGATGAAAACGCAGATTGATGCCATGTCGCACGTGATGTTTGGCGGCATTACCCATGCCCCGGCTATTGCGCTGTGTCGCCAGTTGGTGGCGATGACGCCAGAGGCGCTGGAGTGCGTTTTTCTCGCGGATTCAGGTTCGGTTGCCGTCGAAGTGGCAATGAAAATGGCGCTGCAATACTGGCAGGCCAAAGGCGAAGCGCGTCAGCGTTTCCTGACGTTTCGTAACGGCTATCACGGTGACACCTTCGGCGCAATGTCGGTCTGCGATCCCGACAACTCAATGCATAGCCTGTGGAAGGGTTACCTGCCAGAAAACCTGTTCGCCCCAGCCCCACAGAGCCGTATGAACGGTGAGTGGGATGAACTGGATATGGTACCGTTCGCCCGCCTGATGGCCGCGCATCGCCACGAGATAGCGGCGGTGATCCTTGAGCCAATCGTACAAGGCGCTGGCGGTATGCGTATGTATCACCCCGAATGGCTGAAACGTATTCGTAAGATGTGTGACCGTGAAGGTATCCTGTTGATTGCCGATGAAATCGCCACCGGGTTTGGTCGCACCGGCAAGCTGTTTGCCTGTGAACACGCCGATATTACGCCAGATATTTTGTGCCTCGGCAAAGCGTTAACCGGCGGGACAATGACCCTTTCCGCGACCCTGACCACCCGCCTGGTCGCAGAAACCATCAGCAACGGTGATGCTGGCTGCTTTATGCACGGCCCAACTTTCATGGGTAATCCACTGGCCTGCGCCGTCGCCTCCGCCAGCCTGTCGCTGCTCGAAACCAATGAATGGCGCTCGCAGGTCGCGGCCATTGAAGCGCAGCTGTGGGCAGAGCTCGCCCCAGCGGCGGACTCCCGTTGGGTCGCCGATGTCCGCGTGCTTGGCGCCATCGGCGTAATCGAAACCACCCAGCCGGTAAATATGGCAGCACTACAGAAGTTCTTTGTCGATCAGGGCGTGTGGATAAGACCGTTTGGTAAGCTCATCTATCTGATGCCGCCGTACATTATTCAGCCTGAGCAGTTGCGCCGCCTGACGCAGGCCGTCAATGAGGCTGTGCGCCATGCAACATTTTTTAGCGATTAATCAGCGGTAAGCTCTACGGTTTCTGGCTACACTTTTTGGCTAACGAGAGGAGTCAGTATGAAACTAATCAGCAACGATCTGCGCGATGGGGAAAAGCTACCACATCGCCACGTCTTTAACGGCATGGGGTATGACGGGGATAATCTTTCGCCACATCTGGCATGGGATGACGTACCCGCTGGGACCAAAAGCTTTGTCGTGACCTGCTACGATCCTGATGCGCCAACCGGCTCCGGTTGGTGGCACTGGGTGGTGGTTAACCTGCCTGCAGATACCCGGGTTTTACCACAAGGGTCTGGCTCCGGACTGGTTGCACTGCCGGATGGGGTGATTCAAACCCGTACGGATTTTGGTAAAGCGGGCTATGGCGGCGCAGCGCCGCCGAAAGGGGAAACCCATCGCTATATCTTTACGGTCCATGCGCTGGATGTGGAGCGTCTTGATGTCGATGAAGGTGCCAGCGGCGCGATGGTCGGATTTAATGTCCATTTCCACTCGCTCGCCAGCGCCTCGATTACAGCGATGTTTAGTTAATCTCTGTGCCGGATGGCAACGCTGACGCGTTTTATCCGGCCTACGAGCTGGTTTGTAGGCCGGATAAGCGTCAGCGCCATCCGGCATTTTTACAGAAACTCCGGAACTAAATGCAGCAGCGCGCCCTGCGCTAACAGTTCGGTCGCGCACTCGATATCCGGGGCGAAAAAGCGATCCTGCGTATAGTGGGCAACCTGCTCACGTAGCGTCTGACGCGCCTGCTCCAGCAGCGGGCTTGAGGTTAACCCTTCACGCAGGTCAATTCCCTGACACGCCGCCAGCCACTCCACGGCAATCACGCCGCGCGTATTCGCCGCCATCTCCCACAGTCTGCGTCCCGCCGCTGGCGCCATCGACACATGATCTTCCTGGTTGGCGGAGGTTGGCAGGCTGTCTACGCTGTGCGGATGCGCGAGGGCTTTATTCTCGCTCGCCAGCGCAGCGGCGGTCACCTGGGCAATCATAAAACCGGAGTTAACCCCGCCATTTTTCACCAGGAACGGCGGCAACTGCGACATATGTTTGTCCATCATCAGCGCAATACGTCGTTCTGATAACGAGCCGATTTCCGCGATCGCCAGCGCCAGATTATCTGCCGCCATCGCCACCGGTTCAGCATGGAAGTTACCACCAGAAATCACATCACCTTCTTCGGCAAACACCAGCGGGTTGTCGGAAACCGCGTTGGCTTCCACCAGCAGAACATCCATTGCCTGGCGCATTTGCGTCAGACACGCCCCCATCACCTGCGGCTGACAGCGCAGAGAATAGGGATCCTGCACTTTTTCACAGTTATGATGCGACTGTGAAAGTGCGCTGGAATCAGTCAACACATGGCGATACAACGTCGCGGCATCAATTTGTCCACGCTGTCCTCGCGCCGCATGAATACGGGCATCAAACGGACGACGCGAGCCTAAAACCGCTTCGGTGGTCAGCGCCCCGCACACCGTCGCGGAAGCAAACAGCTCCTGCGCCTCAATCAACCCACGTAATGCAAAGGCGGTGGAAGCCTGGGTGCCGTTCAGCAGCGCCAGCCCTTCTTTCGCCTCCAGAGTAATCGGCTCCAGTCCGGCCTTCTTCAGCGCGTCTGTCGCCGGGAGCCATTCTCCCTGCCAGCGCGCCTTGCCTTCTCCCAACAGCGTCAGGGACATATGCGCCAGCGGAGCCAGATCGCCCGATGCGCCCACCGAGCCTTTCGCCGGGATCAGCGGATACACTTCGGCATTCACCAGCGCAATCAGCGCTTCAATGACACTCAGGCGAATACCGGAAAAACCACGCGCCAGGCTGTTAATTTTCAGCACCATAATCAGGCGAACCATGTCGTCATCGAGCGCCTCGCCGACGCCTGCCGCATGGGAAAGCACCAACGAGCGCTGCAAATTCTGCAAGTCTTCCGTGGCGATACGGGTCTGGGCCAGCAAGCCAAACCCCGTATTAATGCCATATGCCGTGCGGCCTTCAGTGACAATATTATTGACGCAGGCGACGCTGGCGTTGATAGCATCAATCGCGGCGGCATCCAGATTCAATTTGACCGGCTGCTGCCAGATGTCGCGTAGTTGCGCAAAGCTCAGATGACCCGGTGTTAATGTCATGGTGTTCATATCAGCGTTTCTCCTGCGTCGCAGCAATCATCGGCAAATTCAGCCCTTCTTCGACGGCGCATTCCACCGCAATGTCATACCCGGCGTCGGCGTGACGCATCACCCCGGTCGCCGGATCGTTGTGTAAAACCCTGGCAATACGCGCAGCGGCTTCATCGGTGCCATCACACACAATCACCATCCCGGCATGCTGGGAGAAGCCCATTCCTACCCCGCCACCGTGGTGCAGTGACACCCAGGTCGCGCCGCTGGCAGTGTTAAGCAGCGCGTTCAACAGCGGCCAGTCGGATACGGCGTCAGAACCGTCGCGCATGGCCTCGGTTTCGCGGTTCGGGCTGGCAACAGAGCCTGAATCCAGATGGTCACGGCCAATAACAATCGGCGCGGACACTTCACCGCTACGTACCATCTCGTTAAACGCCAGCCCCAGCTTTTGCCGCCATTCCAGCCCGACCCAGCAGATACGCGCCGGTAAACCCTGGAAATTAATCCGCTCACGCGCCATATCCAGCCAGTGGTGTAGATGTTTATCGTCAGCCACGATCTCTTTCACTTTGGCATCGGTTTTATAAATATCCTGCGGATCGCCGGAAAGCGCCACCCAGCGGAACGGGCCAATGCCGCGGCAGAACAACGGACGAATATAAGCAGGCACAAATCCTGGGAAATCAAAGGCGTTTTCCACCCCCATCTCTTTGGCCATCTGGCGAATATTATTACCGTAATCAAACGTCGGCACGCCCATTTTGCTAAACGCCAGCATCGCCTCGACGTGCGTTGCCATTGAACGTTTTGCCGCCTGCACCGTGCCCTGCGGATCGGATACCGCTTTCGCCTGGTATTCTTCCCAACTCCAGCCGGACGGCAGATAGCCATGCAGCGGATCGTGGGCGCTGGTCTGGTCGGTGACCATATCCGGGCGCACGCCGCGCTTCACCAGTTCCGGCACAACGTCGGCGGCGTTCGCACACAGCGCAATAGAGACCGCTTTACCCTCGCGGGTGTACTTATCAATACGCGCCAGCGCATCGTCAAGCGATGTCGCCTGCTCGTCCACGTAGCGGGTACGCAGACGGAAATCGATCCGGCTTTGCTGGCATTCAATATTCAGCGAACACGCACCCGCCAGCGTTGCAGCGAGCGGTTGCGCGCCGCCCATGCCGCCCAGCCCGGCGGTCAGAACCCAGCGTCCGCTCAGGTTACCCTGATAATGCTGACGCCCGGCCTCAACGAAGGTTTCATAAGTCCCCTGCACGATGCCCTGACTGCCGATGTAGATCCAGCTCCCGGCGGTCATCTGGCCGTACATCGCCAGCCCTTTGGCGTCCAGTTCATTAAAGTGTTCCCAGGTAGCCCAATGCGGCACCAGGTTGGAGTTGGCAATCAGCACGCGCGGCGCATTGTCATGGGTTTTGAACACGCCGACCGGTTTGCCGGACTGAACCAGCAGGGTTTCATCGGATTCAAGTTCGGTCAGCGCCTTGACGATGGCGTCATAGCACTCCCAGTCCCGCGCTGCACGGCCAATCCCGCCGTAAACCACCAGCTCATGCGGATTTTCCGCCACATCAGGATCCAGATTGTTCATTAACATGCGCAGCGGCGCTTCGGTCAGCCAGCTTTTGGCCGTTAAGGTAGTGCCGCGTGGGGCACGAATATCCTGCTGACGATACTTGCTATGAGACATGGTAGAGCACTCCTCGGACAGAATGTAGGCCGGATCAGGCGTTTACGCCGCCATCCGGCAAGTGCCTGATGGCGACGCTAACGCGTCTTATCAGGCCTACGTTGAATGGTTACGCACATCTGGAGTATATACTTGTCTATACAAGCTATCGCAAGGTCGATTTTAACAATTAAGATACATTTTTATTATACTGCGGCAGCAATCACGGTTTTCATCTCCTGTATCAGGACATAAACCGCCCCTGCAGACGATAGCGGGAACCCGGGAAGAGCAAACGGGCATGAGAGACAATAGAAGATGCCGACCAGGTCTTACGGCGGATCAACAGGCAGGGATCGTGCTCTTTGATATGCAACAGCGCACACTCTTCCGCGCTGGCGCGTACCGCTTCGACAATATGTTCCCCTTCCGTCAAAGGGGCGATGAGTGACAGGTAAGCATGCGGCGTGGTCTGGCTGTAATCCTGCAACAGATACTCGGGCACAATTTCGGCATTCACACAGCGATCTTCAATCTGCACGGGTAGGGCGTTCTCGTAGTGCACCATGACAGAGTGAAAAATGGAGGTGCCTTCTTTGACGTTTAACTCCAAAGCCTGCTGCGCGTTTGCCTGGGTTCTTTCCAGCGTCAGCACCTCGCATCGGTGCTGATGCTGGCGCGCATTAATTTCATCCGCGATGCTGCGAATTTCGAACAGCGCGGATTGGCCTTTTGGCTCAGCGACAAACGTCCCCACCCCTTGCAAACGCACCAGTAATCCTTCATCCGTTAGCTCACGCAGCGCCCGGTTGATGGTCATGCGGCTAAAACCATACTGCGCCACCAGTTCCGCCTCAGATGGGATACGATCGTGAGGTTGCCAGATACCGCTGGAAATCTTCTCACTGATCTCCATTTTGACCTTTTCGTAAAAAGGAGCCGGAGCAGAACGGGATGGGTGCATGCGTGAGCCTTCCTTAAGCTGAGAATAAGAGTTGCCAAATGGCGGCGTAACGTTATCAGGCACGTCAGTGCCACCAGTGTGCGATTTGCCAGCCAAGCCGCGCCGCAACGCGCGCCGCGTTGCCATCATCGTCAAAACGGGGATTAAATTCAACCATATCCACCGCCTGGAGTTTACCGCTGCGACAAAGGGGTTCAATCAGCCCCAGCAATGTCGCCAGCGGGACACCCAACGCAGCAGGCGCGGATACGGCGGGCATTTCCCATACCGGCAAAACATCGAGATCGATAGTCAGATAGATAACGTCGACGCTTGATATGAACTGCGCCATCTGCGCCTGCGCATTATGACAGTGCAGATCCTCCACTACGGTCACACCGAGTCGCTGCGCTTCATCCCACAATGCCTGGGTGTTGGCCGCCCGGTTAACGCCAAAGCAGGCGTAACGAAATTCTCGCTGTTGCGCATCGCAGAGCTGCGCCAACTGGCGAAAAGGCGTACCAGAGGTCGCCTGGTCAGCATGGCGTAAATCCAGGTGAGCATCGAGGTTGACGATACCTACGGTTGAACGCGGGAACGCATCCAGTACGCCTGCACCGTGCGCGAAGGCGGTTTCGTGCCCCCCACCCAGCACGAAGGTACGCATTTCAGCCTGCTGGCAGCGTTGCACCGCATGGCGTAACGCCTGCTGCGCGCCTTCGAGATCGGGAGCCTGCGCCACAATATTACCCAGATCCACCAGCCGATCATGACCGTGGTGACTGGCTAAATTTGCAAGCGCTTTGCGCAGCGCATCGGGCGCGCCAGCCGCCCCCGTGCGTCCCTGATTACGCTTCACGCCTTCATCGCAGGCGAATCCCAGTAGCGCTATCTGCTCGCGATAGTTTTCAGGGCTAAACGCTGTACTGAGCGTGATGGTCTGAAACAAGCGCAGCGCAGTTGACGATTCAGCGCGGTCATCGCGACCTTGCCAGAGCGCAGAAGAAGCGGGTTGCCAGTTGGTCATGATGGTTGTCCTCGGAATACGCGCTGGTAGATCGGGTTACGACCGGGCTCATAGAGAATTTCGACCGGTAATTGTGCGTCCCACACCACAAAGTCGGCCACAAATCCGGCTTTCAGTTGACCGTGAGTGGCATGACGCCCCAGCGCACGGGCAGCATGACGCGTTACCCCTGCCCATGCCTCTTCCGGCGTTAAGCCAAACTGAACGCAGACCATATTCATCGCCCAGTGCAGGCTGATAAACGGACTGGTGCCGGGGTTGAAATCCGTCGCCACTGCCATCGGGACCTGATATTGACGCAGCAGCTCTACCGGGGGGCGCTGCTGCTCTTTGAGGAAATAAAACGCGCCGGGCAGCAGCACGCCGACCGTACCGCTTTGACTCATCGCCGCCACGCCCTCTTCATCGAGGTATTCAATATGGTCGGCGGATAATCCGTGATAGCGGCTTACCAACTGCGCCCCCCCCAGCAGCGACAACTGTTCAACGTGACCCTTAACCGGAATGCCCAACGTCTGGGCGGCCTTAAATACCCGTTCGCTCTGCGCGAGGTTAAATCCGACGCTTTCACAGAACAGATCGACGGTCTCAAACAGACCCTGTTCCCACAGCTGCGGCAAAATGGTCTCGCACACCAGCGTAATATAGCCGTCAGGATCATCCCTGAATTCCGCTGGAGTCGCGTGCGCGGCCAACAGCGTCGGACTTATTTCTACGATATTCTCCGCAGCCAGTGCCGCCGCCACGCGTAGAATCTTCTCTTCTGTCTGCAAATCCAGGCCGTAGCCCGATTTGATTTCCAGCAACGTAACGCCTTCTTTGATCAACCGTTCCATTCGCCCCTGTGCGAGCTGTAAGAGCTGCTCATCGGAGGCGCTGCGCGTCGCCGACACGGTGGCATTGATCCCTCCCCCCTGAGCACTGATCTGTTGGTATGAAACACCGTTTAACCGCTGTTCCCATTCACCTGCGCGATTGCCGCCAAACACCAGGTGCGTATGGCAGTCAATCAGACCCGGCGTAATCAATCGTCCTTGCATATCCAGGGTATTGTCATGCGTGAGGTATAACGATGACTCTGGGACGATATCGCGAATCTTACCCTGGCGGACGATCAGCGCATGACCATCCACCAGCCCATACGGGGTATCACGTTCAGGATCCATGGTCGCCAGGCGGACATTACGCCAGATAGCATCATCAGGGAAAAATTGCTGCATTCGACTCACCACTTGTCATAGGTTGTATAGACATTTATTTTGCATCCTGTGGATGTTGTCAACCTGAAGGACCAAAATTGTTATCTAATTGTGATATAAAGACTCTCTACACCCGAGATTGCTGCTATAAAAAACAACTTTTTACCTTTTCACCTTCCCGTTTCGCTCAACTTAGTATAAAAAAGCAGGCTTCAATGGATAACTTTCAAAGCCCGGAGCAACCTGTGAACATTTCATCAGTTTCCCGTCTGGCGCTGGCTATGGCTTTTGGCGTGACGCTGACCGCCTGTAGCTCTACACCGCCCGATCAAATTCCTTCCGATCAGGCCGCGCCAGGAACGTCTATGCGCCCGATTCTGTCGGCCAATGAAGCGAAAAATTTCGTCGCTGCGCACTATTTTTCCGCGCTGACGCCAAACTCTGCGCCGTGGAGCCCCTCTTCTATTACTTTGCCCGCGCAGCCTGACTTTGTCGTTGGCCCGGCAGGCACCCAGGGTGTGACGCATACCAGCATTCAGGCCGCGGTTGATGCGGCAATCATTAAACGTACCAACAAACGTCAGTACATCGCGATTATGCCAGGCGAGTATCAGGGCACGGTCTACATTCCGGCAGCAACGGGAAGCCTGACGCTGTACGGTATGGGCGAAAAACCGCTTGATGTGAAGATTGGCCAGGCTATTGACGGTGAAATGAGCACCGCGGACTGGCGTCGCACGGTAAACCCTGGCGGTAAATACATGCCGGGCAAACCTGCGTGGTACATGTTTGATAATTGCCAGAACAAACGCGGTACCAACATTGGCGTGCTGTGTTCTGCGGTCGTCTGGTCGCAAAACAACGGCCTGCAATTACAGAACCTGACCATCGAAAATAACCTCGGTGACAGCGTGGATGCGGGTAATCACCCGGCCGTTGCCCTGCGTACCGATGGCGATAAAGTGCAGATCAACAACGTCAATATTCTGGGTCGTCAGAACACCTTCTTCGTGACTAACAGCGGCGTACAAAACCGTCTGGAGAACGATCGTCAACCGCGTACGCTGGTGACTAACAGCTACATTGAAGGCGATGTGGATATTGTTTCTGGTCGCGGCGCAGTGGTGTTCGATAACACCGATTTCCGCGTAGTGAACTCCCGCACCCAGCAGGAAGCCTACGTGTTTGCACCGGCTACCCTGTCAAACATTTACTACGGTTTCCTCGCCACCAACAGCCGCTTTACTGCAGCAGGCGATGGCGTCGCGCAACTAGGCCGCTCGCTGGATGTCGATGCTAACACTAACGGTCAGGTGGTTATTCGCGACAGCGTGATTAACGAAGGCTTTAACATGGCGAAACCCTGGGCTGACAGCGTTATCGCAAAACGTCCGTTTGCCGGGAACACCGGTGCGGAAGATGACAAAGGTGAAATTCAGCGCAACCTGAACGACACCAACTTCAACCGCATGTGGGAATACAACAACCGCGGTATTGGTAGCAAAGTGGTTGCTGAGCCGAAGCAGTAATAGCAAAAAGGGATGGCTTACCGCCATCCCTGAACATGTCTATCAACTTAGACTGATTGCCCGGAAGAAAGGCTCTTGCGGGCGATGTCTCTTTTGCTGAGACTGTGTTTCAGAGTCTTGCTAACTGCAGGCTGTAGAGCGGCAGGTTCTGTTGTTTTAGTTATGAATTGTTTATATTCTTTCACAAGACTGAACAGTTCTTCAGAATGCGTTTTAAGTTCTCCATCCTCCATCGATTTAATTTCAACTTCATCATAAGGTTTAAAGAATGCCGTAATAAACCTATTGAAATGGTCTTCCAGATATACTTTTGTCATGGCATTGAGCATGTCACCATCCATTACAGGATCATGCTCCGTTGCAATTCGATTTAACATCTTCGCCGCAGAATGAAAAAGACAGTTACCATCACCGACTACCGGAACAGGTTCCCTTGAAACAGGGCTAAAGCCATTATAATGTCCGTTTTCTAAAACAACGTAAATATCCTTGTTAGTTTCCCACCCTGTCCCTATATCTAAATCTCTAGATTTTGATGCCGAGTTAAAATCAACACGATTAAAAAGGTTATTACCGACTGGGTTAAGAACATGAAGACGAATGCCTTTACTTGCCAAATATGAGTAAAGAGCTAAAACAGCTATTTCGCCATCAATTTGCGAATGGAACTTCTTAAAATCAATTCCACTGAGAATTTCATCCTTCAATTCTTTTTGTTTAGTTAACGCAACTTCAGAATTAGAAATTCTGCCAGTTTGCGGCTCTTCAGGATTAGAAATTTTGGCAGTTTGCGGCTCTTCAGGATTAGAAATTTTGACAGTTTGCGGCTCTTCAGGATTAGAAATTTTGGCAGTTTGCGGCCATTTAGGTTCACTCGGCCATTCAGCAGATAGCCTGTCTGGAAGATAATTATCCCCGAGAGGTTTTATTACACTCATGACATCTCCAGATTTTATAGTTGAAAAAATAGCCTTCATTTTTTTTATTTCTTGAATCTTTTTATCATTTCTCCCACCATTTGTTAGTGTTGGAGTTCTCATATTGAGAACTGTATTCAAATCGTAATTATGGTTCAGGAGGTTGTCCAGTGGCATGTCATCATGGAAATTTGTATCATGAAGTCTTTCCATTGCGGAGTGCCCATAAGACCGAAGTTCCAGCGGAGGTGTATTTTTTTCTTTAGGTAATGCTCGACTCACTGCCTCAAAAATACTTTCTTTTCTAGAATGCTTAGCTGCTAGCCGGAATGAGCCATCGCCGTAATCCAGTATGGAAATCTTCTTATGGCCTTTATTACTTACTTTAATAATATCGTCAAACATTTTTTCTCGTTCTTCCTCCGAGTAACTTTCTGGGACTTCAATGATGTTTATTTCTTTTTTATATACAGAGTTTACAAATTCAATAAGTGCAGAAATCTCAAATTCAGCTTTCACATCCATTGATGAATTTTGCACAGTATTACGTATGAACGCCCTAAGCTTGTACTTATCATCACTGGAGGGCTCCTGGCGTTTAATGTTGCCGGTATTCTGACTATTTTCCACTAGCTGTTCATTTTTTTGAATAGAAGTTTCATTGCTGTTGCTGACAGGCAAACGAAAGGACTTCTGTAGACGGCGGATTTCCCGGCCACTCATCGTTTTGCCAATTACATTATTTTCTTGCAATGATTGAGATGGCGTCTGGGTTTGCAGCGGTAACACCTGCGAAATATTCTCGCTTACCGGTGACAACACGGGTTCCACAGAAAATACCGTTGTGGGGTTATCCGTACCCGTTTTAGGTAGTGAAGCATTGTCATCCTGTACAAGAGCATCAAGAGAATCTCCAGGTCTCGCCACATCCGACAGATCGTCACTTATCTCATTATCACCAGATGCGGAAACGCTACCCAGTGATGAGTCTGAGTACTTTTCTCCAAAAAGTTGATTAAATTTCTCATTGAGATGCGAGCTACCTTCACGCATTTTAAAGTCAAAGTAGGAGTTACCGTCAGAATTATCACAATTATATTTTTCATCTTGATAAACATTCAAACACCCCATGTTCTTTAAGTTAAAATCATTAATTATCTCAACAAATTGAGTTTTATTTATCCCCATTTCTTTAAGTATTGAAAAATCATATTTATAATGTTTACGTTTAATATTCACATCAGTAATATCATTATTTTTAATAACTTCCTGCACAATACGACCAGTAGGAGCAACAACATCAAGTAATACTCTTGAATTGGCAACTTCGGTTTTTATTTCCTCTTGCCACATAAATAATTCTTCTTTTTTAAAATTTTTTGTCAATTTATTAAAAACGGGATAATTAAATTTATTTTCCACATCGACAATAACACCATCTCCCCCACTATATCTTTTTTTAACAAATAATTCATTTAGTGGCAAATCAACTCCATTTTTAAATTTTAAATTTGTTAGTCCCTTTGAACGGCCACCTTCAACGTCGGAAGAGAATAGCGATTTTATTTGTATGGTTGATTCATCCTTCAATAGATAAGGAAGACCTGAGTCTATCTCGGATGCAACAAATAAAAGTTCTTTCATAAAACGAAGAAAAATTCCGTCTTCATCCTTCAACTCAAGATAATTTTCTGCAAGAATTTTTCTAGCTTTATTCTCATTATTTTTACAAAATTCAGAAAATTCAGAAATAAATTCACCTAAAAACTTATTGCCATTTTTTTCATATTTTTCAAAAATATCCGGAAAGTTATTGACAATGGTCATTAATCTCGGATCAAGACCTTTAGTCTCACTATTGATAATGGGAATTCTATTACCAGAATTAATCCTGATAATATTCCCCTTACCAGGATTATTTTCATTTTCCGCTGTTTGCGGCTTGAAATAGCTTTCAATCTTTCTACTATCTCTATCTATCACGTCTTGCCGAGATATATCTTTAATTTGCTTGCGAAGATCATTCAATTCCGATGGCGTCATGCTTCTCATATAATCAAATCTGTTTTCATTTATTAATGAATCAATATATTCGATAAAACCTTTATGTGAAGAATGGGTTATTTTTGCCTCCTCTACTTGCTTAAAACTCTCATAGAAATGAGAAGCAATCAACTCTCTATCATATTTCTTATAAATACAACCAGGAATAGTATAAATCTTACCATTCACCCCTGGTATTTTAAGATCCCCTTTGCCAGATATTGGTTTATATTCTGTCGCAAGTTCATTACACTTACCTTTTGAATCATAAAAATATTTAATCTGCACAAGCAAATGCTTCTGCATCTGCAATTCCGTGACGACCATACCGTTTTCAGTAAACTCAATATTTTCAAATGAAACATTCATTTTTCTTAATATTGACTTTTGCTCTATAATTTCTTCAAGCAACCGTTTTTTTTCTGCTCTATCAGAGGTTTTCCTGGCCTTTTCCTCAAGAGCATTTATATCTTTTAACTTATATTTATTATTATAAGATGTGATTGTAAACGCAGGAGAACTCCCCCCCACAGGAACAGTTGAATCAGTCGATACATTTGATGCAAGGGTTTCATTACCCCCAACGATCGGTTTATCCTGACTCACTGCAACTTCATTTACCAGTTTCTCTTCGCTTGACGATACATCGATAAACTGCTCTTTCGCAACTTGCTCACTGGATTGATTCACTGCAGCTTCAGTTGCCTGCGTATCAACAATATGCTCACTTGCTTCAGGCTGACTGGCTTCAGAATCAGGAATTTTGCCAGTTTGCGGCACTTCAGATGCACTATTGTCTACAGGATATTCATATTTCTCCCCGAAAAGCAGCTCCATCACTGCCGGGCGCTTTAGTATACTAAAACCAAACTTTCTCTGTATTTCTTTTAGTTCTTGAATCATTTCATCACTTTTGTTTAGTTTTGGGGCCATGGTGACAAGTGTATGATAATCCCAATCTTCAACCAGGCACTGTCCCAGGGGCAAATCGCTTTTTGCACTGTTTATCACACTATGCTGCGATTGATACAATGCGTGGTACTCAGAAGAACGCTGTCTCAACGAAGGAAGCATACTCTTTCCGTTATCTTCTATATGTAATCCTCGATACACTGCCTCAAAAATATCTTCTCTTTTAGAACCCTCGGTCGCTAGCTGGAATGAGCCATCGCCGTAATCCAGTATGAAAATCCAATTAGCGAGTTCCTTTGGAGTTAGAGTTCCATATGAGAATCTCTTGCCTGCTTTAATATCGTCAATTAGTTTTTTTCGATCTTTCTTCGAGGAGCCTTTTGGGACGGTTATGAACTCTATTCTTTTTTTATATAAACTGCTTACAAATTGAAGAAAAAATTCAAGCTCCACTTCAGCTTTCACATCCGCTGACATATGTTCCACAGTATCACGCATGAACTCCCCGATCCTGTACTTATAATCCTTATCCACCTTGTCCTTCTCGTCCTGGCTCTGGGGGTCATAATAAAATGATCTAAATTTATACTCCTTAGGACCCTCAGGAAGAGTTGAATCAGTCGATACTGTGACTCTTCGAGCAAAATTTAACCCTATAGTCAGTTTATCCTCTACAGATTCACTGGATTGACTCACTGCAGCTTCAGTTGCCTGCGTATCAACAATATGCTCACTCGATTCAGGCTGACTGGGTTGCCCTACTGCAGAATTAGTTTTTTCATGTCGCGGTAAACCACTAGCCCATTTTAGAAACTCATTAATCCTTTTTGCCTGTTTCTCAGTTGCGCGACATTGTTCTTTATTCTGATGATCCGTTCCGTTTACAGATTTTAATTTTTCGTCATTAAGCGAGCGGATCTCTTCAAGCGCATGAGATGAAAATGTAAAATCGGCACCTTTTATATCGACCATTTTTTCTATTGAAGAAAGTAAATACTTCAACTGGCTTTCTCTGGTGATTGCCAGATGATGATATTTTCTGGCCAATTCCCTGTTGCCCGATGTATGCTCTTTACTTGAATACGAGGCATACTTATCCCATGCATGAGTGGATTCTTGCTGTAAAAACAGGACTTTATCTTTCAGAGATAATTGATTGTAATAGGACTTCACTACCGAAGAGGCTTTTGCAGCTTCCTTAACTGTCAAGGTCTCAATATGGTTGTCCAGCCATGCGATTTCATGCCTTGAAATTTCTCGCTTATGCTTGTCTTTAAGATTGTGAAGCCCAGATATCTTGTCATCTCTCAATTCCCTGAGCGCATTAATACCTTTCTGAGAAAACGCATTTTCTACATGTTTGTTTTTAAGGAATTCTGCAACCATACTCTCCACACTACCGGGTTCTGCTTTACTACCGGGTTCTGCTTCGATGATTTTTTTTAACTCCATTTTAAGTGAGGTAATTTCTTTACGATATGCTTTATTTTTTAACAATGCCAACTGTCTTTTTAGTTCACCAATCTCTTGTCCGTACTCTGCCGATTTGGCATCACGATCCGGAATGATATGATTCACTTGATAATCGGACTGTTCTTTTTCCTTTTGTTTCAGTTCGCGCTTGATTTGTTTAGGGGTTAGATCTCCCAACTTCTCCAGACTGGAAATAGCACCCCTGATATTATCCGCTCTCGAAGATACCGTTTTAACATCTTGTATTCCGCAAAAATTATTATCTTTCACTATGTTACTCAGAGCTGTTCGATAGCCAGAGTCAGCAGCGTAAACAGTATTAATATACTGATTGAATTTCTTACCATGATAAATCGTAGGAAGATATTTCTCTGCATCAGCTTTAGATATAAATTTAAGATTACCCTCTTTAACAAGATTCTCAATAACTGCACAACGCAGTTTATCTTTGTCTGTCCAGCCTTCCATGGATTTTGCAGACCAGTCCGCACACAGTGCATCTATCCCTTTCGCGTAGTGTTTTTTAGCCATAGACCGCGTTAGAGCCTGAGAATCTGCATGGCGTTTACTTTGTTGTAGCGCTTCCCAATTCTTACCATTAGAGTTACGGAACATTAAATTGATATTATTCTGCAAATGATAAAATTTATCCTTTCCAAAAGACTCCTTGGCATCAGCATCTATTCCTATATCTATAACCCTGGCAGGAACAGCACTACCAAATTCATGAACAAGAGATTTTACATATTCACTGGCTTTATTCTCTTGAAATAATTTTGATGTATCCAGAAGAGTGGGGAAGTGTGTCTCTAACGATGCTTTACCACATAGGAGTGCATTATTTTCGTTAAGAATGATTCCCTGGTCCTGGTCTTTTTCACGGATAAATAACTTTAACTTCACAACATTATTGGGTTTGTCAAAGGAGCTGTATTCTGTTTCAGGTTCCTGCCAGGCAATTATATTATCCCATGAAATATTCTTACCGTCATATTTAATCCCGTCAGCACTGATTGATTTCTTTCCTGTACTATCATCGATGGCACTATCAGCAATGAGTGTCATCCTTTCTTTTCTGTCCAACGTTCTGGCAAATGTAGTCCTCCCATCCTTCTCTACCAACAGATATTTAACCAGAGGGTTACCAACATGTTTAGCAGGCACATGTAAGTTAAGGATTTTCTCGTCATCACCGCTGCCAGAAACAAGGGTCAGGGTTCCCATGACACTAACCTGCGCTTTTAGAGGCACGTTAACAGTGGCCGTAGTTTCACTATTAGGTCGACAATCAGAAATACGTTGAATGGTGTGAAATGTTGCAGCTCTGGAAAGTTTTTTGTCTGATGAATTAGATACAGATTTAATGTTTTCCCTAAAGTTGCCTACCGTTTTGTTTCTGCATAATTGCTTCGGAATTGAGTTTTGTACTTCAGGCGCAGTGCTCCATTGACTTCCGGTATTCAATACATCAATTGTACTCATATTATTACTCCAGAATATAATCCATTTAATTATCACTACTTTGAATGAATCACAGCATATATATGCAGCATTGATTCTTATCACTCTGTAGGATACAATATGTTTTGAATGGGAAATTTCAAAAAATGCTCCATTTTCCGGAAATTTTTTTACACAAAAATTCAGTGATGTTTAATGCAGAAAAAGGAAGAAACGTAAACCGTCAGCAGAAACGCGAGTACGGCTAACTGTAGAAGGGAATTAAACAGGCAGAAACAGCAAAAGTATTCGCAATCAATCTTACAGATAGCGACGCCCGCTAACGGGCGTCGCTGTTGTTAGTACGCGTTAATCACCACCCACATCGGACCCTGCCCTACCGCGTAACGGCCTTTCTCCGTCAGCAGCCCTTGTTCGCCTGCAATCTCATACACCGCGATATGGTGCGATTTTTGCCCGGCGGCGATCAGGTATTTCCCACTGTGGTCGATATTAAAACCGCGCGGCTGGGTTTCGGTCGGCTGGAAGCCTTCTTTCGTCAGCACACTTCCGTCTTCTGAGACGCTGAATACCGTAATCAGGCTGGCGGTACGGTCACAGGCGTACAGATGACGACCATCTGGCGTAATATGGATATCTGCCGCCCAGCGGGTGTCGGAGAAATCAGCAGGCATCATATCCAGCGTCTGTACGCACTCAATCTTGCCGTACGGATCTTTCAGTTCCCAAACATCGACTGAACTGTTCAGCTCATTCACGCAGTAGGTATATTGCTGATTCGGATGGAACACCATATGACGCGGACCCGCACCTTCAACGGTGGTCACTTCCGCGGGTTCCTGGGCGACCAGATGACCATCATCGCTGACGGTGAACAGGCAGATACGATCCTGTTTCAACGCCGGAACCCACAGGGTACGGTTATCCGGCGAGATGTTGGCCGAGTGGCAGCCGTCCAGACCTTCAACCACGTCAACCAGCTCTACCGGCAGGCCATCATCCAGACGCGTGACGCTCACGCTGCCCGCGTTATAAGAGCCAATGAACACGAAACGCCCTTGATGATCGGTAGAAATATGGGTTGGGCTACCCGGCAGCGCAGACTCTGCCGCGAAGGTCAGCGCACCGTCATCAGGCGCAATACGATAAGCCAGTACGCGAAACTCCGGACGCACGCCAACATAGAGATAGCGCTTATCCGGGCTGACGACCATCGGCTGTACCTGACCCGGCACATCAACCACCTGCGTCAGCGTCAGAGAACCCTCGTGATTCAGGCTCCAGACGTGAATTTGCTGACTCTCAGGACTGGCGGTATAAACGGTTTGCTTCATGAATACTCCTTTGCTTTTTGGCAGGTGGCTGCAATTGCCTGACACACGCCTAAGGTAGACGCTTTTAACGGTGAATGCTTAATTAAGGCTCAGAATTTTGTCCGGCTCCCGTCTCGGTGTACCATTCCAGCAGACAAAATTCTCAACCTTCATCTGGAAAAAACTATGACCGCACGCGTGATTGCCCTGGATTTAGACGGTACCCTGTTGACCCCGAAAAAAACCTTGCTGCCATCCTCTCTCGAGGCGCTCGCGCGCGCCAGAGAAGCAGACTACCAACTTATCATTGTCACAGGTCGCCATCACGTTGCCATCCATCCTTTTTATCAGGCACTGGCGCTGGATACACCTGCAATTTGCTGCAATGGCACCTACTTGTATGATTATCAGGCGAAAAAGGTGCTGGAATCCGATCCCCTTCCGGTTAACCAGGCGTTGCAGCTGATCGATATGCTGAATGAACATCAGATCCACGGACTGATGTATGTGGATGAGGCCATGCTGTATGAACGCCCGACCGGGCATGTGGTGCGTACCGCTAACTGGGCGCAAACTCTGCCGCCGGAACAGCGCCCTACTTTCACTCAGGTACCTTCGCTGGCACAGGCGGCGCATGACGTCAACGCCGTGTGGAAATTTGCCCTGACCGATGAAGATATTCCGAAACTGCAGCAGTTTGGTAAGCATGTTGAACAGCAGCTGGGGCTGGAGTGTGAATGGTCGTGGCACGATCAGGTCGACATCGCCCGTAAAGGCAACAGTAAAGGACGACGCCTGACCCAGTGGATTGAAGCCCAGGGCGGGTCAATGAAAAACGTGATTGCCTTTGGCGATAACTTTAACGATATCAGCATGCTGGAAGCCGCAGGCACCGGCGTAGCGATGGGCAATGCGGACGACGCGGTCAAAGCCCGCGCCAATATCGTGATTGGTGATAACACCACCGACAGCATCGCGAAATTTATCTATTCCCACCTACTGTAATCAGGCAGTAATCGACACACTCTTAATTTGTGCGTACAGCCACAGGCCAGGTTTGATCCCAAGTTCATCCCTGGCCCATGGGCTAATTCTCGCCCACAGCGTTTTCCCGCCGACCTCAAGCTGAACTTCCACCTGACCGTTATCGTCATAGCACTGCGCGACTTTCGCCCGCAGCACGTTACGAATACTGGTCTGCTGCGGTGGTTGGAGCACCAGTGAAACATCTGATGCCTGAATACGAATACGCAGCGCGGTTTGCAGCGGTTGATCCAGCTTATTGACCCACAGGTGCTGATCGCCAAGCGCCAGCGCGGTCATCGCGTAGTGTGGATGATGTTCCAGTACGCTGACTTTCAGAATGCTGCTTTGCTGTTCCTTCGGCAGCCAAGGGTGCATCACGCTGCTGCCCCAGACGTCCTCCAGCGAACCAAACGCTTTCACCTGCCCATTTTCCAGCACCATTACTTTGTCGGCCAGGTGCAAAATCTCATCCAGCGAGTGACTGACATACAGCATCGGAATATTAATTTCACGCGCCAGGCGTTGCAGGTAAGGCAGCAGTTCGCGCTTACGCGGAATATCCAGCGAGGCAAGTGGCTCATCAAGAAGCAATAACTCAGGCGCGGTTAGCAGCGCCCGACCGATGGCGACACGCTGTTTTTCGCCGCCGGAAAGACCGCCGGGCAGACGGTCAAGTAGCGGTTCAATACCCAACAGCGCCACCAGCTTATCAAACTGTCCGGCCATGCTTTTCGCCATACCGTAACGCAGATTGCCGCGCACTTTATAATGCGGGAACAGACGCGCATCCTGAAAAACATAGCCCACCCGGCGTTTTTCAGGAGTTAAGCAGATACCGTTTTCAACGTCATTCAGTACCCGACCGTTGAGCACAATGCGCCCGGACTGTGGTTGGGTCAGACCACTGATAGCATTAATCAGCGACGTTTTGCCCGCGCCAGAGACACCAAAAATAGCGGTGATGCCGCTGGCGGGCAGCGTTTCGTTGAGCGTCAGACAGTGGGTTCCCAGCGTCTGGGAGAAATTAAGTTCCAGCATGGTTATCGCCCCGTCCGCTCACGGCTAATGCGCGCCAGCCATTCAGAAATGAGCAGCGAAATCAGCGCCAGCACAATAGAAATAATGCATAACCTTGCCGCCGCGCTTTCGCCGCCAGGCGTCTGGATGAGGGTGTACATTGCCGAAGGAATGGTGCGCGTTTCGCCAGGGATATTAGAAACAAAAGTAATGGTTGCGCCGAATTCACCGAGTGAACGCGCAAACGCCAGCACCGTACCGACAATAATACCGGGCAGCATCAGCGGTAAGGTAATGGTCATGAATACGCGCCAGCGCCCGGCTCCCAGCGTGCGGGCCGCCTGCTCCAGCTTGACGTCAACGCCTTCCAGCGCCAGACGAATAGCCCTTACCATCAGAGGGAAGGACATCACCGCCGCGGCCAGCACCGCCCCACGCCAGCTAAAGGCAAAGGTGATGCCAAACCAGTCGTACAGCCACTCGCCAATAAATCCGCGCCGCCCCATAGCCACCAGCAGCAGGTACCCCACCACCACCGGCGGCAGTACCAGCGGCAAGTGCAGTACGCTGTCGAGCAACGCTTTGCCCGGGAACTTACAGCGTACCAGTAGCCAGGCAAAGAAGATCCCAAACGGCAGGCTAAACAACACGGCCAGGGAAGAAACTTTCAGGCTCAGTAAGACGGCCTGCCATTCAGGATCGGTCAGTATCATTACTTGGTCGTAAATCCATAACGTTTGAAGATTTCAGAAGCCTGCGGTCCTTTCAGGTAATCATAGAACGCGCTGACCGTTGCGTTGGAGTGCCCATCAACAACCGCGATCGGGTATTCCACTTTTTTGTGCGAATCTTCCGGGAAGGTCGCCACAACTTTTACGCCTTTGCTGGCGACGGCATCAGAACCATAGACAATGCCCAGCGGGGCTTCGTTACGTTCAACCAGCGCCAATGCGCCACGAACATCTTCAGCCGGAGCCAGTTTCGGCGCCAGGGTATCCCATACTCCCAGTTTTTGCAGCGCTTCTTTCGCGTAAATGCCCGCCGGAACATGTTCCGGATCGCCAACAGCCAGGCGTCCACCGTTCAACAGACTGGTCCAGTTGGTTTTGCTGTCGATGGTGAAGTCTTTCTGTGCACTGGCTTTCGGCGCGACAACGACCAGGCTGTTACCGAGCAGCGTTTTGCGCGTTGCGGTATCGATAGACTTTTTGTCTACCGCGTAATCCATCCATTTCTGATCGGCTGAAATAAACAGATCGGCGGGTGCGCCTGCTTCAATCTGGCGCGCCAGCGTGGAAGAAGAAGCAAAAGAAGAGACGACATCAACGTTCTTCTCTTTTTTATATTCTGCGGCAATGTCCTGCATCGCGTTCGTTAACGACGCCGCTGCAAACACTGTGATTTTACCTTCATCCGCCAGTGCATGTCCGGCAACGGTAAGAGAAAGTGTTGCCCCTGCAAACAAGCGTAACCATGTACGTGCCATCTGTAACTCCTTTGCGTTTCGTTATGTAGGCGCAAATATAACGATTAAATCAGGATTTTCCCAGTGGTTATTACTACCAATTAGAGGTTACACAAAGAAAATATCGGCAGGGAAAGCAGGATCTTGAGGAACTAACGCAGTTGGATAATGAGCAATAAAAAACGCCCGGCTAAGCGGGCGTTCGGGGAATCAATGGTTCTGTCTGGATTGGTCTTTCTGACCGATACCGGAAAAAATGTTGAACACTTCACCCAGTCCGTAAATCAGTCCCAGAATGATGGCCATTACCACAGGTACCATGATTACGGCGAATACCAGACTTTTCAATAACTCTAACATGGTCAACTCCAGATATAGTCCTTAGTTATATTCTAACCACATAACACAGAAAAGCACTCCCCTTTTGTGCGGTCGGCTATGCTCAGGCGCGGTTTTCCGTCACAATACCCTTTTTTGCCAGGAGCTTGTTATGCAGGCCGAAATCCTACTTACACTGAAACTTCAGCAAAAACTGTTTGCCGATCCCCGCCGCATTTCTCTGCTTAAGCACATTGCGCTTTCCGGCTCCATCAGTCAGGGCGCGAAGGATGCAGGTATCAGTTATAAAAGCGCCTGGGACGCGATTAACGAAATGAACCAGCTTAGTGAGCAGACGCTGGTAGAGCGCGCCACCGGTGGCAAAGGCGGCGGCGGTGCAGTGTTAACCCGCTACGGCCAGCGCCTGATTCAGTTGTACGACCTGCTGGCGCAAATTCAGCAAAAAGCCTTCGATGTTCTCAGCGATGACGATGCGGTTCCACTTAATAGCCTGCTGGCGGCTATCTCTCGTTTTTCACTGCAAACCAGTGCGCGTAACCAATGGTTTGGCACTATCACCGCGCGCGACCACGACCAGGTTCAGCAGCATGTCGACGTCCTGCTGGCTGATGGCGCAACCCGGCTGAAAGTCGCGATTACCGCGCAGAGCGGTGAACGTCTGGGGCTTGATGAAGGCAAAGAAGTCTTGATCCTGTTGAAAGCGCCGTGGGTGGGGATCACCCATGATGATGCTATCGCTCAGGCCGCCGACAACCAATTGCAAGGCACCATCAGTCATATTGAACGCAGTAGCGAGCAGTGTGAAGTGTTAATGACCTTGCCGGATGGACAGACGCTGTGCGCCACCGTTCCGACTGACGATGCCCTATCGCTGCAAGAAGGCGCGAATGTCACTGCCTATTTCAACGCGGACAGAGTGATTATCGCCACACTATGCTGAGTGATTGACATCGGCCTGAAGAACACGTATCCCTGTTATTAATCGCTGCAAATAATGGGATACAAAATGTCATCGTTGCAAATTTCGCAAGGCACGTTTCGTCTTAGCGACACAAAAACGCTCCAGTTAGATGCGTTGACGTTAAACGCGGGTGACTGCTGGGCGTTTGTTGGCTCGAACGGTAGCGGGAAATCCGCGCTGGCTCGTGCGCTGGCGGGAGAATTACCGCTCCTGAAAGGCGAGCGCCGCTGTCAGTTCGCGCGTATAACCCGACTCTCCTTTGAGCAGCTCCAAAAACTGGTCAGCGACGAGTGGCAGCGAAACAACACCGATCTTCTCAGTCCCGGTGAGGACGACACCGGGCGCACCACCGCAGAAATCATTCAGGATGAGGTTCACGACCCCGGCCGCTGCGCTGCGCTGGCACAGCAGTTTGGTATCTCCGCCCTGCTTAGCAGGCGTTTCAAATACCTTTCCACCGGCGAAACGCGGAAAACTCTGCTCTGTCAGGCACTGATGTCTGAACCCGATTTGCTGATCCTTGATGAACCGTTTGACGGACTGGATGTGGCTTCACGTTGCCAGTTGGCAGAGGTGCTCGCGGCGTTACATCAGGCCGGTTTTACGTTAGTGCTGGTGTTAAACCGCTTTGATGAGATCCCCGATTTTGTGCAATTTGCTGGCGTACTCGCCGATTGCACATTGACAGAAACCGGTGAAAAAACAGCTCTTCTGCAACAAGCGTTAATCGCCCAACTTGCCCACAGTGAACGGCTTGATGGTATTACCCTCCCTGAACCGGATGAACCTTCCGTACGCCGCATGTTGTCTGAGAACGAACCGCGGATTATGCTCAACGACGGGGTCGTTTCCTATAACGATCGCCCGATTCTTCATCATCTGAGCTGGCGGGTAAATCCAGGTGAACACTGGCAGATTGTCGGTCCAAACGGGGCGGGAAAATCAACGCTGCTCAGTTTAATCACCGGCGATCATCCGCAGGGCTATAGCAATGATTTGACGCTGTTTGGCCGTCGTCGGGGTAGCGGCGAAACTATCTGGGATATTAAAAAGCACATTGGCTACGTCAGCAGCAGCCTGCATCTGGATTACCGGGTAAGCACCACGGTGCGTAACGTCATTCTCTCAGGCTACTTCGATTCCATCGGTATTTATCAGGCCGTATCAGACAGACAACACAAGCTGGTACAACAGTGGCTGGATATTCTGGGAATGGATAAACGCACTGCAGACGCCCCTTTCCACAGCCTTTCCTGGGGACAGCAGCGCCTGGCGCTGATCGTCCGCGCGTTAGTGAAACACCCTACGCTATTGATCCTTGATGAACCTTTGCAGGGTCTGGACCCGCTAAACCGCCAGTTGATCCGCCGTTTTGTGGATGTTCTGATCGGTGAAGGTGAAACCCAGCTGCTGTTTGTTTCTCACCATGCTGAAGATGCACCCGCCTGCATTACCCACCGACTGGAGTTTGTGCCCGAAGGCGATATCTACACCTATCGGCAATCATCCCTGCGTTAGTTTTCATACCGGGGCGCGCTAATGCGCCCTTTTTTAAACCTGATTTTTCAGACAAAAGCTGCAATCATTAAATAACATAATGATTTAAAATCAAAAAATACAATTCAGGCGTTGAGAATCAGTATGTGTAAACGATTCCACTAATTTATTCCATGTCACACTTTTCACAACTTTGTTATGCTATCTTCATTACATGATATAGGCACAACGGAGCGAATTATGAGAGTATTGGTTACAGGTGGTAGCGGTTACATTGGAAGCCACACTTGTGTGCAGTTGCTTAAGAATGGCCACGACGTCGTGATCCTTGATAACCTCTGCAACAGTAAGCGCAGCGTACTGCCTGTTATTGAGCGTTTAGGTGGAAAACATCCGACCTTCGTCGAAGGTGATATCCGTAACGAAGCGCTGATCACCGAAATCCTGCACGATCACGCCATCGATACGGTCATCCACTTCGCCGGTCTGAAGGCCGTCGGCGAATCCGTTGCTAAACCGCTGGAGTACTATGACAACAACGTCAACGGCACTCTGCGTCTGGTCAATGCGATGCGCGCCGCCAACGTGAAAAACTTCATATTCAGCTCCTCCGCCACCGTCTATGGCGATCAGCCACAAATTCCTTACGTTGAAAGCTTCCCGACCGGCACCCCACAAAGTCCGTACGGCAAAAGTAAGCTGATGGTCGAGCAGATCCTGACCGATCTGCAAAAAGCACAACCTGAGTGGAGCATCGCGTTGCTACGCTATTTCAATCCGGTTGGCGCACATCCGTCAGGAGACATGGGCGAAGATCCGCAAGGCATCCCTAACAATCTGATGCCATACATCGCGCAGGTTGCCGTGGGCCGCCGTGAGTCTCTGGCCATATTTGGTAATGACTACCCGACCGAAGACGGTACCGGCGTTCGCGATTACATCCACGTGATGGATCTTGCCGACGGCCACGTTGTCGCTATGGAAAAACTGGCAGGCAAGCAAGGGGTACATATTTACAACCTTGGCGCTGGCGTTGGTAGCAGCGTACTGGATGTGGTCAACGCCTTCAGCAAAGCCTGCGGTAAGCCAGTGAACTACCATTTTGCTCCGCGCCGCGACGGCGATCTGCCTGCCTACTGGGCTGATGCCAGCAAAGCCGATCGCGAGCTCAACTGGCGCGTGACGCGTACACTGGATGAAATGGCACAAGATACCTGGCACTGGCAATCACGCCATCCACAGGGATATTCGGATTAAGGACACGTTATGACGCAATTCAACCCTGTCGATCATCCACACCGCCGTTTTAATCCGCTCACCGGACAGTGGATCCTCGTTTCGCCACATCGTGCCAAACGCCCCTGGCAGGGGGCGCAGGAAACGCCATCTAAACAGGTACTGCCCGCGCATGATCCGGACTGCTTCCTGTGCGCTGGCAATACGCGCGTTACCGGCGACAAAAACCCGGATTACACCGGGACCTATGTCTTCACCAATGACTTTGCCGCACTGATGTCTGATACCCCGGATGCTCCCGACAGCCACGACCCACTAATGCGTTGCCAGAGCGCACGCGGTACCAGCCGCGTGATCTGCTTCTCGCCCGATCACAGTAAAACGCTGCCAGAACTCAGCGTCCCTGCGCTGACAGAAATTGTACAGACGTGGCAGGAACAGACCGCAGAGTTAGGAAAAACCTATCCCTGGGTGCAGGTATTTGAGAATAAAGGTGCGGCGATGGGATGTTCAAACCCGCACCCACACGGACAAATTTGGGCCAACAGTTTCCTGCCTAACGAAGCCGAACGTGAAGACCGTCTGCAAAAAGCGTACTTTGCCGAGCAGGGCACGCCAATGCTCGTTGATTACGTCCAGCGCGAACTGGCGGACGGCAGCCGTACGGTCGTAGAAACCGAGCACTGGCTGGCGGTTGTGCCTTACTGGGCCGCATGGCCGTTCGAAACGCTACTGCTGCCGAAAACGCATGTGCTGCGTATTACCGATTTGACTGACGAACAGCGTGCCGACCTGGCGCTGGCGTTGAAAAAACTGACCAGTCGCTACGACAACCTGTTCCAGTGCTCATTCCCCTACTCTATGGGCTGGCACGGCGCGCCGTTCAACGGTGAAGAAAACGAACACTGGCAGTTGCACGCGCACTTTTACCCGCCGCTGCTGCGTTCCGCGACCGTGCGTAAATTTATGGTCGGTTATGAAATGCTGGCGGAAACCCAGCGTGACCTGACGGCAGAGCAAGCGGCTGAGCGACTGCGTGCGGTCAGCGACATCCATTTTCGCGAATCCGGAGTTTAAATAATGAGTCTGAAAGAAAAAACACAATCTCTGTTTGCAGAAACGTTTGGCTACCCTGCCCCCCATACTATTCAGGCACCGGGTCGCGTAAACCTGATCGGCGAACACACCGATTATAACGACGGCTTCGTTCTGCCCTGCGCCATCGACTATCAAACCGTCATTAGCTGTGCCCCCCGCGACGATCGAAAAGTTCGTGTGATCGCCGCTGATTACGACAATCAGATTGATGAGTTCTCTCTTGATGCGCCGATTATCGCCCACGAAACCCAGCAGTGGTCAAACTACGTGCGCGGCGTGGTGAAGCACCTGCAAAAGCGCAATAACGCCTTTGGCGGTGCGGATCTGGTGATCAGCGGTAACGTCCCGCAGGGCGCGGGTCTAAGCTCTTCCGCCTCACTGGAAGTCGCTGTGGGTACAGTATTCCAGCAGCTCTATCACCTGCCGCTCGACGGCGCGCAGATTGCCCTGAACGGCCAGGAAGCGGAAAACCAGTTTGTCGGCTGTAACTGCGGCATTATGGATCAGCTCATCTCTGCGCTCGGCAAGAAAGATCATGCGCTGCTGATCGACTGCCGTACGCTGGGCACCAAAGCCGTTTCTATGCCTGAGGGCGTGGCGGTGGTGATCATCAACAGCAACTTTAAACGCACGCTGGTTGGCAGCGAGTACAACACCCGCCGCGAACAATGTGAAACCGGCGCGCGTTTCTTCCAGCAGCCAGCGCTGCGTGATGTCAGCCTTGAAGCGTTTAACGCTGTCGCCCTCGAACTGGATCCGATTGTCGCCAAACGCGTCCGCCACGTCATCACAGAAAATACGCGTACCGTTGAAGCCGCGCAGGCGCTGGAGAAAGGCGATCTGCTGCGTATGGGTCAATTGATGGCAGAATCTCACGCCTCAATGCGCGATGACTTTGAAATCACCGTGCCGCAAATTGATACGCTGGTAGAGATTGTCAAAGCGACCATAGGCGATAAAGGCGGTGTACGTATGACCGGCGGCGGCTTCGGCGGCTGCATCGTGGCGCTGATCCCACAAGATTTGGTGCCTGCCGTACAGCAGGCTGTCGCTGAACAGTACGAAGCGAAAACCGGTATCAAGGAAACCTTTTATGTCTGCAAACCTTCACAAGGAGCCGGACAGTGCTAAACGAAATTCCCGTAATGGCGCCCGACGGCCAACCGTTTCGCCTGCTCACCCTGCGTAATGACGCGGGGATGGTAGTCACGCTGATGGACTGGGGCGCGACGCTGCTGTCTGCGCGTATTCCGCTCAGCGATGGTAGCGTGCGCGAAGCATTACTCGGCTGCGCAAGCCCGGAGCAATACCCACAACAAGCTGCATTTTTGGGAGCCTCGATTGGTCGCTACGCTAACCGTATCGCCAACAGCCGTTATACCTTTGCCGGCGAAACCGTCGAATTAATACCCAGTCAGGGCGACAACCAGCTGCACGGTGGGCCGGACGGTTTCGACAAACGTCGCTGGCAGATAGTCAATCAGAATGACCGTCAGGTGCTGTTTGCCTTAACCTCTGACGATGGCGACCAGGGCTTTCCGGGTCACCTCTGCGCCACCGCGCAATATCGCCTGACCGATGATAACCGTATTTCGATTACCTACCGTGCGACAGTGGATATGCCCTGCCCGGTGAATCTGACGAATCACGTTTATTTCAACCTCGACGGCGACAAAACGGATGTGCGCCAGCACAAGCTGCAGATTCTGGCCGATACGTACCTGCCGGTTGATGAAATGGGTATCCCGCATGACGGACTGAAACCCGTGGCGGGCACCTCGTTCGATTTCCGGGCACCTAAACGCATCGACAGCGAATTTCTGGCCGATGACGATCAGCGCAAGGTGAAAGGTTACGATCACGCTTTCTTGTTGCAGACGCAAGGCGATGCCCGCAAACCGGTCGCCATGGTCTGGTCCCAGGATGAAAAACTGCAAATGGAGGTCTACACCTCTGCCCCGGCATTGCAGTTTTATTCCGGGAATTTCCTCGGCGGCACACCATCCCGTGGACCTGAAGCCTACGCCGACTGGCAAGGACTGGCGCTGGAAAGTGAGTTTCTGCCTGACAGCCCAAATCATCCGGAATGGCCGCAGCCAGACTGCTTCCTGCGACCGGGTGAAGAGTATTCCAGCCTGACCGAATACCGGTTTATTCCTGCCTGATAGTTAACCGTGACGAGCCGATACCCGGCTCGTCATTTATTCCCACGCCAGATCCGTTCAAAACCCCACCACTCAAAGACAAAATCGCAACCTTGAATTCACAAGAACCTTACACTGCGCCGCTATTTTCGCTATGGTTATGCGTAAGCATTGCCGCTGGTGCATTACGGCAATATAATGATAATTATTATCATTCAACATGATTTATAGGAGTGAGTGTATGGCTGTAACTAAGCTGGTTCTGGTACGTCACGGTGAAAGTCAGTGGAACAACGAAAACCGCTTTACCGGTTGGTATGATGTTGACCTGTCTGAAAAAGGTGTGGGCGAAGCAAAAGCGGCAGGTAAACTGCTGAAAGAGGAAGGCTACAGCTTCGATTTTGCTTATACCTCTGTGCTGAAACGTGCCATCCACACCCTGTGGAATGTCCTGGACGAACTGGATCAGGCCTGGCTGCCGGTTGAGAAATCCTGGAAACTGAACGAACGTCATTACGGCGCATTGCAGGGGTTGAACAAAGCCGAAACCGCTGAGAAATACGGTGACGAGCAGGTTAAGCAATGGCGTCGTGGCTTTGCGGTAACCCCACCGGAACTGACTAAAGATGACGAGCGCTATCCGGGTCACGATCCACGCTATGCGAAGCTGACCGACAAAGAGTTACCGGTTACCGAAAGCCTGGCGCTGACCATCGATCGCGTTATTCCTTACTGGAATGAAACCATTCTGCCGCGCATGAAAAGCGGTGAGCGTGTGATTATCGCCGCTCACGGTAACTCCCTGCGTGCGCTGGTGAAATACCTGGATAACATGGGCGAAGATGAGATCCTGGAACTGAACATCCCGACGGGTGTCCCGCTGGTGTATGAGTTCGACGAAAACTTCAAGCCGATCAAACATTACTATCTGGGTAACGCTGACGAGATCGCAGCAAAAGCTGCAGCGGTAGCCAACCAGGGTAAAGCGAAGTAATTTCATCAGGCCTACAAGATTGCTTGTAGGCCTGATTACTCTATTTCTTATTCCACTTTACCAGCTGTAACGGACATCCAGGCTACCGTTGAGATCGCCATAATCATTACGTCCCTTTTGCCCTGCAACCTGACCAGTGATGCTCCACTGGCTATTCAGATTCGCCTGAATACCTACTTTCACCTCGGCGCGATCTGCCGGAAGATCCTGCTTCACCTGCGCGCCATCAAACGAAACGGCAACATCATCGCTGGTGTGTAACCAGTTCACCTCCGCAAACGGCTGGATCACCGACGTGGTATTCTTGTGCAACTTGCCATCTACCCGCAGTCCGAGACGCGTGGTCCAACTGTCACCGTTTTGTCCGTCAATACGCGTTCCATTCTGCACAACCGCGTCCGCTTTATATTGCTGCCATGTCACCTGAGCCTGTGGCGTCAGGCTAACAGTATTCAGGTTTTCAAGTCCGATGTCGTACCGATAGCCCGTTTCCAGAGAAACAGCGCTGGCTGTCGAATCATAATCCTTTGACCCCACATCACCGTTATTTACGCTGTTATTGTAGAGACCATACTGGTACCAGCTATCCACATACAGTCCGCTATGGTCCTTCGCATCCGCAAACCAGGTGGCATAAGCCCCAAGGTTGTAACCGGCTACGTTACCACTGGCAGAGAACTGGCTCCCATCCGCCCCTCGGTTACCGGTGCTATCCGTATCGGCATTGATATAACTCACCATCAGCCCTGCTTTCAGGCTCTGCACGCTATCATCCCAGCTCAGTATATCGCCGCCGATCTGGAACTGAGAATAGTTGTTGTCAATATCCACATGATCGTTTGCTGCTGTTGACGACGCATCACCCGCTTTAAAACGCATCCACATACTGCCGTCATCGGTGCGTAACTGGCTGCCTTCGCGGTCATAAAGGGTCTGCATTTGCAGACTACGCGCCATCCACTGGTTGCCGAGATAGGCGCCGATATCGGCGCGATACTGAGGGTCCACAGGGGTGACATTACCACCGTCATCTGGATTAACCGGGGTAACGGTCTGCGAGCGCAAATACCAGTCACCACCGTCCTGATACAAGCGGTACTCATACACTCCGACCTGAACCTGGTTGCCCTGGGTAAAGACGCCGTCAGACTGACCGCCGACATCTATCACCTCGATCCCTTGCGTGGTGAGGGCTCCGTCCCCACCAGTATTAGTAACAAAGACGGTGGTCGTGCCTGCAGTATCGCCGGAAATCAGGAGCTTATCCGTCGGGGAGGCATCATCCCCCAGCTGTGTATTAAGGGAGAGCGTGCCATTATTACCGGTGTAATTGCCGTTAATGGTGAGGGTGTGACCAGTCTCATTGCTCTGGCTGATGGCAATGTTGCCGGCATTCGAGACATCATCATTGATAACGCCGGTACCGCCGAGGGTTGCCCCAGCCGCGATGCTGACGGAGCCGTTAGACGTAGTGGCCATTAACTGCGAAGATGAGCCGGAGACACCGGGTGTGCCAATAACGGCAGAATCAGCGAGCCAGAGGGTGCCTTCATCGACAAGCGTGTCACCGGCGTAAGTGCTGTTACCGGTAAGCAGCAACGTACCCTGCCCGGTTTTTTGCAGGGACCCAATACCCTGAATACTGTTGCTCTCGGTACGGGAGGCTCCCGCGTCGAGGTCATAATCCAGGATCCCACTGTTGGTGATAACACCGGTTAAGGCATTAACGGTGGCGCCGGTTTTAATCAGAGTGGTGCCTTCAAGAATGGCATAATCTGATTCCAGCCAGAGTGAGCCGCCGCTGTTGACGGTGGTGTTGCTGGCGAAACTGGCTATTTTTTTGCCGTCCTCCTCTGTTCTAAGTACCAGCGTCCCCCCCTGATTTACAGTCGATTCTTTAGCGCGACCATAAACGGACTGAATACCCTTGTTGTTGATGGTCGTGCCGGTGGACAACCCAAAAACGGTTTCCGTTCCACCAGCATTGATGACGGAATCCGTTGCGGTTCCCAACACATCGTTTTTTGCTCCCGAATTGATGGTAGTGTGTTCTGCTGTACCATAGACAACCTGTAGGCCTTTTTCGCTCAGCACGGCATTCACGGAGGTGCCATTCTCTTCAACCTCAAGATAGCCTCCCGTTACCTGCGCATCCTGGGACAGACCACCGTCCATGACATACTGCAACCCGCCTTCTATCGTCGTATTGAAGGCGCTGCCGTAAACAAACTGATCCCCGGCATCTATTGTCTCTCCACTAACGGACTCACCGGCCGCAACAGTCGGGGTATAATCCGCCATCGCCGGACCAGAGAGTAACCCCAGCAGCGTGGCGATGCCTGCCGCCCTGGCCTGGTTTTTTATCTGACTGTCACCCTGTGCATGTTCAGAAGCCACGACATACATATTACGCGCGGTATTCCAGACGATGTTAAAATTTTTATTCATAGTCATCCCTTTAATTAATATTAAATTCCCCATGGAATGATAACCCTGGATTTAATATATTTATTACAGGAATGACAAAATTAAGAATATATTTATATTCACCCTAACAATATATTGGCGATATAAATAAATTTATTAATATTAATTAAAAAACCGGCCTGATTCGCCGGTTTTAATAAGGGAGGAAAGTAACTTTAACCGCGACGCGCGTTGACCGCATCCGCCAGCTGGCGCAGCACCGCATCGGTATCTTCCCAGCCAATGCAGGCATCAGTGATGCTTTTGCCGTAGGTCAGCGGCTCACCGCTATCCGGGTTCTGATTACCCTCGACCAGATGGCTTTCGATCATCACGCCAATAATCGCTTTTTCGCCGCCAGCGACTTGTCCGCAAACGTCTTTCGCAACATCCATCTGCTTTTTGAACTGCTTGCTGGAGTTGGCATGGCTAAAGTCGATCATCACTTGCGCAGAGAGCCCTGCTTTAATCAGACCTTCTTTCACGTCGGCAACGTGCTGAGCGCTGTAGTTCGGCTCTTTGCCGCCGCGCAGAATAATATGGCAATCGCCATTACCGCTGGTATTTACGATCGCCGAATGACCCCATTTGGTCACAGACAGGAAGCAGTGTGGTGCCCCTGCGGCGTTGATCGCATCAATCGCAACTTTGATCGTGCCATCGGTACCGTTTTTAAAACCAACCGGGCAAGACAGACCCGATGCCAGCTCGCGGTGTACCTGGGACTCAGTGGTACGCGCACCAATCGCCCCCCAACTCATCAGATCGGCAAGATATTGCGGCGTGATCATATCAAGGAATTCACCCGCTGCCGGCAATCCGCTGTCGTTGATATCCAGCAGCAATTTACGTGCAATACGCAGGCCATCGTTGATCTGGAAGCTATTGTCCATGTGCGGATCGTTGATCAGCCCCTTCCAGCCGACGGTGGTACGCGGTTTTTCAAAATAGACGCGCATGACGATTTCAAGTTCGCCTTTTAACTCTTCGCGCAGCGCCAGCAGGCGAGCGGCGTACTCTTTAGCGGCTGCCGGATCATGAATAGAGCACGGCCCAATCACCACTAACAGGCGATCGTCGCTCCCTTTCAGAATTTTATGAATCGCCTTACGGGCATGAGCCACCGTGTTTGCGGCATTTTCAGTAGCGGGGAATTTTTCCAGCAGTGCGACTGGCGGTAATAACTCGTTGATCTCTTTGATGCGTAAATCGTCGTTCTGATAATTCATGATTATTCCAGCGTTGCCATACTTATATAAATGAATGCAATCCCTCCAATCTATATCTTCAGTCATAAAGTGTAAACGGGGTTTTACAGTACGAACCGTGTTATCCCAGGGTTATGCAAAAAAACGCAAGAATATAGCGAATAATGAGATCAAAACAGCAAATCACAACTGTAATTGCTTATTTCATTATTATTTTCAAAATTCTGTGCTGGCTATCGATACATATCGTGGATTTTTACCCACTGTAATGTAAGGCAACGCCCAATATTTACGTGGCTGATAACGAGAGAATAGAAGCTCTCCTTTTTAATTTTATCCCCCCAAAAACGGTATGATGTCATACAGTAAAGGTGAGAATAACAAAGGGATGGCACAATGGCGCACACACATACTCATACTTCCTCTGAGCAACCCAAAGACAATAACGCCCGCCGACTGATGTTCGCCTTCTGCATTACAGCGGGATTTATGTTGGTCGAAGTGGTGGGCGGAATACTTTCAGGCTCACTGGCGCTGCTGGCCGACGCCGGGCATATGCTTACGGATGCGGCAGCGCTGCTTTTCGCGCTGCTGGCCGTCCAGTTTTCCCGTCGCCCGCCCACAATACGCCACACCTTCGGCTGGCTGAGGCTCACGACGCTGGCTGCATTCGTTAATGCCATAGCATTGGTCGTTATCACCATTTTAATCGTCTGGGAGGCGATTGAGCGCTTCCAGACACCTCGTCCCGTGGCGGGCGGCATGATGATGGTTATTGCTGTTTCGGGTTTACTGGCCAATGTGCTTGCTTTCTGGGTTTTACATCGCGGTAGTGAAGAGAAAAACCTGAACGTCCGCGCTGCAGCGCTGCATGTGATGGGGGATTTACTCGGCTCGGTCGGGGCGATCATCGCTGCGCTGATTATTATCTGGACGGGCTGGACACCTGCGGATCCGATCCTCTCAATTTTGGTTTCCGTACTGGTGCTGCGCAGTGCCTGGAGATTGTTAAAAGATAGCGTCAATGAATTGCTGGAAGGCGCTCCGCTGGCGCTGGATATCGCCGCACTGCAGCGCCATCTCAGCCGGGACATTCCCGAAGTTCGCAATGTGCACCATGTCCACGTCTGGATGGTGGGTGAAAAGCCGGTAATGACGCTGCATGTGCAGGTGATCCCACCGCACGATCACGATGCGTTGCTGGAGCGTATTCAGCATTTCCTTATCCATCACTACCAGATTGAACACGCAACGATCCAGATGGAATATCAGCCGTGCAATGGACCGGACTGCCACCTGTATCAGGGCGTGTCCGGCCACTCACATCATCACCATTAATGAGACAGCGCGTGGGAACCTCGCTCACGCGCGCTGTTGATCCACATCCTGCTCCCGTTGAGGGCGATAACCGTCAGGATCATATATTCCAGCGACATGGCATATACGCCTTGCAGAGCAAAGATCGCCACGCTGATGACGTTGATGATTACCCACAGCAGCCAGTTTTCAACGTATTTACGTGTCATCAGGATCATCGCCACAATCGACAACACCATCATGCAGGAGTCCCAGAACGGGAAGGCATCGGGTTGCAGTTCAGGCACAGCAACCTGTAATCCCAATGCCTGCATTATGTTGACCGCAATGCGGGTCAGGAACGCAAAAACCGGATCGATATAGACCGACATCAGGCCGATCGCTACCACGCAGGCCGCCAGCCAGCCGATCGCTTTTGGCAACGGCAGCCAGCGAATTTTCAGTTCCGCTTCATGCTGGTTGGTTTGCCGGGACCAGGCATACCAGCCGTAGATGTTGGCGGCAAAGAAAAAAACTTGCAGCAACAGGCTGGCATAAAGCTGGATCTGAAAGAAGATAATCGCAAACAGCGTGACGTTTATCAGACCGAAGACGTAATTGCTGATTTTCTCAAGACTCGCCAGGCCAATACACAACAACCCGGCAATCGTCCCCACGGCTTCGATCCACGACAGATCGTAACCACCCGCGCCAATCGGAATATGTACCAGAATGTTCTGCGTGCTAAAAAAGTCCATCTTTTCCCCCAGAGCAAAAAAATTCATTACGCTCGTAGTGTAGCCGCAAATTCCAACATGCGGTTTAACGGCAACAACGCTCCTTCTCGCAGCGCGTGATCAACATGTATCTCATGCGCCACGCCGCCATGTTCCAGCCCCTCAGCAATCGCCTTGAGGCCGTTCATCGCCATCCACGGGCAATGCGCGCAGCTACGACAGGTAGCCCCCTCGCCGGCTGTCGGGGCTTCAAGTAGCTCTTTATCCGGAACGGCCTGCTGCATTTTGTAAAAAATACCCCGGTCAGTCGCCACAATCAGTTGCTTATGCGGTAACGATTTAGCTGCGGTGATGAGCTGGCTGGTTGAGCCAACGGCATCGGCCATATCAACGATAGACTGAGGGGACTCTGGGTGCACCAGCACCGCTGCATCAGGGTACAGCGCTTTCATGCGTGTTAAAGCCTGGGTTTTAAATTCGTCATGGACAATACAGGCTCCCTGCCAACAGAGCACGTCTGCGCCGGTCTGTTTTTGCACGTAGTTGCCCAGATGTCTGTCCGGGGCCCAGATTATTTTTTCACCTAAACTATCAAGATGCTCAATAAGTTCCACTGCGATACTGGACGTTACAACCCAATCCGCACGTGCTTTTACGGCGGCTGAGGTATTGGCATAAACCACCACGGTACGATCCGGATGCGCATCGCAAAATGCGCTGAACGCATCAATCGGACAGCCCAGATCTAATGAACATTCCGCCTGTAAGGTCGGCATCAGGATAGTCTTTTCCGGGCTAAGAATTTTGGCGGTTTCTCCCATAAACCTCACGCCCGCCACCAGCAGCGTAGAGGCTGAATGCTTTGAGCCAAACCGAGCCATCTCCAGAGAATCAGAGATGCAGCCACCGGTCTCTTCAGCCAACTGCTGAATTTCAGGATCGGTGTAATAGTGCGCGACCATAACGGCATCACGCTCTTTCAGCAGGCGCTTGATTTTTTCACGATAAAATTGCTTTTCATCCGCACTCAGCGGCGCTGGCTTCGGCGGAAACGGATAAATTGCTGCTTCTGGATCAAACATCACGCTCATCTTGCTTTCTCGTTTTACTGGCTTAACGAAATAACCGATTAAAAGCGTGACTCACGCCGTATTCGGTTAGATTTGTTTTATATGCTAAACAAGATAGCGGATTGGCGTAAGAAAGTCACAATAATTGCGTGTGATGAATGCCGGATGGCGACTGACGTCTTATCCGGCCTACGTGAATAGTGTCGTCTGTAGGACTGATAAGCTAAGCGCATCAGGCAAGCAGGTTCGAATCAAAAATCCTGCGCATAGCAAAAAAGCGCCTTTAGGGCGCTTTTTTACACTGGTGGGGCGTGCAGGATTCGAACCTGCGACCAATTGATTAAAAGTCAACTGCTCTACCAACTGAGCTAACGCCCCCATATGGGGTTTACTTCTTTATTCTTTCAGAGATGGTGGGTCGTGCAGGATTCGAACCTGCGACCAATTGATTAAAAGTCAACTGCTCTACCAACTGAGCTAACGACCCGCTCGGATGTCACCTGAAAATTTTTACTCGGAACCACCAAAATAGTGGTGGGGCGTGCAGGATTCGAACCTGCGACCAATTGATTAAAAGTCAACTGCTCTACCAACTGAGCTAACGCCCCGAGTGGTGGGTGATGACGGGATCGAACCGCCGACCCCCTCCTTGTAAGGGAGGTGCTCTCCCAGCTGAGCTAATCACCCGATACTACGCTGGATACTACTTACTAACTGAGTTAGTGGTGGGTCGTGCAGGATTCGAACCTGCGACCAATTGATTAAAAGTCAACTGCTCTACCAACTGAGCTAACGACCCACTTTTGCGCTGCTTTTGGTTTGTTTGATATCCCTTGGCAACGGCGGCATATATTACTGATTTCAGATTTTAGCGCAACAAAAATTTCGATGTAAATTACTCAACTGCTTAGGAATCACACGACACGACCAGAAATAACACGATTTCTGGTCGCATGGTGGTCATTACATCGCGCCAAGACGTTTTTGCGCTTGTTTCGCGCCATCAGTGCCAGGGTATTTAGTGATAACCTGCTGATAAACCGCTTTAGCTTTTGCTGTGTCACCTTTGTCCTGCATGATGACGCCGACTTTGTACATCGCGTCTGCAGCCTTCGGTGATTTCGGGAAGTTTTTTACTACCGAAGCAAAATAGAACGCTGCATCATCTTTTTTACCCTTATTGTAATTCAACTGACCGAGCCAGTAATTCGCATTTGGCAGGTAAGTAGAGTCCGGGTACTTTTTGATGAAGTTCTGAAATGCAACGATCGCATCATCCTGGCGGGATTTATCCTGCACCAGGGCAATTGCCGCATTGTAATCGGTATTCGCATCGCCAGTTTGCGCCGGAGCGCCTGACGAAGCTGCAGCACCGGCATCGGGTGCCGGGGTTGCCGCCCCACTCTGATCGCCAGCCGCAGACTGCGCCGCAGGCGCACTACCGCTGCCAAGATTATTCATCTGCAGCAATATCTGTTTTTGGCGTTCAACAACCTGATTCAGCTGGTACTGATTTTCCTGAATTTGACCACGCAGGGAATCAATATCGGACTGATTATCGGAGAGTTGTTGCTGGAGTTGGGTTAAAAGCTGACTGTGAGCGTTAGAAATACGCTCGAGTTGAGTGACTCGGTCTTCGACCGAGCCTGAGCCGACACTACTGATTGGCGCCTGAGCAAAAGCGGCCCAGGGGGCCGCTATGCCAACCAGTAACGACAGACTCAACAGGTGATGTCTGAAGTTACTGCTCATGCAATTCTCTTAGTAAACCAGTACGGCGCGACGGTTTTTGGCGTAAGCCGCTTCGTCATGACCCAGTACTGCAGGTTTTTCTTTACCGTAAGAAACGATGGAGATCTGGTCCGCAGAAACGCCTTTACCCTGCAGGTACATCTTAACGGCGTTTGCACGACGCTCACCCAGGGAGATGTTGTACTCAGGAGTACCACGTTCGTCCGCATGACCTTCTACGGTGACTTTGTAAGACGGGTTGCTACGCAGGAAGTTAGCGTGCGCATCCAGCATTGCGGCGAAGTCAGAACGGATATCGTACTTATCCAGATCGAAGTAAACGATGTTGTTCTGCTGCAGCTGTTGCATCTGCAGACGCGCTTGCTCTTCGGAAGACATGTTGCCGCTACCGTTTGCATCCATACCAGTGCCGGCACCCAGCATGCCTTCGCTGCCGTCATTGCTGGCGTTCTTGTTAGAAGAACATGCCGCAATAGCCATAACAGGCAGAGCAATCATCAGCCCTTTCAGCACTTTGTTCAGTTGCATTTCAATGATTCCTTTATTAATCAATTATTTATTATCACAGATACGGCGACCAGGCAGGGAATTTAACCTGTCCATCAGTTGCCGGAAGACGCGCTTTGAAACGCCCATCTGTAGAAACCAAATTCAGCACGGATCCCATCCCCTGAGAAGAGCTGTAGATTACCATAGTGCCGTTAGGTGCCAGACTTGGCGTTTCGTCCAGGAACGTTGACGACAGAACTTGTACGCCACCCGCTACCAGATCTTGTTTGGCAATGTGCTGCTGACCATTAGCCGAGCTTACCATTACCATAAACTTACCGTCGCTGCTGACATCAGCATCCTGGTTTTGCGAACCTTCCCAGGTAATACGCTGCGGAGCACCGCCGTTGACGTTAACTTTATACACCTGTGGACGACCGGCCTGGTCAGACGTAAAGGCCAGGTTTTGGCTGTCCGGGAACCAGGTCGGTTCCGTGTTGTTGCTGCGACCATCAGTGACCTGACGGATCTGACCGGAACCGATGTCCATAACGTACAGGTTCAGGCTACCGGTTTTAGACAGGGCAAACGCCAGTTTGCTGCCATCCGGAGAAAACGCAGGTGCACCGTTGTGACGCGGGAACGAAGCAACCTGACGCACTGCGCCGTTGGACAACGTCTGAATAACCAGCGCCGAACGACCACTTTCGAAGGTAACGTAGGCCAGTTTTGAACCGTCCGGAGACCACGCCGGAGACATCAACGGCTGCGGAGAGCGGTGAACGACAAACTGGTTGTAACCATCGTAGTCCGACACACGTAATTCGTACGGGAACTGACCACCGTTTGTCTGAACAACATAAGCGATACGGGTACGGAATGCACCTTTAATACCAGTCAGTTTTTCAAACACTTCGTCACTTGCGGTATGGCCCGCATAACGCAGCCACTGCTTGTTCACTTTATACGTGTTCTGTGCCAGTACGGTACCCGGTGCACCACCGGTATCAACCAGTTGATAAGCAACACTGTAGGAGCCATCTGGATTCGGTGTGACCTGGCCTACCACCACGGCATCAATACCCAGGGCAGACCATGCGGCAGGTTGAACTTCCTGCGCGGTACCCGGCTGCTGCGGCAGGCGAGAACGGTCTAATGGGTTAAATTTACCGCTGTTACGCAGGTCAGCGCCCACGATACCACCGATATCTTCAGGTGCAGCACCCGGCCCTGCCCACTGGAAGGGGACAACACCAATCGGGCGTGCCGAGTCCACCCCTTGGGTGATCTCGATACGTACTTCTGCATGCAGCACCGCTGCCCACAGCATCAGAAAACCAAATGCTACTCGTAATGCCTGCTTCATCATATCTCCCTTATCTGGACGGAACGCCCACGATAATTTAGCAGAATGTTAACAAACTCAAATACACAAAACTACCAGAACTCTGTCTCAACCTTAGACCGTTTCCCCCGATTTCTCAGGGGCCGTTATTACAGTTTAAAGTCCAGTTTGGCATCTTTTACTTTTTCATAAACAGCCTGGCTAGGCGGTTTAGGAATTCTGGCTGTTTTCGCAGCCGTTAGCGCAGCCTGGCACAATGCCGGATCCCCGCCCTCTTCAGTCACATCCAGTAGCAGACCATCAGGCGCTAACTTGATATGTAATACGCAGGATTTCCCTGCATACAAATCGGCGCCATACAGACGGCTCTGAATCGCATTACGAATTTGAGATGCGTAAGCACTGATATCAGCACCAGATGCACCGCCATTTGCACCACTTGTACCACTATCTTTCGCCGGTTGGCCGTTTCCTTTCGCTCCACCACCCGATTTCGGTGCATTCTTACCGGAGCTTAGGTCGCCCAACAAGTCGTCAACGCCAGAGGCTGCTGCAGCTTTTTCGGCCGCAGCCTTTTTCGCAGCAGCGGCTTTATCTGCCGCAGCTTTCTTATCGGCAGCGGCTTTCTCGGCTGCAGCCTTTTTATCTGCCGCAGCTTTTTCAGCAGCAGCTTTCTTGTCAGCGGCGGCTTTTTCAGCCGCAGCGGCTTTCGCGGCGGCGGCTTTTTCTGCTTTCTCAGCGGCAGCTTTTTCAGCCGCAGCTTGTTTAGCGGCTTCAGCCTGCGCTTTCTTCGCTGCGTCTGCGGCGGCCTTGGCAGCCTGCGCCTCAGCTACCTTCTTAGCATCGGCAGCCGCTTTTGCAGCTTCAGCTTCAGCTTTCTTCTGGGCATCAGCAGCGGCTTTCTTCGCGGCATCTGCCGCTTGTTTCGCCTGAGCATCTGCTTTGGCTTTCGCGTCTGCAGCAGCCTTCGCCGCAGCCTCTTCAGCCTGCTTTTGTTGCTCCTGCGCTTTCGCCGCAGCGGCTTCAGCCTGTTTCTGCTGTTCCGCCTGCTCGCGCACTTTTTCCTGCGCCGCTAAACGTTCTTTCTCCAGCTGTTTCAGACGCTCTTGCTCTGCCGCCTGCTTCTCACGAAGCTCCTCGGCCTGCTGCTGCGCCTGTTTCTCACGCTGTTCTTCTGCACGTTTCGCACTTGCCTGCTGTTGCTGCTGCCTGTCGTACTGTTGAACAACAGCACCAGGATCGACCATAACGGCGTCGATGGACGAACCGCCACCGCCGCCGGCTGAAGCATCAATGTGCTCATCGAACGAACTCCAGATCAGCGCTGCAAATAAAATAACATGCAGCACCGCTGAAATAATTATCGCCCTTTTGAGCTTGTCGTTTTGTTCGGTTGCCTTTGACACTCTCGGTTCCCAAAAAACTGTTCGCCTGTTACGCGCTATCTTTCAAGCCAGCAAAACGCCGTCATCAGATTGGCTGCGTCATCAAGCCAACCGATTTTACGCCTGCACTGTGTAACAAGTTCAGCGCTTTAATTATTTCATCATAAGGCACGTCTTTCGCACCACCGATTAAAAATACCGTTTTCGGATTGGTCTGCAGGCGGCTTTTCGCTTCCGCGATAACCTGCTCCGGCGGCAGTTGATCCATCCTGTCTTTCTCAACCACCACGCTGTATTGCCCAACACCGGAAACTTCAATAATGACCGGCGGTTCATCGTTACTGCTGACGGCTTGCGATTCGGTCGCATCCGGCAGGTCGACTTCCACACTCTGCGTAATGATCGGCGCGGTTGCCATAAAGATCAGCAGCAGCACCAGCAGTACGTCGAGCAACGGTACAATATTGATTTCGGACTTAAGTTCGCGACGACCTCGTCCACGCGTTCTGGCCATGGTTTACCCCTTGTTGCTCTCGCTAACGGTAAACGCCTGGCGGTGCAGAATCGCGGTGAACTCTTCCATAAAGTTGTCGTAATTCAGTTCCAGCTTGTTCACGCGCTGATTCAGTCGGTTGTAAGCCATAACCGCCGGGATTGCCGCAAACAGACCGATGGCCGTTGCAATCAACGCTTCCGCGATACCCGGTGCAACCATTTGCAGGGTTGCCTGTTTTACCGCGCCCAGCGCGATAAATGCGTGCATGATCCCCCAAACGGTACCGAACAGACCGATATACGGGCTGATGGAGCCGACAGTGCCGAGGAATGGAATATGCGTTTCCAGCGTTTCCAGCTCACGGTTCATCGAGATACGCATCGCACGGGAAGCCCCCTCAACGACCGCTTCCGGCGCGTGGCTATTTGCCCGATGCAAACGAGCAAACTCTTTGAACCCGCTGTAGAAAATTTGCTCTGAACCCGCCAGGTTATCACGACGCCCCTGGCTTTCCTGATACAGACGCGACAATTCAATGCCGGACCAGAACTTGTCTTCAAACGCTTCGGCTTCACGTGAAGCAGCATTAAGAATACGGGTCCGCTGGATAATAATGGCCCAGGATGCGATTGAGAAACCAATCAAAATCAACATGATAAGTTTAACCAGAAGGCTTGCCTTCAGGAACAAATCAAGGATATTCATGTCAGTCACTGCTTAAACTCCGCGACAATAGACTTGGGAAGCGCACGAGGCTTCATTTTGAGTGGATCAACGCAAACAATCAGAACTTCGGCTTCATTCAGCACGACGTTCTCTGCGTTGACAATGCGTTGCGTGAAAACCAATGAGGTGCCACGCATTGACGTAATTTCGGTTTGGACTTCGAGCATATCGTCAAGCCGGGCAGGCGCAAAATACTCCAGGGTCATCTTGCGCACCACAAAGGCTACACGTTCGGCCAACAGAACCTGCTGACTGAAGTGATGATGACGCAGCATCTCTGTGCGTGCTCTTTCATAAAAAGCGACGTAGCTGGCGTGATAAACCACCCCACCGGCATCAGTGTCTTCATAATAGACACGAACCGGCCATCGGAAAATATACTTATTCATTCTTACTGCCTCTTTGTTGGCTTTGCCCACTCACACCGGTCGCTTAACTTTGTAAGCTCCTGGTGACTCGCGTTCTTGCCGCCGCGATGCATCAAGAATGTCGTTGTATATCGCGCTGTCTTCACTTTACATCCCGGTAATGCAATTAGGTTAGTGCTTTCAAACTTCGCTACTATACGCGCGGGAATGGTGCTTTGGAATGGGGGAAAGTAAACGGAGAGTAAAAAATTATGGGCTTATGCAAGCCCATAAATATTTAAGGATGTTTCTTATTCAAAAGAAGAAGAAAATCAGACCAACAACGAGGACGATATCTGCGATCAGCGGGCAGAAGATGCCCTGCCAATGTACGGCGCGAGGACGGAAGCCAACGCCGTGAATGATGCCTGCGCAGACCGCCCACATCAGCAGAAAACCATGCCAGATTTCAAGCGTACTGGTTTTGGCCGCGAAACGTGACGGATCCCAGAATATGCAGCCGGCCAACACGATTGCCAGCACAAAGGAAAGCGCCCGCAAGGGGCGCTTGTCCATCGCGTTGTATACCATCGCGATAATGTTGATCATCAACTATCTTCTTGTCCGGCCTTGCCTGATTCAACGTGCTCAAGCGCCAGCGCTGTGATTATCCCAAATGCACAGGCAAGAAGCGTTCCCAAAATCCATGCGAAATACCACATTTTAAGCTCCTTACTTAGTACAGAGAGTGGGTGTTGCTTTCAATATCTTCTTTGGTGATGCGACCAAACATCTTCCAGTAACACCAGCCGGTGTACAGCAGAATGATCGGTACGAACACACAAGCTACATACGTCATCAGATTCAGCGTCAGCTGGCTGGACGTTGCATCCCACATGGTCAGACTCGCATTCATCATGGTGCTGGATGGCATCACAAACGGGAACATTGCGATACCGGCAGTCAGGATGATGCAGGCTAACGTCAGTGAGGAGAAGATGAACGCCCAGGCCCCTTTCTCCATACGAGAAGTCAGAATGGTCAGCAGCGGCAGAACCACGCCCAGAGCAGGAACCAGCCACAGAATAGGTGCATTGTTAAAGTTCACCATCCATGCGCCCGCTTCACGTGCCACTTCTTTGGTCATCGGGTTAGAGGCGGCGTGGTGATCCAGAGCGGAAGTCACAACATAACCATCAATACCGTAAATAACCCAAACGCCGGCCAGTGCGAAGCAAACCAGAGTCACCAGCGCCGCAACCTGTGAGGTGGTACGTGCACGCAGGTGTAGCTCGCCCACGGTACGCATCTGAAGATAGGTGGCGCCCTGAGTGATGATCATCCCTACGCTCACAACCCCTGCCAGCAGACCAAACGGATTCAGCAACTGGAAGAAGTTACCGGTGTAGTACAAGCGCATGTACTCATCCATGTGGAACGGAACACCTTGCAGCAGGTTGCCAAACGCAACACCGATAACCAGCGGCGGAACGAAGCTACCAATGAAGATGCCCCAGTCCCACATGTTGCGCCAGCGCATATCTTCAATCTTGGAGCGGTAATCGAAACCGACCGGACGGAAGAACAAAGACGCCAGTACCAGGATCATCGCCACATAGAAACCGGAGAACGCAGCGGCATACACCATCGGCCAGGCAGCGAACAGTGCGCCACCCGCGGTGATGAGCCAAACCTGGTTACCGTCCCAGTGCGGGGCGATGGAGTTAATCATAATTCGACGCTCGGTATCATTACGACCGAGGAAACGGGTGAGCATGCCCACCCCCATGTCGAAGCCATCAGTGACCGCAAAACCAATCAGCAGAATGCCAACCAGCAGCCACCAGATAAAACGCAATACTTCATAATCGATCATTTGACGACTCCTGTCTTAGCGTGCCGGCTGAGAAGTCACGGTGGACTGCTCGTAGTGATAACGACCGGTTTTCAGGCTACTCGGCCCAAGGCGTGCGAACTTGAACATCAGATACAGTTCAGCCACCAGGAACAGGGTATACAGGCCGCAAATCAACAGCATCGAGAAGATGAGGTCGCCAGCGGTCAGCGAAGAGTTCGCTACGGCTGTTGGTAACACTTCACCAATTGCCCACGGTTGACGACCGTACTCTGCGACAAACCAACCGGATTCAATGGCAATCCACGGCAGCGGAATCGCATACAGCGCGGTGCGCAGCAGCCATTTTTTCTCGCCGATACGATTACGAATCACGGTCCAGAAGGACACAGCAATGATAGCCAGCATCAGGATGCCGCACGCCACCATAATACGGAATGCGAAGTACAGCGGTGCAACACGAGGGATAGAGTCTTTCGTGGCTTGCTGAATTTGCGCTTCGGTCGCGTCGGTGACGTTGTCCGTGTAGCGTTTCAGCAGCAGACCATAACCCAGATCTTTCTTCATGCTGTTGAACTGGTCGCGAACAGCCTGATCGGTACTACCAGCACGCAGTTCTTCCAGCAGTTGATACGCTTTCATGCCGTTACGAATACGCTCTTCGTGCTGCACCATCAGGTCTTTCAGACCAATGACCGGTGTATCAACGGAGCGGGTAGCAATGATGCCCAAAGCATAAGGAATTTGAATCGCAAAATGGTTTTCCTGCGCATCCTGGTCCGGAATACCGAACAGCGTAAAGGATGCCGGTGCAGGTTGGGTTTCCCACTCGGCTTCAATAGCAGCAAGTTTGGTTTTCTGCACGTCGCCCATTTCGTAACCAGATTCATCACCGAGAACGATAACAGACAAAATGGCAGCCATACCAAAGCTGGCGGCGATAGCAAAAGAACGTTTAGCAAACGCGAAGTCACGGCCGCGCAGCATATAGTAGGAGCTGATACCCAGAACGAACATCGCGCCACAAACATAACCAGAAGCCACAGTGTGAACAAATTTCACCTGAGCAACCGGGTTGAGCACCAGTTCAGAGAAGCTCAGCATCTCCATACGCATGGTTTCAAAGTTGAAATCCGCAGCGATTGGGTTTTGCATCCAGCCGTTCGCAACCAGAATCCACAGTGCGGACAGGTTTGAACCTAAGGCCACCAGCCAGGTGACGCACATATGCTGGACTTTACCCAAACGGTCCCAGCCGAAGAAGAACAGACCTACAAAGGTGGATTCGAGGAAGAAGGCCATCAAACCTTCAATCGCCAGCGGCGCACCGAAAATATCCCCTACATAGTGGGAATAGTAAGACCAGTTAGTCCCGAACTGGAACTCCATGGTCAGACCGGTTGCCACACCCAGAGCGAAGTTGATACCAAACAACTTGCCCCAGAACTTGGTCATATCTTTATAAATCTGTTTGCCGGAAAGGACGTAGACCGTTTCCATGATGGCCAACAAGAACGCCATACCGAGCGTCAGTGGCACAAACAGGAAGTGGTACATCGCGGTCAAGGCAAACTGTAAGCGCGACAGTTCGACTATATCTAACATCATGACTCCTTGCTCATCGCATGAAGACTCCGAGAGTGAACCCCGTTAGAAAGGGTCACACGCATGCCCCAATACAAATTTATTTGCTTCCTTCCGCCGCTGCTCTTTCTTCTCATTTGAAGAAAGGACAATGATGGAAAAGTTACAAACATGTTAATAAAACACTCAAATTGATCCCGCAATTATATTACGCCGTAAAATCCTTACAATAAACAGGTTTTTATCGAGGTAAATTTGCATTTTTCGATAGTGATCAATTTATAGCTAATTTATCACCTTCAGACCAATTTGATCTGCAGCAATTTAACCTCATTTGATGATGTTTACCAAGTTTTAAACATTGATTTAAATCAATTTTCAATTTTAATGTTAATAGTGTTTATCACTAGTGCAACTAGTGAACATCATGTTAACAATATGTTTTTCAATGAGTAATTGCCGTTACTACAAATGATAGAATATTTATTTAAATCTACACGATCTTTTAACCAGTGGGGGGGACAAAATTATGGACAGATAAAGAGTCACTATTGCTGGGTAGCTCACAGTTTTTTGTTTAGCAAGCTCCGTAGCCATTATTTAATACAAATAATTAATTTTAATTTCACTTATAATTAACACCACAATGTAACTATCTCAACTGGAAGCGAAGCGGCAAGCATTGACCGACGCCCTGAGGTTTGGCGATCTCCCTGCAGAGACCCGCCGTTTCGCTTAAATCATCACTGTAAGTTATCACTCCAACCACAACATCGCTTCTACGACAAAGAATGAATATATTCCAAACAATTCATTATCATTTTTATCTTAAATTTAACAAAAAATATTTACGACATATAAGATTAATAAATAAAAAACCGTTATGTCGTTCACAAGTTATTTAGCGAATATCATTTTCGAAATTATTAAAAACGCCCCTAATAAAGCCTGCACCACAAAATAAGATTTCGATCACAAACATCGCAAGTGGTTTATTAGGCAATTCGCTAATAAATAAAATAACCAATGTAAATAAATTTATAACATACTGATTTAAATGAATTTTTATGAAAATAAAATATAACAATCGTTTTATGCAGGATATTTTGAAAATAGATCAATTGCTTCCTTTTCCGCTTCCACTGAAACTCCAAACCTATTAAGAGGTTGTCACAATCCATGTTCTAAATATTAGAAATATTTTTTACTTATTGACCATCAGCCCTACAGAGGATTACCCATGAAGAAATCTACACTTGTTATTGGCGTCATCGGTGCTGACTGCCATGCAGTAGGCAATAAAGTTCTGGATCGCGTTTTTACTGCTCATGATTTTCACGTAATCAACCTCGGGGTGATGGTGAGCCAGGATGAATATATTGATGCCGCAATTGAAACAGGCGCCGATGCCATCGTGGTGTCCTCCATCTACGGCCACGGCGACATTGACTGCCTCGGACTGCGTGAGCGCTGCATCGAACGTGGCCTCGGCGACATCCTGTTGTATGTCGGCGGCAACCTGGTCGTAGGTAAACATGACTTCGCCGATGTGGAAGTGAAGTTTAAAGAGATGGGATTTAACCGCGTCTTCGCACCGAGCCACGACCTGGAAGATGTCTGCGCGCTTATCACTAATGATATTCACCAACACAAAGGCCTCGAGCAGCGTTGCCTGGAAGAGGCCATCTGATGCAAACAGTTTCTGTCGATATCGGCTCGACATGGACCAAGGCAGCCCTCTTCGCCCATGAAGGTGAGGAATTAACCCTGGTAAACCATGTCCTGACCCCAACCACCACACATCATCTGGCAGACGGTTTTTTTGCCAGCCTGAATCAGGTGCTGAACGTTGCCGATGCTCGCCCGTTACTGAAAAGTGGTGAAGTGCAGTTGAAATACTCCTCCTCGGCCAAAGGTGGACTTGCCGTAGCAGCAATGGGGCTGGTGCCTTCCATTACGCTGGAATCGGCAAAAGTTACCGCCCATTCGGCGGGAGCGAAAATCGCGCAATATTATTCGTACAAGCTGAACCGTCATGACATCCAGGAGCTGGAATCATCACCACCAGATATTCTGTTGTTTACCGGCGGTACAGACGGCGGTGAAGAAAGCTACGGCCTGGCGAATGCGCACGCGCTGGCAGGTTCAAAGCTTGATTGCGCCATTATCTACGCCGGAAACCGGGACATTCAGGACGAAATACAAACGATTCTGGGACACAAAGATCTGACCACGGTAGACAACATTCTTCCTGACCTCGATCACCCGAATCCGTTTGCCGCGCGCCAGGCGATTTGCGATGTGTTCTTGTCACGCATTGTCAAAGGTAAAGGTCTGGACGTCATTGTCGGCGAAACAGGCGAAGAGCCAATGCCGACGCCATGGACGGTCTATGAGTTAGTCAAAGCCATTAGCGATTACGACAACGCATGGAAGGAGTTCATGCTGATTGATATGGGCGGAGCCACCACGGATGTCTATTCGGCCAGCGCGAATACCCTCTCCCCCGACACTGTCCTGCATGGTGTTCCTGAACCGTTCGTCAAACGTACCGTTGAAGGTGACCTGGGCATGCGCGTTTCCGCCGTCGTGGTGGGAGAAAGCACGCAGGATATGGTGAAAGTTGTTTTCGCCCAACAGCCACAACGTGAGGAGGCGTTTTATCGCTACCTGCGTCATCTGGTTGGGCAGCCGGACTACCTGCCGGTCAACGCGGAAGAGAAATATTTCGACACTCTGTTAGCCGGTTTGTGCGTGGGCTATGCCACTGAGCGCCACGCGGGCACTAAGAAGCAGGTTTGCACCTGCGTCGGTAACGTGGATTTACAGATGGGTCGCGATCTCACCACCGTACGCAAAGTCGTCGGTTCAGGTGGATGGCTCTCTCGTGCCAGCCAGTTCGATATCCATAACTGGCTTAAATACCGGGAGCTGGACGACCAGGGTAAAAGAATTCTGTTACCGAATCAGTTTGAGTATTACCGCGATTCATATGGCCTGCTCCCGCTACTGGCAAATGTCGCCAGGCTGTACCCGCAAGCCGCTGCTCGCACCAGCATTCAGTGTTTAACCCTACAAAACTAAAGGCAGCTACGAATGGAACTTCGAAATAAAAAATTGACCCACGACGAATTCATGACCGAAAGGCACCAGGTATTGCAAACCTGGGAAACCGGCAAAGACGTTGAGAACTTCGAAGATGGCGTGAAGTACCAGCAATCAATTCCAGATTCAAAACGCTTCTCCCTCGCGCTGTTGAAGGCCGATCAAGAAGGTAAAACACTGAGCCAGCCGCGTGCAGGCGTCGCACTCATGGATGAGCATATCGAGCTGCTTAAAACATTGCAGGAAGAATGTGACCTCCTGCCAAGTACCATCGATGCCTACACCCGTCTGAACCGCTATGAAGAAGCAGCTGTCGGGATCCAAAAATCTATCGAGGCGGGCACCTCCAAACTGAATGGTTTACCCGTCGTCAATCATGGGGTTGCTGCCTGCCGCCGTATGACTGAGTCGCTGGAAAAACCAATCCAGGTCCGCCACGGTACGCCAGATGCACGTCTGCTGGCAGAAATCGCCATGGCCAGTGGCTTCACCAGCTACGAAGGCGGCGGTATCTCCTACAACATCCCTTACGCCAAACGCGTCACCCTGGAAAAATCCATTCGTGACTGGCAGTACTGTGATCGCCTGATGGGACTGTACGAAGAAAATGGTATTCGCATCAACCGTGAACCGTTTGGCCCATTGACTGGCACCCTGATCCCCCCGTTTATGTCCCACTCGGTAGCGATTATCGAAGGTCTGCTGGCACTGGAACAAGGCGTGAAGTCCATTACCGTCGGCTACGGCCAGGTCGGTAGTTTGACTCAGGATATCGCCGCCATTCAGGCGCTGCGTGAACTGTCCCACGAATACTTCCATAACCATGGCTTCGACGATTACGAACTGAGTACCGTTTTCCACCAGTGGATGGGCGGATTCCCGGAAGATGAAGCGAAAGCCTTCTCCGTTATCGCCTGGGGTGCGGCGGTTGCCGGTATGTCCGGTGCCACAAAAGTGATCACCAAAAGCCCGCACGAAGCGTTCGGTATCCCAACGGCTGCAGCCAACGCCCAGGGACTGAAAGCGTCACGCCAGATGCTCAACATGGTCAGCGACCAGAAATTCCCGCAATGCGCTGCCGTCGAACAGGAAGTTGATCTGATTAAGAGCGAAGTCCGCGCAGTGCTGAAAAAAGTCTTCGAACTGGGCAATGGCGACATTGCGCGCGGCACGGTGCTGGCCTTTGAAGCTGGCGTACTGGATGTACCGTTCGCACCTGCCGCTTGCAACGCAGGCAAAATTCTGCCGGTGCGCGATAACACAGGTGCTATCCGTATTCTCGAAGCCGGTGCGGTTCCGCTGCCGAAAGATATTCTCGCCCTGCACCACGACTATGTCGCAGAGCGCGCACATTTTGAAGGCCGCAAGCCTTCTTTCCAGATGGTCATTGATGACATCAACGCCGTATCCCACAGTAAATTAATAGGAAGACCATAATGAAAATCAAAAAGGCCCTTTTCACCGCTGGCTACTCCTCATTTTATTTTGACGATCAGCAGGCCATCAAAAATGGCGCCGGTCATGACGGGTTTATCTATACCGGCGATCCGGTAACACCTGGATTTACCTCTGTTCGTCAAGCGGGTGAATGCGTTTCCGTGCAACTGATTCTGGAAAATGGCGCGGTAGCGGTGGGCGATTGTGCAGCGGTGCAGTACTCAGGTGCAGGTGGCCGTGATCCGCTATTCCTGGCAGAAAATTTCATTCCGTTCCTCAACGATCACATCAAACCGCTGCTGGAAGGCCGTGACGTTGATGCGTTCCTGCCGAACGCCCGTTTCTTTGACCAACTGCGTATTGACGGCCATCTGCTGCATACCGCCGTTCGTTATGGTCTGTCTCAGGCACTGCTTGACGCGGCGGCGCTGGCCACCGGTCGTCTGAAAACTGAAGTGGTTTGCGATGAATGGCAACTGCCGTGCGTGCCGGAAGCCATTCCATTATTTGGCCAGAGCGGCGATGACCGTTATATCGCCGTTGACAAGATGATCCTCAAAGGTGTGGACGTTCTGCCGCATGCGCTGATCAACAACGTGGAAGAGAAGCTGGGCTTTAAAGGCGAAAAACTGCGTGAGTATGTACGTTGGTTGTCCGACCGCATCTTAAGCCTGCGCACCAGCGAACGTTATCACCCAACGCTGCATATTGATGTGTACGGCACGATCGGTCTGATCTTCGATATGGATCCCGTGCGCTGCGCCGAATACATCGCCAGCCTGGAAGCCGAAGCTCAGGGCCTGCCGCTGTATATCGAAGGGCCGGTAGATGCCGGTAACAAGCCGGATCAGATCCGCATGTTGACCGCTATCACCAAAGAGCTGACCCGTCTGGGTTCCGGCGTGAAAATTGTCGCCGACGAATGGTGTAACACCTATCAGGATATCGTGGACTTTACCGATGCGGGCAGCTGCCACATGGTACAGATCAAAACCCCTGATCTTGGCGGCATTCATAACATTGTTGATGCAGTGTTGTACTGCAACAAACATGCCATGGAAGCCTACCAGGGCGGTACCTGTAACGAAACCGAGATCAGCGCCCGCACCTGCGTACACGTGGCGCTTGCCGCGCGTCCGATGCGTATGCTGGTCAAACCTGGCATGGGATTCGATGAAGGTCTCAACATCGTGTTTAACGAGATGAATCGCACCATCGCGTTGTTGCAAACTAAGGATTAAGAGATGGCTCGCACATTTAAGATCTTATCGCCGACGGCTATCCTGGGTTATGGCTTCCCGGAAGAGAGTTTTCGTAAAGCCATGGAAGAGTCACCGGATCTTATTGCTGTTGACGCAGGTTCCTCCGATCCTGGCCCCCACTACCTGGGGGCAGGTAAACCCTTTACCGACAGGGCTGGGGTAAAACGCGATCTGCGCTATATGATCGTGGCGGGCGTTAAGAATAACATCCCGGTCGTGATCGGCACCGCCGGTGGTTCTGGCGCAGCTCCGCATCTGGAGTGGTGTCGCCAGATTATCCATGAGATCGCACAGGAAGAAAAACTGTCCTTCTCAATGGCGCTGATCCCGTCTGATGTCGACAAAGAAATCGTTCATCAGGCGCTGGATAACGGCAAAATCACCGCGCTCGATTTTGTGCCTGAACTGACTCACGAGGCGATTGAAGAGAGTACCTACATCGTCGCGCAGATGGGTATCGAGCCTTTCCAGCGCGCACTGAAAGCCGGTGCGCAAGTGGTGCTGGGCGGACGTGCCTACGATCCGGCCTGCTTCGCCGCGCTGCCGATTATGCAGGGCTTTGATGAAGGTCTGGCGCTGCATTGCGGTAAGATCCTTGAGTGTGCTGCCATTGCTGCCACCCCCGGCTCTGGCTCCGATTGTGCGATGGGCATTATCGACGACAACGGCTTTACGCTGAAGGCGTTCAATCCCAAGCGTAAGTTCACTGAAACTTCTGCTGCGGCGCACACCCTGTATGAGAAGTCCGATCCGTACTTCCTGCCGGGACCCGGCGGTGTGCTGAACCTGAAAGCGTGCACCTTTACCCAGGTTAACGAGGGCGAAGTGTATGTCAGCGGTTCACGTCATGAAGAAACACCGTATGCGTTGAAACTGGAAGGCGCGCGTCAGGTTGGCTTCCGCTGCCTGACCATCGCCGGAACGCGCGACCCGATTATGATTGCCGGAATTGACACCATTCTCGAAGAGGTCCAGGCAAGCGTAGCACGTAACCTCTCCCTGAATGACGACAGCATCCGCATGACGTTCCACCTGTACGGGAAGAACGGCGTGATGGGCAACCATGAACCGATGAAAACCGCCGGTCACGAACTGGGGATTTTACTGGATGTCGTCGCACCGACGCAGGATATCGCCAACAGCGTTTGCTCGCTGGTGCGCTCTACCCTGCTGCACTACGGCTATGAGAATCGCATTGCGACGGCGGGCAACCTCGCCTTCCCGTTCTCGCCATCTGATATTCAAAGTGGACCGGTGTATGAGTTCTCGATCTATCACCTGATTGAAGCAAGCGATGCGCTGCGTTTTGATTTCCACATTGAACAGGTGACGCCAGAAGGAGTTCAGGCATGAAACAGTCAATTTGTTCACTGGCGCAAGTTATTCGCTCGAAAAACGCCGGACCGTACGAACTGGTTTTAGATATTTTATTTAAAACCCGGGAAGACTATCAGCGAGTAAAGCGTTCGGAGCAATTAACTCCGCAACTTATTGCTGGGTTATATAATGTCGAACCTGACTTTATTCACAATATTGTGTGGTTTGATCCCGCTAATGCAGTAAAAATTGTCATGCCGCGCGATATTATTTCCGGCAATGTCGGTGACAATGATGTTTATGGCGCGCAGCAACACGCACCATTATTAAGTATTGAATTCGATCTGTAACAAAAAAACACAATAACAGCCATTGGAGCACAGAGTTCAGCTGTATCACAGTGCTTCGAATATTCATGCGGTTGGTCACAACAGGCGTGCGTCTGAGCTGCTGTCCAGGCTCAGGCGCACGCCACCCTACACAATTCCAATTACCAACCTTTATCCGATGGAGTACACATGAAGAAAATTAGTTTAACGAAGATGATCATATTAGGCCTGATACTCGGCATGATTGCCGGGGTGGCCATTAATAATATGGCCGCGGCTGAAACAGCAAAATCATATGCACAGGATATTTCCATTTTCACCACTATATTCTTACGTATGGTGAAGATGATTATTGCGCCATTGGTTATTTCAACGCTGGTTGTCGGTATTGCCAAGATGGGTGATGCCAAAACGCTGGGTCGTATATTTTCTAAAACCTTTTTCCTGTTTATTTGTGCCTCACTGCTGTCGATCGCATTGGGTCTGGTTATCGTTAATATCTTCCAACCGGGCGCAGGCATCAACTTTGTTGCTCATGACGCAGGCGCTGTTGCCGCCGTTAAGTCTGAACCCTTCACGCTGAAAGTCTTTATCTCACATGCCGTACCAACCAGTATCGTTGACGCGATGGCGCGGAACGAAATCCTGCAGATCGTGGTGTTCTCCATTTTCCTTGGTTGCAGCCTGGCCGCAATCGGTGAAAAAGCCGAGCCTATCGTGAAGGTTCTGGATTCCCTGGTGCACGTGATGCTGAAGCTGACAGGCTACGTCATGCTGTTTGCGCCACTGACCGTTTTTGCCGCTATTTCAGGTTTGATTGCCGAACGTGGTCTGGGTGTCATGGTCAGCGCCGGTATCTTTATGGGCGAGTTTTACCTGACACTGGGCATGCTGTGGGCAATTCTGATTGGCCTGTCGACACTCATTGTTGGTCCTTGCATCAGCCGTCTCACTAAATCAATCTTCGAACCGGCGCTGCTGGCCTTTACCACGTCCAGTTCTGAAGCCGCCTTCCCGGGCACGCTGGATAAGCTGGAAAAATTCGGCGTATCGTCAAAAATTGCCAGCTTCGTTCTGCCTATTGGTTACTCCTTTAACCTCGTAGGTTCCATGGCCTATTGCTCCTTTGCCACCGTCTTTATTGCTCAGGCGTGCAATATCGAACTGAGCATGGGCGAGCAAATTACCATGTTGTTAATTCTGATGCTGACCTCTAAAGGGATGGCGGGTGTACCGCGTGCCTCGATGGTCGTTATCGCCGCTACCCTGAACCAATTCAACATTCCGGAAGCCGGTTTGATCCTGCTGATGGGCGTCGATCCGTTCCTCGATATGGGTCGTTCAGCCACCAACGTCATGAGTAACGCCATGGGCGCTGCCATTGTGGGCCGTTGGGAAGGCGAACACTTCGGCCAGGGTTGCCGTGGAACTGCGCCAGTGAAGTCACCGGAACAGGAACGTCCGGTTACCGAACCGTCAGAAGTTGCGATGTCCTGATACCTCGTTATTGCCGGATGGCGCTTGCGCTTATCCGGCCTACATAACGTTTAATTATCCGTAGGCCGGATCAGGCGGTACGCCGCCATCCGGCGCATGATAAGTACCCCAACAGGAAAGCACCATGACTAAAACTCTGCTCGGCGTGAGTCTCTTTTCTTTCAGCGTCTTGTTTAGCGCTACCTCATTCGCGCAAACCGCGCCGGACTACGCCAGACTGATAGAACAGGCGCATCAAAAGTACAAAAGTAATAACGATGGAAAAGTCGCCGACTACATCCCTGCCCTGGCGACCTACAGCCCAAATAATTTTGCCATCACTATTGCTACGGTGGACGGCAAGATCTACCAGGTTGGCGATGTTAACAAACCCTTTCCCATGGAATCCCTGAGTAAAGTCTTCACCATGGCGCTCGCCATGGAACAGCACGGTCCTCAGGTGGTGCTGGATAAACTCGGGGCTAATGCTACTGGCCTGCCATTTAATTCCGGTTTAGCCGTTGAACTGACCAAAGGCGCGCCGGAAAACCCGCTGGTAAACGCCGGAGCCATGAGCACCGTTAGTCTGATTGAAGCCAAAGACAAAACCGATCGCTGGAACAAAATCCTCGACAACCTGAACGTCTGGGCGGATGCCTCACTGACGGTCAACGAACCGGTATTCAAATCCGAGATGGAGACCAACCAGCACAATCAGGCGCTGGCGAAACTGATGGAATCCTATAACAGCTTCTATGGCAATACCGACGACGCCGTCGAAATTTATACCCGTCAGTGCTCGGTGGATATCACCGTTGAGCAACTGGCCAAAATGGGTGCCGTATTGGCGAACAAAGGCAAGTCACCGTTCAACGGTAAGCAGTTGCTGAATGAAAAATATGTTCCGCAGGTGTTGGCGGAAATGGCAATTTCCGGACTGTACGACGGCAGCGGTAAATGGCTGTATACCGTTGGCATTCCGGCGAAAAGCGGTGTTGGCGGCGGAATGGTTGCGGTGGTACCCGGCAAATATGCGATTGCCGTCTATTCTCCGCCGTTGGACGAAGCCGGTAACAGCGTTCGCGCCCAGCAAACTATCGAATATGTCGCCGAAGCGACAAAAGCCAATGTCTTTTTAACCAAATAACTTTACGCCGGATGGCGCTTCGCTTATCCGGCCTACGACTAACGCATCAATGTAGGTCGGATAAGCGAAGCGCCATCCGGCAAACTACACGAAGAGGTGAGAAGTAAACATGTCTAAACCATTTGTCTGGCAGGAACTCTTTGTTCAGAGTAAAGATAGTACCGAGTATGAATTACTGAGTAACCAGCACGTAACGGTAACGGAGTTAGACGGAGAGGAAGTGATTAAGGTAGCGCCAGAAGCGTTAACCTTATTAGCACAGCAGGCATTTTATGAGGCTTCATTTTTTCTGCGCGCCGGACATTTGAAACAGATAGCCAGCATTTTGCACGACTCGCAGGCCAGCGGTAACGATAAGTACGTCGCTTTACAACTGCTGCGCAACGCTGAGGTTTCGGCCAAAGGCGTCCTGCCTAACTGTCAGGACACCGGGACGGCAACTATTGTGGCCTGCAAAGGACAGCATGTCTGGACAGGCGGCGATGACGCCGAAGCCTTAAGCAAAGGCGTGTATACCACCTTCACCGAAAACAATCTGCGTTACTCGCAAAATGCCCCGCTGGACATGTATACCGAGATCAATACCCAGACTAACCTGCCGGCGCAAATCGACATCAGCGCCACGCCGGGTAATGAGTATAAATTCCTGTTCGTCAACAAAGGCGGCGGTTCTGCTAATAAGGCGGCGCTATTTCAGGAAACCAAATCTATTCTGCAGCCGGAGAAGTTGACGGCTTTCCTGATCGAAAAAATGAAATCGCTGGGTACCGCCGCTTGCCCGCCGTACCACATCGCTTTCGTGGTTGGCGGATTATCTGCCGATCAGGCGCTGAAGACAGCCAAACTGGCATCAACCAAATATTACGATAACCTGCCCACCAGCGGGAACGAGCTAGGTCAGGCGTTCCGCGATACGGCGCTGGAAGCCGAGCTGCTCAATGCCAGCCGCGAGTTTGGCATCGGCGCGCAGTTTGGCGGGAAATACTTTGCCCACGATATCCGGGTGATCCGCCTGCCACGCCACGGCGGCTCCTGCCCTATCGCCATGGCCCTCTCCTGTTCTGCCGACCGCAATATCAAGGCTAAAATTAACAAACACGGTATCTGGCTGGAGAAACTTGAGCATAACCCGGGCAAATTTATCCCTGATTCACAGCGGGTGGAAAACGGCGCCCAGACCGTTCAACTGGATCTGAATCGCCCGCTGCGCGAAATCCTGCATGACCTTTCCGCCCTGCCCATCGGGACTCGTTTGTCGTTAAGCGGCCCAATTGTTGTTGCCCGAGATATCGCCCACGCAAACATCAAAGCGCGCCTGGATAACGGCGAACCGATGCCGGAATACATGAAAAAACATATCGTTTATTACGCCGGCCCCGCCAAAACCCCCGAAAACCAGGCCTGCGGCTCAATGGGTCCAACAACCGGCGGACGCATGGATGGGTATGTCGATGCTTTCCAGGCACAAGGCGGAAGTCTCATTATGCTCACCAAGGGTAATCGCAGTCAGCAGGTCACTGATGCCTGTCACAAACACGGTGGATTTAGCCTCGGCAGCATTGGCGGCGCGGCGGCTCTGCTGGCCCAGCAGTATGTGAAGAGCCTGCAGTGCCTTGAATATCCTGAGCTGGGAATGGAAGCGGTGTGGATGATGGAAGTTAAAAATATGCCTGCGTTCGTATTAGTCGATGACAAAGGCAATAACTTCTTTAGCCAGTTTGAGCAGCAGCATCGCTGCGCAACCTGCCCGGCAGGACATTAAGGAGTCACCATGGAAGCGCGAGCCAATAATGACAGGCACCGCCAGCGTCAGCAGAAACTGAAAGCGCAGGTTGATACCCGCGTGGCGGCGGCAACGGAGAAGAAAGGGATTCTGATGGTCTTTACCGGCAACGGTAAAGGAAAATCTACCGCAGCCTTCGGCACAGCGACGCGCGCGGTTGGTCACGGAAAAACCGTTGGCGTCGCGCAGTTTATTAAAGGCCAGTGGGATAATGGCGAGTACAACACACTGCACCCTCTCGGCGTGGAGTTTCATATTATGGGTACCGGTTTTACCTGGGAAACCCAGAACCGGGAAGCCGATATCGAGGCGGCCACCGCAGTGTGGCAGGAAAGTAAGCGCATGCTGGCCGATGCGCATTACGATCTGGTCGTGCTGGACGAACTCACCTATATGTTGGCTTATCACTATCTGGATACGCAGGAGGTTATCAGCGCCATCGAAAATCGCCCTGCCGACCAAAGCGTGATTGTCACCGGGCGCGGTTGCCATGCGCTGTTACTTGAACTTGCCGATACGGTCAGCGAGCTTCGCCCGGTTAAACACGCTTTTGATAGCGGCATTCAGGCACAGCCAGGAATCGACTGGTAATCGTTCTTTTGCCGGATAAGACGTTTACGCCGCATCCGGCGTTTTGCCCGAAACCGATACGCTTATCGGGCCTATGGTGAACACCGAAACCTGTAGGCCTGATAAGGCGCAAGCCGCCATCAGGCAGCCGACATCACGGATTTATTTAGCAACCAGTTGCGGAAGATCTCCAAATGCAGGGATTCTGATTTCTCCTCCCGCCACGTCATGATAAATCGATTCCCGGTGCGCATTGGAACATCGCAAGGAATCACCATATCCCCACTATCCAGATCGTGTTGAATGGCAAAACGGGGGAGCAATGCGACGCCAAGGTTGGAACGTACCGCCGCAATCAGCATCGACAAGAGATCAAATCTCGGACCTTTATTCACCAGCGGACTGCTGACATCGGACAGCGCAAACCATTCCTGCCAGCCTTTGATGCGGGTACTTTGATGCAACAGCGGGTATTCGTTCAGCAGTTCATCGACGGACAGCTTCCGGTCCGGTTCGGCAAGCAGGCAACGGCTGCACACTGGCAGAATTTCCTCTTCGAACAGGTACTCGACCCCCGACCACGGCGAGTAAAAATCTTCCCGCATGATCGCTGCGTCATATTCCCGGTTAAGAAAATCACCAATATTCGCCAGAGAATGAATATTAACGATAATATCAGGATTGAGTTTATTGAACTCACGCAGGTTTGGGATCAGCCAGTGCGTACTGAACGTTGGGTTAACCGCCAGTTCGATCACTTGTACGGTCGGCTGCCATGTCATGATCGTCGTTGTATCTCGTTCAAGCTTGTTCAGTGTTTCTTTAACGATAGCTAAATAGTGTTTGCCTGCCGCATTTAAAAAAATGCGCTTTTTGGCATGATTAAATAGCGCTGTATTAAGAAAATCCTCTAGCGCATTCACCTGGCGGAAAACAGCACTTTGTGTTAAAGCCAGCTCTTCAGCTGCCCGGGTATAACTTTCGTGACGCGCAACCACTTCAAAAGTTACCAGCAACTCCGTTTTGGGTATTTTTCCTCTCATAACCTCTTCCATATGCAGCGTACAAAAATAGTTTAATTTATAAAAAATAATTCATATCACCCGAACAAACATCGAGTGTTATATTTTATTTCAGGCATTGATGTCATTGATCCAATCCATGATTTGTTCATACTGATGGCGGATAAATATTAACCAATAATACTCAAGCACAACAATAAACACAATTTAATTAAGGTTAAATTCAGACACATAGCGCCAATAAGTTCTTAATAATTTTTCAAGTCATCTTGTTTATTGTGGAAAAAACTTTGCGAGATTAATCAATATTATCATTGTGATAATTTAGGAAAATTCAGCGTTATAACTTACAGGCAAACGACTGCTTTTAATCATTCTCCGGAGTGGTTCTGCCTTTTTTTGTTAGACGTGATAAAGGACACAATGTGAAAATTTTCGGAAAGGTCTGGCTCGTTGGCGCAGGTCCCGGTGATATTTCATTACTCACCCTCAAAGCAGTGATGTGCATTAAACAAGCAGATGTCATTATTTACGACAGGTTGGTCAATCCTAAGATTCTGGAATGGGCATCCGCTGACTGTGAGCTTATCAATGTCGGTAAGAATCCGGGATTTCATTGCGTGCCACAGGATGAAATCAATGCGCTTCTCGTTCAGTATGCTCAGACGCATCACAATATCGTGCGCTTGAAAGGTGGCGATCCCTACGTATTTGGCCGTGGAGCCGAAGAAGCTGAAGGGCTTATTGAGCCGGGGATCCCTTTTGAAGTCGTCCCCGGTATCAGTTCAACCATTGGGGGATTAACCTGTGCCGGGATCCCGGTAACACATCGCGATTACGCCTCTGGTTTTCACGTGGTGACCGGTCATACACGCGAAGGTAACCAGCAACAGAACTGGCGCCAGCTGGCCAAACTGAACGGTACATTGGTTATCGTCATGGGTATCGCTAATCTGGCGTTTATTTGTGAAGAACTGTTGATGGGCGGGAAAGCAGCAGACACACCCGCCGCGCTAATTATGTCCGCGACCCGGGAGAATCAACGCCGCCTGACCTGTACGCTCGGTTCATTACTGGGCAAAGCGCAGGAAGCCAACATTACGCCGCCTGCACTGATCGTCATTGGCGATGTCGTCACGCTGAGCGATCGTCTGTCTTTCATTCCTGCCGCTATCAACCTCCCTGAACATCTTTACTGCGAGAGTCTTGCGTGACGAAAAGACTGGGGTGATGTTTGATGCGCCGCCCGGAAAACGCGACAAAAATAGCTGGTTTGTGCGTACTGAAGTTTCCGGGCAATACTGTCTATAGAATGAACAGGATCATGTAATAGTTCCCCCGCCTTTTGCATTTTTTTCTGATTTACCCAGGTTTTAAAATTAACGCCCTGGCGTTTCTTAAAAAATCGGCTGAAATAATTCGCACTTAAACAGACATGTGCTGCCACAGACTCCAGGGATAAGTCACTATACAGGTTATCATCAATATAACGCAGTGCCGCCAGTAGTTTTTTCTCATGACGAGACAGCTCTGTTAAATAGTGCCGGACGTTACTTGCCGGTTTATCGAACACCACTTCAGATTGTTTTTCTTGTACCTCAAAATTGTTAACAATAAAATGCAATAAATTAGCCGATGCCACCAACGTATTATTATCAACTGCAACAAGCTGATCCCACTCGGCTTTTATTTGAGGATCTCTCATCCATCGTAATTCATCGTCAACAATGATAGTTTTATATTCCGGGTACTTAGCCCGAACCTGACCACAGATAATAAAACCATGCAGATTCTCCTCATAAATTAATGGTATGGAGAACAGACTTAGCCCTGCATGGCAGCTGAATATTCTGGGCTTACATTGTTTCAGAGCCTCAAAAAAGCACTGTTTATCGCACGTTTGGCAACCAACACTGTAGCGTTTATTCGCTCTCATCAGCTTACAGAATGAATTAAAATTATAGCAATCAGAGAGTGCTCTGCCTGTAACATCAACGACTACCGTTGCTAACCCCGTCGCATTGGAGAAAACTTCTGCTATAGAGAAAAAACATAGTAAGTAATCATCCTGAATTTTCAGCGACACGCCATCCTCCAACTTTATTATGACTAAAGGCGGTAATATGCAAAATCCAGGCACAAGAAAGAATGATGCTCGCCGCAAAAAATAATCTCATTTGTGAAGATGATTGTGATCAAATTGCATGATGCGGGATGACAGAAAATAAAAAAGGCCATCAATAGATGGCCAACCATGTCGAAAACGAATCAGTCTTGCTTCCTTCGCGTAACAGCTGTTTTCTGCTACGCGAAGAGGTCGGACCTTATACTGCTTTTTGAGAATTACTTAATTACCGCTTTCAGCGCTTCGCCGATATCGGCCAGGCTGCGCACAGTTTTCACGCCTGCTGCTTCAAGAGCCGCGAATTTCTCATCCGCTGTCCCTTTACCGCCGGCGATGATGGCACCTGCGTGACCCATACGCTTACCTTTCGGCGCGGTAACACCTGCGATGTAGCCGACAACCGGCTTGGTCACATGATCTTTAATGTACGCAGCCGCTTCTTCTTCCGCGCTACCGCCAATCTCACCGATCATCACGATCGCTTCAGTCTGCGGATCTTCCTGGAACAGCTTCAGGATGTCGATGAAGTTAGAGCCTGGGATCGGGTCGCCACCGATGCCCACACAGGTAGACTGGCCGAAACCGTAGTCGGTGGTCTGTTTAACCGCTTCATAGGTCAGCGTACCGGAGCGGGAAACGATGCCCACTTTACCCGGCTTGTGAATGTGACCTGGCATGATGCCGATTTTACATTCGCCCGGGGTGATAACACCTGGGCAGTTCGGGCCAATCATGCGTACACCAGCTTCATCCAGCTTCACTTTCACGGTCAGCATATCCAGGGTTGGGATACCTTCGGTGATGGTGATGATAAGCTTGATGCCTGCATCGATTGCTTCCAGGATGGAGTCTTTGCAGAACGGCGCCGGAACGTAGATCACGGTAGCGGTCGCGCCAGTCGCTTCTACAGCTTCACGTACGGTGTTGAACACCGGCAGGCCCAGGTGCGTGGTGCCGCCTTTACCTGGCGTTACACCGCCAACCATCTGAGTACCGTAAGCAATCGCTTGTTCGGAGTGGAATGTCCCCTGGCTACCGGTGAAGCCCTGGCAGATAACCTTGGTATCTTTATTAATTAAAACTGACATTATTTCCCCTCCACTGCGGCAACAACCTGCTGAGCTGCATCCGTCAGACTTTTCGCTGCAATAATATTCAGGCCGCTATCAGCCAGTTTTTTCGCGCCGAGTTCAGCGTTGTTACCTTCCAGACGTACCACGACCGGAACGTTTACACCTACTTCTGCTACCGCGCCGATGATACCGTCAGCGATCAGGTCGCAACGTACAATACCGCCGAAGATGTTAACCAGTACGGCTTTAACATTGTCATCAGAGAGGATAATTTTGAACGCTTCGGTTACACGCTCTTTGGTCGCACCGCCGCCAACGTCAAGGAAGTTAGCCGGCTCGCCGCCGTGCAGCTTAACGATGTCCATGGTGCCCATTGCCAGGCCCGCACCGTTAACCATACAACCGATGTTACCGTCCAGTGCAACGTAGTTCAGTTCCCACTGCGCAGCCTGTGCTTCACGCGGATCTTCCTGAGACTGGTCGCGCATTTCGCGCAGGTCAGCCTGGCGGAACAGCGCGTTGCCGTCAGCGCCCAGTTTGCCGTCGAGGCAGATCAGGTCGCCCTGCTTGGTCACAACCAGCGGGTTGATTTCGATCAGCGCCAGATCGCGCTCCAGGAAGATAGTCGCCAGACCCATGAAGATCTTGGTGAACTGCTGAACCTGTTTACCTTCCAGACCCAGTTTGAACGCCAGCTCGCGTCCCTGGTAAGGCATCGGGCCTGCCAGCGGATCGAGCGCCACTTTGTGGATCAGGTGCGGGGTTTCTTCCGCTACTTTTTCGATTTCCACGCCGCCTTCGGTAGAGGCCATGAAGACCACGCGACGGGAGCTACGGTCAACCACTGCGCCGAGGTAAAGTTCTTTACCAATGTCGGTCGCGGCTTCAACCAGAATCTGATTTACCGGTTGGCCATGAGCGTCTGTCTGGTAAGTGACCAGACGTTTACCCAGCCAGTGTTCAGCAAAAGCGCGAATGTCTTCTTTGCTGTTAACAACCTTCACACCGCCCGCTTTACCACGGCCACCAGCGTGAACCTGACATTTTACTACCCACGGGCCAGCGCCGATTTTAGATGCGGCTTCTTCTGCTTCACGCGGAGTAGTACAGGCATAACCCACCGGTGCCGGTAAGCCATAGCGGGCAAAAAGTTGTTTTGCCTGATATTCATGTAAGTTCATGTGTTCTATCCATCCTTCAGGTAATCATTATCTTATAACCCGTAGGCCTGATAAGCGAAGCGCCATCAGGCATTACAGCCTCGCCGGATGGCGGCATAAATGCCTTATCCGGCCTACGGGGCAGGTGATACTTTTATTGACTACACGTCCAGCAGCAGACGCGTTGGATCTTCCAGCAACTCTTTAATGGTTACCAGGAAGCCCACTGACTCACGACCATCGATCAGACGGTGGTCATAAGACAGCGCCAGATACATCATCGGCAGGATTTCAACCTTACCGTCTACCGCCATCGGCCTGTCTTTGATGGCATGCATACCCAGGATGGCGCTCTGCGGTGGGTTGATGATCGGCGTAGACATCAGGGAACCGAACACACCACCGTTAGTGATGGTGAAGTTACCGCCCGTCAGATCTTCAACCGTCAACTTGCCGTCGCGACCTTTAACTGCCAGTTCTTTAATGTTCTTCTCGATGTCAGCCATACCCAGCAGATCCACATCACGCAGAACCGGCGTTACCAGACCACGCGGCGTGGAGACCGCCATGCTGACATCAAAGTAGTTGTGATAAACCACATCGTCGCCGTCGATAGACGCGTTCACTTCCGGATAGCGTTTCAGCGCTTCAACCACCGCTTTCACGTAGAAAGACATAAAGCCCAGACGGATACCGTGGCGTTTCTCGAACGCGTCACCGTACTGCTTACGCAGATCCATGATTGGCTTCATGTTGACTTCGTTAAACGTGGTCAGCATCGCAGTGGAATTTTTCGCTTCCAGCAGACGCTCGGCTACGCGTTTGCGCAGACGGGTCATCGGAACACGTTTTTCGCCACGTGCGCCCAGTTGAGCCTGTGGCGCAGGCGCAGCGGCCGGTGCTTTGGCTTCAGCTTTCACCGCCGGGGCTTTCGCCAGATGCTTTTCAACATCTTCACGCGTAATACGACCGCCGACGCCGGTACCGTTAATGGCGCTGGCTTCGAGGTTATGCTCACCCAGCAGGCGACGGATCGCCGGGCTCAGGGCATCGTTGTTCTGCTCAGCAAGAGACGCCTGCTGGCGCTGTGCCGGAGTAGAATCTTTCTCTTCAGACTTAGCGCTGGTTTCTTTACCGGCGCTGTTGCCTTCACGCAGGCGACCAAGGATCTGGCGAGAAGTGACGGTTGTCCCTTCATCTTCCAGAACCGCATCAAGAATACCGTCCGCTGATGCCGGTACTTCCAGTACCACTTTGTCAGTTTCGATTTCTACCAGTACTTCATCACGACGTACTGCATCGCCCGGTTTTTTGTGCCAGGTTGCAACCGTTGCATCCGCTACGGATTCAGGCAGGTCGGGAACAAGAATATCTACGCTACTCATTATTTATCCTTTATTTAATCGACGTTCAGCGCGTCATTAACCAGATCTTGTTGCTGCTTCTGGTGAACGGACATATATCCTACTGCCGGAGAGGCAGAGGCCGGGCGACCTGCATAACGCAGAGCTGACCCAAATGGAATTACTTCACGGAAATGATGCTGGCTGCAGTACCATGCGCCCTGGTTGAGCGGCTCTTCCTGGCACCAGACAAAATCATGTACATGAGCAAACGGTTTCAGCGCTTCCTGCACCGCTTTATGCGGGAACGGATAGAGCTGTTCGATGCGCACAATGGCAACATCTTTTTGGCCATTCTTGCGGCGTTGCTCCAGCAGGTCGTAATAAACCTTACCAGAACACATCACGACGCGCTTCACGCCTTTCGGATCAAGTTCATCGACTTCGCCAATGGCTGGCAGGAAGGTGCCATTTGCCAGTTCGTCCAGCGTAGACACCGCCAGCGGATGACGCAGCAGCGACTTCGGTGACATCACCACCAGCGGACGACGCATCCCGCGCAGCGCCTGACGACGCAGCATGTGGTAAACCTGTGCCGGGGTGGACGGGACGCAAACCTGCATGTTTTGCTCAGCGCAAAGTTGCAGATAACGTTCCAGACGTGCGGAGGAGTGCTCCGGCCCCTGACCTTCATAGCCGTGCGGCAGCAGCATCACCAGACCGCACATACGGCCCCATTTCTGCTCGCCGGAAGAGATGAACTGGTCAATCACCACCTGCGCACCGTTGGCAAAGTCGCCGAACTGCGCTTCCCAGATGGTCAGCGTGCGTGGTTCTGCCGTGGCATAACCATACTCGAACGCCAGCACGGCTTCTTCAGACAGCACGGAGTCCCATACGCGGAACGTGCCCTGGCCGTTATGCACATGCTGCAGCGGCGTGTAGGTTGAACCGTTCGCCTGGTTATGAATCACTGCGTGACGGTGGAAGAAGGTTCCGCGGCCAGAGTCTTCACCCGACAGACGAACCGGAATGCCTTCATCAACCAGCGTGGCGTAAGCCAGATTCTCTGCCCCACCCCAGTCGAACAGCTTATCGCCTGCGGCCATGGCCTGACGGTCACCGTAAATTTTGGCGACGCGCGACTGCATTTCAACGGCTTCAGGCACGGTGCTGATGCGTTTTGCCAGTTCCTGCAAACGCTTCATCTCAACCTTGTTCGGGTAGTTTTCGTCCCACTCGTGGTTGAGGTACGGCGACCAGGTGAAGGAGTGCATGTTCATTGGACGCCACTCTTTCACCACGCATTCGCCAGCATCCAGTGCGTCACGATACAGATTGACCATTTCGGTCGCATCTTCCAGCGTGGCGACTTTGTCCGCTTCCAGCTTGTCAGCGTAGATTTTACGCGGGGTCGGATGCTTTTTGATTTTCTGATACATCAACGGCTGAGTTGCGCTCGGCTCGTCGGCTTCGTTGTGACCGTGACGGCGGTAGCACACCAGATCGATGAAGACATCGCGTTTGAAGGTGTTACGGAAATCCAGCGCCAGACGCGTCACGAAAGCGACCGCTTCCGGGTCATCCGCGTTAACGTGGAAAATCGGCGCCTGAACCATCTTACCGATGTCGGTGCAGTACGGTGTAGAACGCGCATCCAGCGGGTTAGAGGTGGTGAAGCCCACCTGGTTGTTGATGACGATACGCACGGTACCGCCCACTTCATAACCACGCGCTTTCGACATGTTCAGGGTTTCCTGAACCACGCCCTGCCCGGTTACTGCCGCATCACCATGAATGGTAATTGGCAGCACTTTATTGCTGCTCGGCTCATCCAGACGATCCAAACGTGCGCGTACGGAACCGATAACCACCGGGCTAACGATTTCCAGGTGCGACGGGTTAAACGCCAGCGCCAGGTGCACCAGACCGCCTTCGGTTTCGATATCAGACGAGAAGCCCATGTGGTACTTCACGTCACCGGTGCCGAGGTGTTCTTTATGTTTGCCCGCAAATTCGTCGAACAGTTCCTGCGGGCGTTTGCCCAGTACGTTAACCAAAACGTTCAAACGACCACGGTGCGCCATACCCAGCACCACTTCACGGGTACCGCTGTTACCGGCGTGGCGGATCATCTCTTTGAGCATTGGGATTAACGCATCCCCGCCTTCCAGCGAGAAGCGTTTCGCGCCCGGGAACTTCGCACCCAGGTAGCGTTCCAGACCTTCCGCTGCGGTCAGTTCGCTGAGGAAGCGTTTCTTCTCTTCACTACTGAAGGCGGCGCGGCCAGACTCAATACGCTGTTGAAGCCAGCGTTTTTCTTCGGTGCTGGTGATGTGCATATACTCGGCGCCAATCGGGCCGCAGTAGGTTTGTTTCAGCGCGACAACCAGGTCGCTCAGCTTCATCGTGTCTTTGCCGCCGGCAAAAGAACCTACGTTAAAGCTTTCCTGGAAGTCCGCATCGGTCAGATCGTGGAAGGACGGATCCAGATCGGCCACATTTTCTTGCTGCCACAGTCCCAGCGGATCGAGATTCGCATGCTGATGACCGCGGAAACGGTAGGCGTTAATGAGCTGCAGGACTTTAACCTGCTTCACATTGGCATCAGGGTCGGAAATAGAAGAAGAGTAACGTGGGGTAATCAACGCCTGCCGACGGAAATAATCACGTGTTTTTGAGTGGAGTTGATCCGGTTTGACTCCGGTACCAGGTAACTGCTGGAACGTCGAACGCCAGTTAGCATCTACCGAGTCAGGGTCGGTTAAGAAGTCTTCATAGAGCTGTTCTATCCAGCTCTGGTTAGAACCAGAGAGGTAAGAAGAGTCCAACCAGGCTTTCAAAGCGCTGTTCTGCATCGTGATCCCTTAAGCATCTTTTCTGCTTATTTAATACTCTAAATAGATCACGTATCAGGAAGGCGGCAAGCTTGCGAATCCCTGGGAGCTTACATCCAGTAAGTGACCGGGGTGAGCAAGTGCAGCCAACGCACATGCAACGTGATCTATGGCGAGTATTTCGCCGTGGATACTACCACGCACACCGATGTGCGTGCCGGGGTTCACTTGTTGCGGACTGTCGTGTTTTCTGCGTCCGCTAAGGAACCTTTAAAAACTGTCTAATAATCGTCGCTGTTCAGGCTGCGATTATTGCTATCAATGTGGCAGTTTTTAGAGGTTTCCTGCACTTATAATGCCTGATGGCGCGTAGCTTATCAGGCCTACGGGTTATGTCCCTTGTAGGCCGGATAAGACGTTTACGTCGCCATCCGGCAATCACTACAACTTATGCACTACGTTTGAGCAACATCGACTTAATATGGCCGATGGCGCGCGTCGGGTTCAGCCCTTTCGGACATACGCTGACGCAGTTCATGATGCTATGGCAGCGGAATACGCTGAAAGCGTCACTCAAACCTTCCAGGCGGCTGTCGGTCTCGGTATCGCGGCTATCAATTAAGAAGCGATACGCGGCCAGCAGGCCTGCCGGGCCAATAAACTTGTCCGGGTTCCACCAGAATGATGGGCAGGACGTTGAGCAGCATGCACACAAAATACATTCATACAGCCCATCGAGCTTCTCACGCTGCTCAGGCATTTGTAAATGCTCACGAGCCGGAGGATTTTTCCCATTATTCAACAAGTAAGGTTTAATCTTCTCATACTGTGCGTAGAATTGCCCCATGTCTACCACCAAATCGCGCACAACCGGTAAGCCCGGCAGCGGGCGAATGACAATTTTCTTGCCCGGCTGATTCAGCGCAGAAATAGGTGTGATACAGGCCAGTCCATTTTTGCCGTTCATGTTCAGACCGTCGGAGCCGCAGACCCCTTCCCGGCAGGAACGACGAAACGACAGCGTAGGGTCTTTTTCTTTCAGCTGCATCAACGCATCCAGCAGCATCATGTCGCGCCCTTCTTCCGCCTCCAGGGTGTAATCCTGCATGTGCGGAGCGTCGTCAACATCCGGGTTATAGCGATAAACTGAAAACTCGAGTTTCATTGTCCTGTCTCCGCATTAATAAGTACGAATCTTCGGCGGGAATGCCGGGCGCAGTTTCGGTTCCATATTGACCTGACGTCGTGTCATGGATTCCGATTCTGGCAGGTACAGGGAATGGCACAGCCAGTTTTCATCATCACGTTCCGGGAAGTCGAAGCGGCTATGCGCGCCACGGCTTTCGGTACGGAAGTTTGCAGATACGGCGGTGGCGTACGCGGTCTCCATCAGGTTATCCAGCTCCAGGCACTCAACGCGCTGGGTGTTGAACTCGCTGGAGGTATCATCCAGACGGGCATTTTTCAGCCGCTCGCGAATCGCTTTCAGCTCTTCCAGACCTTTCGCCATCGCATCGCCTTCGCGGAATACCGAGAAGTTGTGCTGCATACATTCCTGCAGCGCTTTGCGAATGGACACCGGGTCTTCACCGTTGCGATTACCGTTCCAGCGGTTCAGACGCGCCAGAGAAGCATCGATTTCATCTTCGGTCGCATCCAGCAGGTCACCCTGCTCGGCGATAGATTCCTGCAGATGCAAGCCCACCGCACGCCCAAACACCACCAGGTCCAGCAGCGAGTTGCCGCCCAGACGGTTGGCGCCGTGAACCGACACGCAGGCGATTTCGCCGACGGCAAACAGCCCTGGGATCACCACATCTTCGCCCTGCTCATTCACAGTCAGCGCCTGGCCGGTGACTTTGGTCGGAATACCGCCCATCATATAGTGGCAGGTAGGGATAACCGGGATGGGCTCTTTCACTGGGTCAACGTGAGCGAAGGTGCGAGACAGTTCGAGAATGCCCGGCAGACGGGATTCCAGCACTTCTTTACCCAGGTGGTCGAGTTTCAGCTTAGCGTGCGGACCCCACGGGCCGTCACAGCCGCGACCTTCACGGATTTCGATCATGATGGAACGCGCCACCACGTCACGACCCGCCAGGTCTTTCGCGTTCGGGGCATAACGCTCCATGAAGCGCTCGCCGTGTTTGTTCAGCAGGTAGCCACCTTCACCACGGCAGCCTTCTGTCACCAGAACGCCCGCACCGGCGATACCGGTTGGGTGGAACTGCCACATTTCCATATCCTGCACCGGAACACCAGCGCGGATAGCCATACCCACGCCGTCACCGGTGTTGATGTGGGCATTGGTGGTGGACTGATAAATACGGCCAGCACCGCCGGTCGCCAGCACGGTGGCGCGGGCTTTGAAGTAAACCACTTCACCGGTTTCGATACACAGCGCGGTACAACCGACAATCGCGCCATCGGCGTTTTTCACCAGGTCCAGCGCATACCACTCGGAGAAAATCGTGGTGTGGTTTTTCAGGTTCTGCTGATACAGCGTGTGCAACAGCGCATGACCGGTACGGTCAGCCGCCGCTGCGGTACGTGCAGCCTGCTCGCCGCCGAAGTTCTTCGACTGGCCGCCAAACGGACGTTGATAGATAGTCCCATTCTCCAGACGGGAGAACGGCAGACCCATATGGTCCAGCTCCAGAATCGCTTCCGGACCGGTTTTACACATATATTCAATAGCGTCCTGGTCACCAATGTAGTCCGACCCTTTAACGGTGTCGTACATGTGCCATTCCCAGTTATCTTCATGGGTATTACCGAGCGCAACGGTGATACCACCTTGCGCAGATACGGTGTGGGAACGGGTTGGGAACACTTTGGAGAGCAGCGCACAGGTCTGACCGCTCTGGGAAATTTGCAGCGCCGCGCGCATACCTGCGCCGCCGGCACCAATCACAACAGCATCAAATTCTCTGACTGGCAGTTTCATTACACACCCCACACTACAACAAATCCATAAATGACGTAAACCACCAGCGCAACGACGATAGCCAGTTGCAGAATCAGGCGCACAGCCAGAGGTTTAACGTAGTCGGTCAACACCTGCCACATGCCGATCCAGGCATGAATCAAGATGGAGAAAAGTGCCAGCAGGGTGAAGACTTTGGTGAATGCCGATGAGAAGAAACCGGTCCAGACTTCAAACGTCAGCTCGCCGCTGGTGGCGAAGAAGCCGACCATATAGATGATGTATAACGTCAGAACGATAGCGGTAGCACGGACCAGAATGAAGTCATGTACGCCGTTGCGTCCTAATGCGGAGGCGTTGCTTACCATACGAGGACTCCTGCGAGAAGTGAAAGCACGACAATGATAACGAAACAAATTTTGGCGGAGCGTGTCCCTGCTTCGAGGGTTTCTTCGATATAGCCAAAATCCATCAACAGATGGCGAATGCCCATTACGGCGTGATAGGCCAGCGCAATCAGGATCCCCCACAGAATTAACTCCACAAAGAAGTTATTCATAATGGATGACGCGGTGAGGAAACCTTCAGGGGAGGAAAGGCTGGTACCCAATAACCACAACAGAATCCCGACCGCCACGAAGGTGATCACTCCGGATACGCGATGGAGAATGGACGCTATCGCCGTGATTGGGAACCGGATCGTTTGTAGATCCAGATTGACAGGTCTTTGTTTTTTCACATTTCTTATCATGAATAACGCCCACATGCTGTTCTTATTATTCCCTTTGGACTTCGGGTACAGAAGATGAAGACACCTGTAGCCTGAAAGACGACGGGATTTCCTTCCTCCGGTCTGCGTGCGGGTCAGACAGCGTCCTTACTATAACTACGCGTCATATAAAACACCGCTTCCAGATGCTAAAACGACACGTTACAACGCTGGTTGGCTCGGGATTGCAGGGTATTCCGGAGACCTGGCGGCAGTATAGGACGTTCACAAAATCATTACAATTAACCTACATATAGTTTGTCGGGTTTTATCCCGAACAGTGACATAGGTCACGATAACAACATTATTTTAATTTTTAATCATCTGATTTGACAATCATTAAACAAAGTTGTTACAAACGACACCAGAAAAAGCATATAATGCGTAAAAGTTATGGGGTCACTCTTTCACCGGAGATTTAGTTATGCAACAGTGTGGAAGTATTGACCAATACCGTCAGGACAGTTATTAGTGATAGACAGGTTTAATAATTCGGATTGCTAAGTTCTTGATTTGCAGTTTATTCGCCATGAAAAGACCGTTTTACCTGCAAGCGCCCATAGCTCTGTACCCAGGTCATCCCCTCTTTCGCAGAGCGGCGAGCCAAATAACAAACTGGTAACGGTTCATTGATGTACGAAGGCAAATGTGAGTTCCGGCAGTCTTAAGCAATAAGGCGCTAAGGAGACCGTAAATGGCTGATACTAAAGCAAAAATCACTCTAAATGGTGACGCTGCTATTGAACTGGATGTGCTGAAAGGTACGCTCGGTCAAGATGTTATTGATATTCGTAGTCTCGGTTCAAAAGGGATATTCACTTTTGACCCAGGTTTCACCTCTACCGCATCCTGCGAATCCAAAATTACGTTCATCGATGGTGACGAAGGTATTTTGCTGCATCGCGGCTTCCCGATTGACCAGTTGGCGACCGAGTCCAACTATCTGGAAGTGTGTTATATCCTGCTGTACGGCGAAAAACCGACGCAGGAAGAGTACGACGAGTTCAAAACCACGGTCACTCGCCATACCATGATCCACGAGCAGATCACCCGTCTGTTCCACGGTTTCCGCCGCGACTCTCACCCGATGGCCGTTATGTGCGGTGTAACCGGGGCGCTGGCTGCGTTCTACCACGATTCGCTGGATGTGAATAATCCGCGTCACCGCGAAATCGCCGCTTTCCGTCTGCTGTCCAAAATGCCGACCATGGCCGCAATGTGCTACAAATACTCCATCGGCCAGCCGTTCGTGTACCCGCGTAACGACCTCTCCTACGCTGGTAACTTCCTGAACATGATGTTCTCTACGCCGTGCGAAAAATACGAGGTGAATCCGATTCTGGAACGCGCCATGGACCGTATCTTGATCCTGCACGCTGACCACGAACAGAACGCCTCAACGTCTACCGTACGTACCGCGGGCTCTTCTGGCGCTAACCCGTTTGCCTGCATCGCGGCCGGTATTGCTTCCCTGTGGGGACCGGCACACGGCGGCGCAAACGAAGCTGCGCTAAAAATGCTGGAAGAAATCAGCTCAGTTAAACACATTCCGGAATTTGTTCGCCGCGCGAAAGACAAGAATGACTCCTTCCGCCTGATGGGCTTTGGTCACCGTGTTTATAAAAACTATGACCCACGCGCCACCGTGATGCGTGAAACCTGTCACGAAGTGCTGAAAGAGCTGGGTACCAAAGATGATCTGCTGGAAGTGGCGATGGAACTTGAGCACATTGCGCTCAACGACCCGTACTTCATCGAGAAGAAACTCTACCCGAACGTAGACTTCTACTCCGGCATCATTCTGAAAGCAATGGGCATTCCGTCTTCTATGTTCACCGTTATCTTCGCCATGGCGCGTACCGTTGGCTGGATTGCGCACTGGAACGAAATGCACACCGACGGCATGAAAATCGCCCGTCCGCGTCAACTGTACACCGGCTACGACAAACGCGGTTTTAAGTCTGATATTAAGCGTTAATTGTCTGCCGGATAGCGTTAGCGCCTGTCCGGCTTACAGCAATCAACTCTCCCAGGCCGGACAAGGCGTTGAAGCCAGAGTCCGGCCTGTTTTTATTGATCCACATTATTTTATTCTCATCACGCTTTCTCTATGATTTACTGAGAATTCCGTCATTTAACTCAGGAGCATGGGATGCCTGTTTTACAGTGGAGCCTGTTGTTTCTGCTATCGCTCCTTCTCTCCCTGTTCTTTCTGTTGATACATCTTCCAGGCGCATTGCTGCTCGGTTCGATGATCGTCGGTATCATTTTCAGTCTGCGCGGGATCTCCCTGCACCCTCCCCGCTGCACATTTCTTGCCGCGCAGGCCGTTCTCGGCTGTATGATTGCGCAAAACCTGACAGGATCTATTTTAACGACACTTGCGGCACACTGGCAGATGGTGATGGTTATCCTGCTGGTAACCCTTATTAGCAGCGCGGTAATCGGCTGGCTGCTGGTTCGCTACAGCACTCTACCGGGGAACACCGGCGCGTGGGGTTCATCACCGGGCGGGGCAGCCGCGATGGTGGCGATGGCGCAGGATTATGGCGCCGACATCCGCCTGGTGGCGTTTATGCAGTATCTGCGGGTACTGTTGGTGGTTGGCGCTGCCGCGCTGGTAACCCGACTGGTAATGGGCGACCAGGCGCAAACTGTAAGTGAGCAAATCGTCTGGTTTCCGCCGCTGAGCAGCAATCTATTGAGCACCATACTGCTGGCCGCCGTTGCCGGAACGGTCGGGCGCTTACTGCGCATCCCCTCTGGCGTCATGTTGCTGCCGATGCTGGCGGGCGCATTGCTGAATGCCGGTGGTGTCATGGTAATTGAACTGCCGGAATGGCTACTGGCGATAGCGTATATGGCCATCGGCTGGCAAATCGGCCTGGGTTTTGACAAGCAGATCTTTTTAATGGCGCTGCGCCCTTTGCCGCAGATCCTGTTGTCCATTTTTTCACTGATGACGATTTGTGCCGCTATGGCCTGGGGTCTGGCGCATTACATGCAAATCGATTTTCTCACCGCCTATCTGGCGACCAGTCCAGGTGGCGTGGATTCCGTCGCGGTAATTGCCGCAGGCAGCCACACCGATATGGCGTTCATCATGGCGATGCAAACCCTGCGGCTGTTCAGTATCTTATTGACCGGTCCGGCGGTGGCGCGGTTTATCTCCGCGCATGCGCCAAAACAGCCCACCTAATGCTGGCAGCCCGGACACCAGTAAAACGGTCGCGAGGAAAGTGTCGTTTTCTCGATGATTCCACCACAGCGCTCACAGGTTTCGCCGTCCCGGTGAAAAACCTTAAAGCGAAACAGCGCCCCGTGATACTTGTTCTCATCCGCCAGCCCACGGGTGTTGTAGGACAGACGAGGAATATCAAGCAGCGCATGCGCCAGCACATCCAGCTGTTCATCGCTAAGCTGCGACGCTTTATGCTGCCCGGTCAACCCTACCTGCCAGAGAATCTCTACCCGCAGATAGTTACCTAATCCCGCGAGAAATGCCTGATCGAGCAGCAGACCAGAAAACTGGCGGTTGCGAAAACGCGGGGATAACAGACGCGCTTTAACGTCATCGGGCGTTAAACGTACATCCAGTACGTCCGGCCCAACCCGCTGCAGGAACGGATGGGTGGTAAGCTGCTCTGGCGTCAGCATTTCGATGTCAGACGCGCTATACAGCAGGATAGTTTTATCTTCTGTTTGCAGCCTGACGCGTAGCACCCGCGTGGTTTGCGGAATGTTGCCGGTATCGACCACACGCCACACGCCGTAAAGCTGATTGTGACTATACAGCGTCAGACCATTGGAAAAATGGGTCAGCAAGGCTTTACCCCGCGTTTCAAGCCGGGTAACACGCTGCCCGATGAGTTGGGATTGATACGGTTTTAACTGCTCAAAGGCAAACCAGACATCCGTCAGGGGTTTGCCTTTGACTGCCGCCTCCAGGTTATCCGCCGCGCGGCGGATCTCCGGGCCTTCAGGCATAATACTGTCCTTTGTTAGTGTGTTGCACCGCCCGTCACCGCAATATCGCTGTCCACCTGCAATGCGGTGTCAATGGCAATTTCCAGCGCCCGGCGCACCGTTTCGCTCGCCATACTTGGCGCTCCGGGGTGCGCGGCGGCCTGTTGTGGCAGATAAGGAATATGGATAAAACCGCCCTTCACTGCCGGTGTATCGCGTAACGTATGCAGCAGGCCATACATCACATGATTGCAAACAAAGGTACCCGCGGTTTGGGAAACCGAGGCTGGAATACCCGCATTACGCATGGCCATCACCATCGCTTTGATTGGCAGCGTGCTAAACCATGCTGCCGGTCCCTCGGCGACAATCGGCACATCAACAGGCTGCTGATCGTGGTTATCCGCGATACGCGCATCGTCAACGTTGATTGCCACGCGCTCCACGGTGATATCCGTGCGCCCCCCTGCCTGCCCCACCGCCAGCACCAACGACGGTGACAGCGCGTCAATCGCGGCATTAAGTACGGCCAGAGACTCGCCAAACACACACGGTAGTTGACGCGCAACGACGCGGCATCCAGCGATGATAGCATTGTCGAGCCCGGAGACCACTTCCCAGGAAGGGTTAACTGACTCTCCGCCAAAGGGTTCAAATCCGGTGATTAAGACCGTTTTCATCCTTCCTCCTTACAGGAACATCAGGAAATACATCAGGAACACGTTAACCAGCAACAGCAGTATGCCGGTTGGCACCTGCGCTTTAATCACGGCATTTTTATCCGGTAACTCCAGCAGGGCTGCAGGCACGATGTTAAAGTTCGCTGCCATCGGCGTCATTAAGGTTCCGCAATAACCGGAGAACATGCCAATAGCCGCCATCACCGCGGGGTTACCACCATGCTGCAACACAAGAATTGGAATACCGATCCCGGCGGTCACAATCGGGAAAGCAGCAAACGCATTGCCCATCACCATGGTCAGCAATGCCATGCCGATGGTGTACACCGCCACGGCGATGAAGCGGCTATCTACCGCGAGGTATTCCTGGGTCAGATATGAAATGCCGCTGCCTACGCCCGCTGCCGTAAACAGCAGCCCGAGCGTCGCCAGAATCTGCGGCAGGATGAACGCCCAGCCGATGGAATCCAGCAGACGACGGGCTTCCTGAATGGGCTGATGGACGCGCTCATGGGTCATTTTAACCGCCATGGCCAGACCAATCAGCGAACCCGCAGTCATAGAAAAGAGCGTCACCAGCGTGGCGTGATTCCCTGGCCCAAACAGCGCATCCTGCAAGCCCGGAATATGGTTAAACATCAGTACACCGATAACGGTCACCACCGGAATAGCCAGCGCCGGGAAAAACAGACGATTACCCAGGCGGCTGGCGCTCTCTTCACGCTGCTGCTGGGTGCGTTGATGGTAACTTCCCAGTTTCACACCGCCAAACCCGGCAATCAGCGCCAGTATGACCACCGCAATGCCGACCGCGATATGTACCGTACGTTTGTCGCCAAACAGTGAGTACGTCCAGTCGCCAAGCAGGAACAGCACCCCATACAGTCCCCAAAACAGCCCCGTGCTCAGACGGCGTGGGTTCGCTTTGTCCTGCCAGGACATCACCACCACAATCAACAGTACCGCCCCCGCCAGCCAGTAGAGATAGCTTTGCTGAAAATTCATTGCGCTGCTCCTTTCGCTGCCGCATTGGCTTTCGCCACCTCACGCTGCAGATAGTTGTCCAGACGCCACAAGCGCGTACCGTGGATCAAGAAGGCGCAAATTGCCGTTGGGATCCCCCATAAAGCAATATGCAGTGGCTCAGTCTGGATCCCACCGGACTCCAGCATAAAGTTGTGCATGAAAATGATCGCCCCAAAGGCAACGAAGATGTCTTCACCGAAAAACAGACCAACGTTGTCAGTCGCCGCAGACATTGCACGCAGGCGATAACGCACGGCCCCCGGCAATTCGCCATGATTTTTCTCTGCTGCCCCTTCAGCCATCGGGGCTAATAACGGACGTACCATCTGAGGATGCCCACCCAGGCTGGTCAAGCCCAGCGCGGCGGTCGCTTCACGGATAAACAGATAGACAATGAGCAGACGACCGCTGGTGGCGCTGCGGATTTTCGCGATCCACGCCTGGGCACGCTCTTTCAGCCCGTGACGTTCCAGCAGACCAATGACTGCCAGCGGAATCAGCAGGATAAACGGCAGGTTGCGGGTGTTGAGAAAGCCTTCACCCAGCTTTTCGAGAATAGTGGCGATTGGCATATGCGCCGCCAGCCCGGTGACGATCCCGGCAACGATAACCACCAATACCGGGTTAAAACGTAAAAGAAATCCGACCACGATGACGGCGATCCCCGTCAATGGCCAGAGAGAAATAGCCTCTCCCATAATTAAATCCCTTATGTTGTTGTGTAATATATTATTGTTTTGTATGAATAAACTTACGCGCTAATTTGAATATTGCATGCATTAAAGGCGCTGCGCAAACGACGGGCAAAAGCGAGTGCGTGCTCGCCATCCCCGTGAATGCATACCGTCTGGGCTGTCACGCTCGCCCATGTTCCACTTTGGCTTTTTACTCTGCCGGATTGCACCATTTCTAACGTTTGCGCCAGCGCCTGCTCTTCATCCTCAATCAGTGCGCCTGGCTGGCTGCGCGGAACCAGACTGCCATCAGCCTGATAACCCCGATCGGCAAACACCTCCTGACGCGTTACCAGGCCATAATGTTCTCCGGCACGGATCAGCTCACTTCCCGCCAGCCCTACCAGGATCAATGACGGATCGCAGGCATGAACCGCTTTCGCAATCGCATCGGCCAGTTGAGGATCTTTCGCCGCCTGGTTATAGAGCATGCCGTGCGGTTTCACATGACGCATCACGCCCCCTTCAGCCCGGGTGATGACTGACAGTGCACCAATTTGATACAGCGTCTGAGCATAAACCGTTTCGGCAGGCAGATTCATAGCACTACGACCAAAATTTTCCCGGTCCGGAAAGCCAGGGTGTGCCCCCACAGCCACGCCGTTTTTCAATGCTTCCCGTACACTTGCCAGCATGGTTTGTGCGTCTCCGGCATGAAATCCACAGGCGATATTGGCCGATGACACCAACTGGAGCAACGTCGCGTCGTTCGCACAGCCTTCTCCGAGGTCTGCATTCAAATCAATTTTCATCGTTAAGTCGCCATGTTAGCTGTTCCAGATAGCGCTGCTGATCGTGACGCGCCTTCAACGCCTCTTCCAGCGAGCACTGAACAAAGTGAATCGGTTGTCCAAGAGGGATCTGCGCAAGGTGATACATATCCGCCTCGATGATACAGGCGATACGCGGATATCCGCCCGTGGTCTGGGCATCGTTCATCAGTACAATTGGCTGCCCGTTATGCGGAACCTGTACCACGCCGGGGAGCAAACCGTGTGACAACATCTCGCGGTCTGTCGCGCGTGTCAGTGGCTGCCCCTGCAAGCGATACCCCATACGGTTACTCTGTGGACTCAGTCGCCACGGCGAGCGCCAGAACGATGCCTGCGATGCCTCGTCAAATTCCTGATATTCAGGTCCAGGTAACGCACGAATGTGGTTGCCCCACATCAACTGTTTTACCCCTTGTGGGCCATTGAATTGTCGTGTTGAAACGCCAATCGCCAACTTATCGCCATCGCGTAACAAACGTCCTTCAAACCCGCCAATACCGACTTTCAAATCGGTACTGCGCGATCCCATAACGTCGGGAACATCAATACCGCCCGCCACCGCCAGGTAACTGCGCATACCATGATGCGGGTGTTTTAATGACAGGCGTTGTCCGGCTTTAACCGGCAACCGCCAACCGCTCCATACCGGAGTACGATCCAAATGCGCTTCGCATCCCGCGCCGGTCAAGGCAAACCAACCATCCGCGTCAAACTCCACCACCAGCTGACCCAACGTGACTTCCAGCGCGGCAGCATTCGCATCATTTCCTACCAGCAGATTAGCGACGTTCAATGCCGGTTTGTCCAACGCGCCGCAGTGACTTATCCCTGACTGACGAAAGCCATGACGACCCCCATCCTGTACAGAGGTGTACATGCCAGCACGAATGATGTTTAACATACGCCCTCCTTCTGCGGGACAAAACGTACAGTATCTCCAGCCCGTAACAGGATCGGCTCCTCGCGCTGCGGATCAAAAAGCTTAACGGTGGTACGTCCTATCAGTTGCCACCCGCCGGGCGTTGCAATCGGGTAGATACCGGTTTGTGAGCCGCCGATCCCCACCGCCCCTGCCGGAACAAGTAAGCGCGGTTCGGCTCGTCTTGGCGTATGCAATGGTTCCGGTAAGCTCCCAAGATAGGGAAACCCAGGCTGAAACCCTAAAAACCAGACGACATAATCAACTGACGCATGCAATTCAACGACCTGCTTGTTGCTCAAACCACTGTGCCGGGCGACTTCGGCCAGATCGGGCCCATATTCGCCGCCATAGATAACGGGGATTTCGACAAAGCGCGAATCCGGCTCCAGCGCCTCGCTCTCTTCCCACCAGCGCTGCAGTCGTTCAATCGCATCCAGCGCCAGCGTTTGCGGGGAATTCAGAATCACCGTGATATTGTTCATTCCCGGAATGGCTTCAAGTACATTCGGAGCATCAACCAGACGCTGGGCCAGACGCCAGATGCGTTTCTGAGTTGCCAGCGTAATCGGCGGTTCCAGCTCCAGAACCACCGCGGTTTCACCTAACAGATAACAACGCGCTCGCTGCACTTTCGTCCCTCTTTAATTAGGCTGGGTTAGGGATGTCGACGAACGTCACATCCAGATCGGTATTTTCATTCAGCCATTCGCTCAATGCACGAATACCGCCGCGTTCGGTAGCATGGTGGCCGGCAGCATAGAAATGCAGTCCCTGCTCGCGGGCAGAGTGAATGGTTTGTTCAGAAACTTCCCCGGTAATAAAGGCATCAACACCAAAGCGGGCTGCGCTATCAATGAAACTTTGACCGCCCCCCGTACACCAGGCAACACGCTGAACGGTTTCCGGCCCGGTATCACCGCACCATAACGGTTTACGTCCCAGACGCGCTTCAATCCAGGATGCCAGTTCCAGCCCAGGAACCGGCATGGAGAGTTCCCCCCACGGTACCAGAGGCTCGATTTCACCCATCACGGTAATACCCAACAGCGCGGCCAGCTGTGCGTTATTCCCCAGTTCGGGGTGGGCATCCAACGGCAGATGCCAGCCATACAGGTTGATGTTATTTTCCAGCAGCGTTTTCAGACGCCGGCGCTTCATGCCACGAATAACCGGAGATTCTCCCTTCCAGAAATAACCATGATGAACGATGACCGTATCGGCCCCAAGGCGAACAGCCTCATCCAGTAATGCCTGGCTTGCGGTTACGCCGGTCACGATTTTTTGCACCGTTTCTTTGCCCTCAACCTGCAAACCATTCGGTGCATAGTCGCTTATGGCTGCGCTGTTCAGCTTGTCATTAATCAGTTGTTCCAGCTCGGTGTTTTTCATCATCGTCCTCGTTGTCATAAATTCTGCCCGCTCAATCAGCAACACAGCTTCAGTTAAAATAGCGTCCTCACCTCCGTTCGTCGATAGCCATTTCGCTGACACATCAAGAAACAATCACGCGGCCTGTAAACGTAAATTGCTTACCACCATGAGATTGTATTCATGTATATTTATGCAATCAGACAGCATATTGCAAAAATAATCAGATCTGTATCAAAGTTACAACTTTAAGGAAACACCCTCACACGGCACGTTCCTCCCATCGTGAGGCATTTACTTCGAGAAAATAATGAATAAACAAGCATCTCAGCCGCGCGCGATTTATTACGTCGTCGCGCTGCAAATTTGGGAATACTTCAGTTTTTATGGCATGCGTGCACTGCTGATCCTGTATCTCACTAACCAGCTTAAGTACAACGATAATCACGCGTATGAACTGTTCAGCGCTTACTGTTCGTTGGTGTATGTCACGCCTATTCTCGGGGGATACCTGGCGGATAAAGTGCTCGGTAACCGCATGGCGGTAATGATTGGCGCATTTTTGATGGCAGTGGGACATCTGGTGCTGGGCGCCAGTGAAATGGCTCCGGCGTTTCTCTATTTATCTCTGGCCATTATTGTCTGTGGTTACGGTTTGTTTAAATCCAACATCAGTTGTCTGCTGGGTGAATTGTATAAACCAGAAGATCCGCGCCGTGACGGCGGATTTTCTCTGCTCTATGCCGCCGGTAACATTGGTTCAATTATTGCCCCTATCGCCTGCGGCTATGTGCAGGAAGAGTACAGTTGGGCAATGGGCTTTGCGCTGGCCGCTATCGGTATGCTGGCCGGACTGGTCATTTTCTTATGCGGGAATCGTCATTTCGCTCACACTACCGGCGTCAACAAAGCCGTGCTGTGTGCCAAATCGTTCATTCTGCCGAACTGGGCCTGGCTGCTGGTTCTGCTGGTCGCCGCACCGCTTTTAATTACCGTCCTGTTCTGGAAAGAGTGGTCCGTGTACGCGCTGATTGTCGCCACCGTCATTGGTTTGGCTGTTCTGGCAAAAATTTACCGTCAGGCGCAAACGCAGAAACAGCGTAAAGAACTGGGGCTTATCGTCACGCTGACCTTCTTCAGCTTGTTGTTCTGGGCCTTTGCACAGCAGGGTGGTAGCTCCATCAGCCTGTATATCGACCGCTTTGTCAATCGCGACGTGATGGGATATTCAGTCCCTACTGCCATGTTCCAGTCGGTAAACGCCTTCGCCGTTATGTTGTGCGGCATCGTGCTGGCCTGGGTGGTCAAAGAAAGCGTGAGTGGCAATCGTACTGTTCGTATCTGGGGTAAGTTTGCTCTCGGCCTCGGCTTAATGAGTGCTGGTTTCTGTATTCTGACCTTAAGCGCCCGTTGGTCCGCCACATATGGGCACTCCTCCATGCCGTTGATGGTTTTAGGGCTGGCAGTTATGGGATTCGCCGAGCTGTTTATCGACCCTGTCGCCATGTCACAAATTACACGCATTGAGATCCCAGGGGTAACCGGCGTATTAACCGGCATCTATATGTTGCTTTCCGGGGCCATTGCCAACTACCTGGCGGGTGTGATTGCTGACCAGACATCACAGGGCGCATTTGATGCTTCTGGTGCCATCAACTACTCCATCAACGCCTATATTGATGTCTTTAGCGAAATTACCTGGGGCGCGCTGGCCTGTGTGGCGTTGGTGCTGATGATTTGGTTATATCAATCGCTCAAATTCAAAAACCGTCCGCTCGCGATAGAGTCCTGAGTTTACGGGCCCGACGATGTCATATGCCTCGGGCCTGTTTTGATCCGGCGATTACGAATGACGCGCTGCTTCATATGCTGCCAGCGTGGCTAACCTTGCCTGCTTATGATCGACAATCGGACGAGGATAATTGAGTGTCACCTGCATTTTTTCCGCCCACGTCCACGGTTCGTGAATGGCTTTTCCCGGTACATCGCGTAATTCCGGTACCCATTGGCGGATAAAATCACCGTCACGGTCAAATTTCTCCCCCTGTGTGGTGGGATTAAAAATACGGAAATACGGCGCAGCATCCGTTCCGGTAGAAGCAGCCCACTGCCAGCCACCATTATTCGCCGCCAGATCACCGTCGATCAGTTGTGACATGAAATACTGCTCACCTTTTCGCCAGTCGATCAGCAGGTCTTTCACCAAAAAGCTCGCCGCGATCATGCGTAAACGATTATGCATCCACCCTGTGCCGTTAAGCTGGCGCATCGCCGCATCTACGATTGGATACCCTGTATTTCCCGTCTGCCATGCCTGAAAATGCGTCACGTTATTTTGCCATTGCACACGATCGGTCCAGCGAATAAAGGGCTGATGCCGACACAGTGCGGGATAGTACGTCAGTAGATGGCGATAAAATTCGCGCCAGATGAGCTCGTTTAGCCAAACGCTCCCGGCGCCTCCCTCTAGCGCCTGCGGTTGCTCGACTAACAAACGGTGCAGACACTGACGCGGTGATAACCCGCCGGTGGCAAGGCTTGCCGACAACCGACTGGTACCTTCATTTGCCGGGAAATCGCGTTGTTGCTCGTATTCTGCCGCGCCGTGCTGACAAAACTGACGTAATTGCGCGATAACCGATTTTTCTTCTACCGGGAAAAGCGCCACATCAAAATCCTGCTGTGGATAATTGAGCGTAATTGGCGTTGATGGGGGGGAAATTGCGCCGCTTTCGCGGGCTTTTGGTGCCGCAACACACTCCGGGATACTGTCTTTTAACCGCTTCAGCCAGGCATTTTTAAACGGTGTAAAGACTTTATACATCTCATGATTCCCGGTCATTACCGCGCCCGGCGCCAGGATTACGCTATCGTCAAAACCCTCACACACCACCTGCGATAATGATTTTTCAACCTGAGCATCGCGCTGGCGTTCGTTGATTTCGTACTGATAGTTATAAAACAGTCGGTTAACGTCATGCTGTGCGCAGACATTTTTGACTATCTCTACGCTGGCTGTGAAATCCCCGCCGTCATAAACCAGCAGCGGGATGCCTTTTTCTGCCAGCGCCGTTTGCAGCGCATTCAACTGCTTGTCGACAAACGCCGCCTGACGCGGTGACATATCATGCGCTTTCCACTGTGCGGGCGTGGCAATATATAGCGCCAATACCCGTGCCGCACGATCCCGACATGCCGCTGCCAGCGCAAGATTGTCATGCAGACGTAAATCTCGCCGAAACCAGACCAGATGAGTGGTCATAAAACTCCCGAATAAAAATTAAGCTTTGCCGTGTAAACGCAGAATCGCAGGCCAGAGTTCAAAGTAACGTTGCCCGGACAACCAGCTGTTCGGGTGCTCCGTCATATAGTGTTGGAGGAGCATCAATGGCGCAAGCAGCGGCTGCATCTCACGTCGATAGTTATCGATTATTGAGGTCAGTTCCTGACGTTGACGAAGATTGAGCTGGTTACGGAAATAGCCCTGCACATGCATCAGGACATTAGTATGGTTGCGTCGGGTCGCGTTATTAAACAGCAGATGAATCAACCGCAAACGGTACTCCGTATAAAAAGCATCGAGGCTTGCCCATTCGTGGATTGCGGCAACAAAAGGGCCGAGCTCACGATACTCCGGTTGGGAGTGTGCCAGTAACACCAGCTTGTAACGGGTGTGAAAATCAATCAATGCACCACGTGATAATCCGCTCTGGCGCAGTCGGTGCAATTCATGCAAGGCATAAATACGTACCAGCGTATTCTCGTCAAACAGAAATTTATCGTTCGCTTCTGTGGTCAGACAGGCGCGGATACCAACAGAAATTCTCTTGCTCATTGCTACTCCTTATCCGTTACACAGGTAAGTGTAGACTGCGACGTATAAAAAAACCGCCACATTGCTGTTGGCGGTTTTTTGAGCCTGAACGGTAACTTAGTAGAAATCGCAGGTGGCTTTTTCAGCCTGCTCCATCCACACCGGCTTATCACTGGTTTTCGACCAGACGCGATGTAGGTAGCTGTAAAAACGGGCACGGTCTTTCCAGAACAGCATGACCGGCAGCGCCAGCACACCAGCCAGTACGGCAAAGGTACGGCGCAAGAAAACAATGTGTGCTGGATACTCTTTATAAAAGTCCATAATCCTCTCCCATATATCTGTTCGGTGAATCGCACCGGAAAATAAACTTGGTTAACTGATGAAAATAATACCGCCTTGTGTGTAATTTTGCTACTCATCCGACCACTTATTTTTATCTATTGATGCTCCGTTTAACGTAAACCTGTAATTAAGTTACACAAAGGTTAAATTAATACTAATCATTAGTTAAATGATGGTCTTTGCCATTTTTATACTTTTTTTACACCCCGCCCGCAGATTTTTGCGAAATCTTTGCAACCAAAAACCTACGCTCTGGTTATCACATTTATGCCACTGGAGGTGCACTGTGAGTGCAGGCGTGATAACCGGCATTGTGCTGGTCTTTTTGTTACTGGGTTATCTGGTGTATGCCTTGATTAATGCGGAGGCGTTCTGATGGCAGCGCAAGGATTTTTACTCATCGCCAGTTTCCTGCTGGTGCTGTTTGTTCTCGCCAGGCAGTTGGGCTTTGGGCTGGCGCGTCTTATCAACAACACATCCTTACCCGGCCTTGCAGGCGTTGAGCGTGTGCTGTGGCGTGGGCTGGGTATTTCGCAGCAGGAAATGACCTGGCTGCACTATTTGCTGGCGATCCTCGCACTTAATATCCTCGGCCTGCTGATACTGTTTGCGATGTTAATGGCGCAAAACCTGCTGCCGCTGAATCCACAACAGTTACCAGGGCTATCGTGGGATCTCGCGCTCAATACCGCGGTGAGTTTTGTGACCAACACCAACTGGCAGTCCTATGCGGGTGAAACCACTTTAAGCTACTTCAGCCAGATGGCCGGCCTGACCGTGCAGAATTTCCTGTCTGCGGCGACCGGTATTGCGGTGATCTTTGCCCTGGCTCGCGCCTTCACGCGCCAGAGTATGAACACGCTGGGCAACGCCTGGGTGGATCTGGTCCGCATTACGCTGTGGATATTGCTGCCGATTTCTCTGCTCATCGCGCTGTTTTTCATCCAACAAGGTGCGTTGCAAAACCTGCTGCCTTATCAGGCGATCACCACGCTTGAAGGGACAAAACAACTGCTGCCGATGGGACCTGTCGCCTCACAAGAGGCCATTAAGATGCTCGGTACCAACGGCGGCGGCTTTTTTAATGCCAACTCCTCACATCCGTTTGAAAACCCAACCGCGCTGACCAACATGGTCCAGATGCTGGCAATCTTCTTAATTCCCACTGCGCTGTGTTTCGCCTTCGGTGACGTCGTGGGCGATCGCCGACAGGGGCGCACCCTGCTGTGGGCTATGTCGCTTATTTTTGTCGTTTGCGTGGCGGTTGTAATGTGGGCCGAAGTGCAGGGTAATCCGCATCTGATGGCGTTTGGCGCAGACAGCAATATCAATATGGAAGGTAAAGAGAGCCGCTTTGGCGTGCTGGTCAGTAGTCTGTTTGCGGTCGTCACGACAGCCGCATCCTGTGGCGCAGTCATTGCTATGCACGACTCCTTCACTGCGCTGGGCGGCATGGTACCGATGTGGTTGATGCAGATTGGCGAAGTGGTGTTCGGCGGTGTGGGGTCAGGGTTGTACGGCATGCTGCTGTTCGTGCTGCTGGCGGTCTTTATCGCCGGGCTGATGATTGGCCGTACGCCGGAATATCTGGGTAAAAAAATCGATGTCCGCGAAATGAAAATGACCGCGCTGGCGATTCTGGTTACCCCTGCGCTGGTTCTGCTTGGGACAGCGATCGCCATGATGAGCGATGCCGGGCGTAGCGCCATACTCAATCCCGGGCCGCATGGTTTTAGCGAGGTGCTATACGCGGTCTCGTCTGCCGCCAATAACAACGGGAGCGCTTTTGCCGGATTAAGTGCCAACAGCCCATTCTGGAACAGTCTGCTGGCCGCGTGCATGTTCTTCGGCCGCTTCGGCGTCATTATCCCGGTGATGGCGATTGCCGGTTCACTGGTCGGTAAAAAGAGTCAACCAGCAAGTCCCGGCACGCTACCTACCCACGGCGCGCTATTTGTTGGATTGTTGATCGGTACGGTGTTGCTGGTTGGCGCCCTCACCTTTGTTCCTGCGCTGGCGCTTGGCCCGGTAGCAGAATACCTCTCTTTACGTTGAGTGATGCGGAGCACATGACTATGAGTCGCAAGCAACTGGCGCTGTTCGAACCTTCTCTGGTCGCACAAGCGCTAATGGACGCAGTGAAAAAATTAAGTCCACATACTCAGTGGCGTAACCCGGTGATGTTTATCGTCTGGCTGGGCAGCCTGCTGACCACCCTGTTAACGGTAGCGATGGCGACCGGCCATATGTCAGGTAATCCACTGTTTACCGGCGCGATAAGCCTCTGGCTGTGGGTGACCGTTCTGTTCGCTAACTTTGCGGAAGCGCTGGCTGAAGGGCGTAGTAAAGCGCAGGCCAACAGCCTGAAAGGGGTCAAAAAAACCGCCTTTGCCCGCAAACTTCGTGAACCGAAATATGGCGCGCAAATGGATCACGTGCCAGCCGAAGAGTTACGCAAAGGGGATATCGTGCTGGTGGAAGCGGGCGATATTATCCCTTGTGACGGCGAGGTGATCGAAGGCGGTGCCTCGGTGGATGAAAGCGCCATTACCGGTGAATCCGCGCCTGTAATTCGTGAATCCGGCGGCGATTTTGCCTCCGTCACTGGCGGGACACGCATTCTCTCGGACTGGCTGGTGATCGCGTGTAGCGTCAACCCCGGAGAAACATTCCTCGACCGAATGATTGCCATGGTCGAAGGCGCACAGCGACGTAAAACGCCAAATGAAATCGCCCTGACGATCCTGCTGATTGCCCTGACTATCGTCTTTCTGCTGGCAACCGCCACGCTGTGGCCGTTTTCCGCCTGGGGCGGTAGCGCTGTCAGCGTCACGGTATTGGTTGCGCTGCTGGTGTGTTTAATCCCTACGACGATAGGCGGGCTGCTCTCCGCGATTGGCGTCGCCGGGATGAGCCGCATGTTGGGTGCGAACGTTATCGCCACCAGCGGACGTGCCGTAGAGGCGGCAGGTGATGTGGACGTACTGCTGCTGGATAAAACCGGCACCATCACGCTGGGTAACCGTCAGGCTTCTGATTTTCTGCCCGCCCAGGGCGTGGACGAAAAAACGCTGGCCGACGCTGCACAGCTTTCATCCCTGGCCGATGAAACACCGGAAGGCCGCAGCATTGTAATCCTGGCCAAACAGCGCTTTAACCTGCGTATTCGCGATGTGCAATCGCTGCATGCCACCTTTGTACCGTTTACCGCGCAGAGTCGGATGAGCGGTATCAACATCGACAATCGGATGATCCGCAAAGGTTCGGTTGATGCTATTCGTCGTCACGTCGAAGCCAACGGCGGCCACTTTCCTGCCGATGTGGAGCAGAAGGTCGAAAACATCGCTCGCCTTGGCGCAACGCCGCTGGTGGTGGCCGAAGGCTCGCACGTACTGGGCGTGATTGCCCTGAAAGATATCGTCAAAGGCGGGATTAAAGAACGTTTTGCCCAACTGCGTAAAATGGGGATCAAAACGGTGATGATCACCGGCGACAACCGTTTGACCGCCGCCGCAATCGCCGCGGAAGCCGGAGTGGATGACTTTTTAGCCGAAGCGACACCGGAAGCCAAGCTGGCGCTGATTCGTCAGTATCAAGCGGAAGGCCGTCTGGTGGCGATGACCGGAGACGGAACTAACGACGCTCCTGCCCTTGCGCAGGCCGACGTTGCGGTCGCCATGAACTCCGGGACTCAGGCCGCGAAGGAAGCGGGCAACATGGTGGATCTCGACTCTAACCCCACTAAGCTGATTGAAGTGGTGCACATTGGTAAACAGATGCTGATGACGCGCGGGTCGCTGACCACCTTTAGTATCGCCAACGACGTAGCGAAGTATTTTGCCATTATCCCGGCGGCATTCGCCGCCACCTACCCGCAGCTCAATGCGCTGAACGTCATGCGACTGCATTCGCCGGATTCGGCGATCCTCAGCGCCGTCATCTTCAATGCGTTGGTGATTGTCTTCCTGATCCCACTGGCGCTGAAGGGGGTGAGCTATAAGCCATTATCCGCTTCCGCGATGCTGCGCCGCAATCTGTGGATCTATGGTCTGGGCGGTTTGGTTGTGCCGTTTATCGGTATCAAAGTAATTGATTTACTGCTGACTCTGCTGGGTCTGGTGTGAGGTTTCTGATGAGTGGATTACGTCCTGCATTATCAACATTGCTTTTCCTGATGCTTATCACCGGCGGTGTTTATCCGCTGCTGACCACTGTGCTGGGGCAGTGGTGGTTCCCCCACCAGGCTAACGGTTCGCTTCTGCGCGAAGGTCAGATCGTTCGCGGCTCTGAGCTTATTGGGCAACACTTTACCGCTGCCGGTTATTTTCAGGGACGCCCCTCAGCCACAGCGGAAATGCCCTATAATCCAATGGCTTCAGGCGGCAGTAATCTGGCAGCCAGCAACCCGGAACTGGATAAACAGCTACAAAGCCGGATTGCCGCGCTGCGAGCTGCTAATCCACAGGCTAACCCTGCTGTGCCCGTGGAACTGGTCACAGCGTCCGCCAGCGGTCTGGACAATAATCTGACACCCGATGCGGTCGCATGGCAAATTCCCCGCGTGGCGCAGGCTCGCAACCTCAGCGTTGAAGAGGTTACGCGCCTGGTTGCACAATACACGCAAAAGCCGCTGGTCAGTTTTATCGGCCAGCCGGTGGTGAACCTGGTGGAACTTAATTTAGCGCTGGATAAGCACTGAGAAAAAGGACATGCATAGCGAACCCCTACGTCCCAACCCCGATCGCCTGCTGGAGCAGACCACAGCGCCGCACCGGGGAAAACTGAAAATTTTCTTCGGTGCCTGTGCGGGCGTCGGCAAAACCTGGGCCATGCTAACGGAAGCCCAGCGGCTACGGGCGCAAGGGTTAGATGTGCTGATTGGCGTGGTGGAAACCCACGGACGCAAAGAGACCGCCGCGCTGCTGGACGGTCTCAGCATCCTGCCGCTTAAGCGGCAGTCACGTCACGGACGTAATATCAGCGAGTTCGATCTCGACGCTGCGCTGGCCCGCCGTCCAGCGCTCATTTTGATGGATGAACTGGCGCACAGTAATGCGCCAGGCTCACGGCATCCTAAGCGCTGGCAGGACATTGAAGAGCTGCTGGAAGCTGGCATTGACGTTTTTACTACCGTTAACGTCCAACATCTGGAAAGCCTGAATGATGTGGTCAGCGGCGTCACCGGTATTCAGGTGCGCGAAACCGTTCCTGACCCGTTTTTCGATGCCGCTGACGATGTGGTACTGGTCGATCTCCCACCTGACGATTTGCGTCAGCGCCTGAACGAAGGCAAGGTCTATATCGCCGGTCAGGCAGAGCGTGCAATCGAGCATTTCTTTCGCAAAGGTAATTTGATAGCGCTGCGCGAACTGGCTCTGCGACGCACCGCCGATCGGGTAGACGATCAGATGCGTGCCTGGCGGGGGCGTCCGGGAGAAGAAAAAGTCTGGCATACCCGCGATGCCATTTTACTGTGTATTGGACACAACACCGGCAGCGAAAAACTGGTGCGAGCTGCTGCACGCCTGGCGGCGCGTCTCGGCAGCGTCTGGCATGCAGTGTATGTTGAAACACCTGCGCTACACCGACTGCCCGAAAAACAGCGCCGCGCTATTTTAAGCGCTCTGCGGCTGGCCCAGGAGTTAGGCGCAGAAACCGCCACTCTTTCCGATCCCGCCGAAGACAAAGCGGTGATCCGCTATGCCCGTGAGCATAATCTGGGAAAAATTGTCCTCGGGCGTCCAACGACGCGTCGCTGGTGGCGCAGCGATTCCTTTGCCAACAAACTCGCCCATCGCGCACCGGATCTCGACCTGATGATTGTTGCGCTCGATGAGCCCCCTGCTCGCCCTGTGCCGCAAACTGCAGATAGCCGCACTTTTAAGGATAAATGGCGGGTACAAATTCAGGGTTGCGTGGTTGCCGTCGCGCTGTGCGCCATCATTACAGTGATTGCCATGCAGTGGTTGGTTGCATTTGACGCCGCCAACCTGGTGATGCTCTATCTACTGGGCGTGGTGGTTATCGCCCTCTTTTACGGACGCTGGCCGTCCGTTCTGGCAACGTTTATCAACGTCGCCAGCTTTGATCTCTTTTTTATTGCGCCACGCGGCACGCTGGCCGTGTCTGACGTCCAGTACCTGCTTACCTTCGCCGTGATGCTAACGGTCGGTCTGGTTATCGGTAATCTGACCGCCGGGGTGCGGTATCAGGCGCGGGTCGCGCGTTATCGTGAACAGCGTACGCGTCATTTGTATGAGATGTCGAAAGCGCTGGCCGTCGGACGCAGTCAGACGGATATCGCCGCCACCAGCGAACAGTTTATTGCCTCGACGTTTCAGGCACGCAGCCGGGTGTTATTGCCTGACGAAAACGGTAAGTTGGTTCCCCTGACGCATCAGCAGGGTATGACACCGTGGGATGATGCCATTGCCCAGTGGAGTTTTGACAAGGGGCAGATGGCAGGTGCCGGCACCGACACATTACCGGGCGTGCCGTATCAAATTTTACCATTAAAAAGCGCCGACAAAACGCATGGGCTGCTGGTAGTGGAACCGGGAAATTTACGCCAGTTGATGATCCCCGAACAGCAACGCCTGCTGGAAACCTTCACTTTACTGGTCGCCAGTGCGCTGGAGCGCCTGACGCTAACCGCCAGCGAAGAGCAGGCCCGCTTTGCCAGCGAGCGCGAAAGTATTCGCAACGCCCTGCTCGCTGCCCTGTCCCACGATTTGCGCACGCCATTGACGGTGTTGTTCGGCCAGGCAGAAATCTTAACGCTGGATCTGGCAAGCGAAGGATCGCCGCACGCGCGCCAGGCCAGCGAAATTCGCCAGCACGTCCTGAACACGACCCGACTGGTGAATAACCTGCTGGATATGGCGCGAATTCAGTCTGGCGGCTTTAATCTTAAGAAGGAGTGGTTAACGCTGGAAGAGGTGGTCGGCAGCGCTCTGCAGATGCTGGAGCCAGGTCTCTCTGCCCCGATAAATCTGTCGTTACCAGAACCGTTGACATTGATTCACGTCGATGGCCCGCTCTTTGAACGGGTGTTGATTAACCTGCTGGAGAACGCCGTCAAATACGCGGGTCCACAGGCGCAGATCGGTATTAATGCCAGCGTCGATGGCGAACACCTGCAACTGGACATCTGGGATAATGGGCCGGGTGTTCCATCGGGTATGGAACAGCGCGTTTTTGACAAATTTTCTCGGGGAAATAAAGAGTCATCGGTGCCAGGCGTTGGGCTGGGGCTGGCAATTTGTCAGGCCATTGTGGACGTGCATGGCGGGACTATTTCTGTCCACAATCGCGCGCAGGGAGGAGCATGTTTTCGTGTTACACTGCCCCAGGAAATTCCCCCTGAACTTGAAGATTTTCATGAGGATATGTGACGAACGTACTGATTGTTGAAGATGAACAGGCCATCCGCCGTTTTCTGCGCACCGCGCTGGAGGCCGATGGGCTACGTGTATTTGAAGCGGAAACGCTGCAACGTGGTCTGCTGGAAGCCGCCACGCGAAAACCCGATCTCATCATTCTCGATCTTGGCCTGCCGGATGGCGACGGCATTGATTTTATTCGCGACCTGCGTCAATGGAGCGCGATTCCGGTGATTGTGCTTTCAGCCCGCAGTGAGGAAAGCGATAAAATCGCCGCGCTGGATGCCGGAGCCGATGACTATCTCAGTAAACCTTTTGGTATTGGCGAGCTACAGGCGCGATTGCGTGTGGCATTACGTCGCCACGCCAGCGGGACTTCTCCCGAACCGGTCGTGCATTTTTCTAATGTTAAAGTGGATATCGCCGCCCGCCTCGTACACCGAGGTGACGAAGAGATTCATTTGACGCCGATTGAGTTTCGCTTGTTAGCGGTACTGCTGAATAATGCCGGGAAGGTGCTGACGCAACGTCAGTTATTGAATCAGGTTTGGGGGCCAAACGCCGTCGAACACAGTCACTATCTGCGTATTTATATGGGGCACCTGCGCCAGAAGCTGGAACTGGACCCGGCCCGTCCGCGTCATTTTCTCACCGAAACCGGGATTGGTTATCGGTTTATGCCGTGAATATGCACTGAATAAAAAAGCCGGATCAGCTGATACGCTATCCGGCTTTTTCATCATTCATACCGGATGACGACGCTAGCGTCTTATCCGGCGGGTGATTTATGCGTTTTTCAATACTTCGCTGACAATCTCAACCGCTTCTTTCTCAATCTGCTTGCGATGTTCTTCACCGAGGAAGCTTTCGCAGTAGATCTTGTAAGCGTCTTCGGTGCCGGACGGACGCGCGGCAAACCAACCGTTATCAGTCATGACCTTCAGGCCGCCAATCGATGCGCCGTTGCCTGGCGCTGCCGTCAGACGCGCAGTGATCGGGTCGCCCGCCAGCGTGCTGGCGCTCACCATTTCCGGAGAGAGCTTAGACAACGCCGCTTTCTGCGCGGAAGTGGCTCCAGCCTGAATTCGGTTATAGCTCGGTGCGCCAAAGCGCGCCGCCAGTTCGTTGTAATGCTCTTGCGGGTTCTTGCCTGTCACTGCCGTAATTTCCGCTGCCAGCAGGCACATGATGATGCCATCTTTGTCGGTTGACCACGGTGTACCGTCGAAACGCAGGAAAGATGCCCCCGCGCTCTCTTCCCCACCAAAGCCAAAACTGCCGTCAAACAGACCGTCAACAAACCATTTAAAGCCAACCGGCACTTCAACCAGTTTACGCCCTAAATCATTCACTACACGGTCAATCATCGCCGATGACACCAGCGTCTTACCGACGGCAACATCTTTGCCCCACTGCGGACGATGCTGGAACAGGTAGTTGATCGCGACCGCCAGATAGTGGTTCGGATTCATCAGTCCAGCCGGCGTTACGATACCGTGACGGTCATAGTCCGGGTCATTGGCAAATGCCAAATCAAACTTGTCACGCAGCGCCAGCAGACCGGCCATCGCGCACTCGGAGGAGCAGTCCATACGAATGGCGCCGTCTTTATCAAGATGCATAAAGCGGAAAGTCTGATCGACCTGATCGTTAACGAGGGTCAGATTCAGGTTGTAGTGCTGAGCGATACGTTTCCAGTATTCAATACCAGAACCACCCAGTGGATCAACGCCCAGCGTCAGACCCGCTTTCTGGATTGCCGCCATATCAACGATATCTGCCAGCCCTTCCACGAAGGGTTGAACCAGGTCTTGTTCTTTAACATGACCGGACGCCAGCGCGGCATCCAGCGGAATACGCTTCACGCCTTGCAGACCGTCAGCCAACAGTGCATTAGCCCTGTCTTCTACGACTTTGGTGACGTTGGTATCTGCCGGGCCACCGTTTGGCGGATTGTATTTAATGCCGCCGTCTTCCGGCGGGTTGTGGGACGGCGTGATCACAATGCCATCAGCCAGCGAACCGCCTTTTTTATTGTGGACCAGGATAGCATTCGACACGGCAGGGGTTGGCGTAAAGCCGTTATTTTCCTGCACGATGACATCAACACCGTTCGCTGCCAGCACTTCCAACACAGAGATAAATGCCGGTTCAGACAACGCGTGGGTATCCTTGCCCACATAGCACGGGCCAGTAATCCCGTTTTTCGCACGTTCTTCGGCAATCGCCTGAGCGATAGCCAGAATATGCGGCTCATTAAAACTATGACGACCCGCACTACCGCGATGCCCGGATGTACCGAACTTCACCGCGTGCTCCGCATTCCCTGCCGTCGGTTTTAGTACATAGTATTGCGCCGTTAACTGGGCGACATTAATCAAATCACTCTGTTGTGCAGGTTGACCTGCACGGTTGTGGATTGCCATTGCCTGGTCCCTCTAATGCAAGGATTAAATTGTTCCGCAAACCTTTTCAATCAACTCCGCGGGGAATTGCATTGACTGCATGATGTATTCAACCATGCTGCATTTACGGCCGGTATTGGTATTGGTGATCACCCAATATGGCGTGCCTGGCACGTGCTTCGGTTTGGTTTGATTACCATTTTTCAACAGCGTCTGTTCATCCGCTGCAAAATAAACGCGCGTACGTCCGTGCAACGATTCCGTTGCTTCGGCGAACGCGTTGTGATCCAGTGAATAGAGTGTAGACAGCACCAGCATAAAGCGATTCACTGCTTTTTTCTGTTCCGCATATTCATCGGAAAGCAGCAGTTCACGCATGGCGCGCACTTTGTCTTTCGCGGGGTTGACCGGCTTGGCTTCCACGACAGGTTGCACGGCGCGGACCTCTTTTACTACCGGAGAGACAGGCTGTGATGCGGCGGAAAACTTCAACATACGCCGTAAAATGTCGGATGCGCTCTCGCCAATATGCTTGGTGTGGCTGGCAATATAGCTATAGAGTTCATCATCAACTTCAATCGTTTTCATCTTAATCCAGTGCAATGTTTGGCTGAATACAAGTTGTCAGGACTTTACACGCTGTAGTGTAAAGGCAAATCCTAACAGCGGATAGCGTCAAGCCTGGTGACCAGCAAAACTCGGAGTAACCGTAGTTATTGCAGCCATGTGGCAGAATGGTCAACATGATACCCTAACCCGTCAGTGTGAAAAAAAGAACTTTGCCATGAAATTGAATATCCGAGCGCAATCTGCGCAAAACCCGCACAATAATTCTCCCATCGTCCTGGTTCACGGCCTGTTTGGCAGTCTGGATAACCTCGGGATCCTGGCACGCGATCTGGTGGCCGATCACGACATCATCCAGGTTGATATGCGAAATCATGGCCTCTCCCCTCGTTCACCGGAGATGAATTATCCGGCCATGGCGCAAGATCTGCTGGATACGCTGGACGATCGGCAGATTGAAAAAGCGATCTTTATTGGACACTCGATGGGCGGTAAAGCCGTTATGGCGCTGACTGCGCTGGCTCCTGAACGTGTCGCACGGCTGGTCGCCATCGACATTGCTCCCGTTGACTACCATGTTCGCCGCCACGATGAGATTTTTGCTGCCATTAACGCAGTCACCGACGCGCAATCCTCTTCGCGCCAGCAGGCGGCGAGCGTTATGCGTCAGCACCTGCAAGAAGAAGGCGTGATCCAGTTTCTGCTGAAATCCTTTGTTGACGGCGAGTGGCGCTTTAATGTTCCCGTGCTGTGGGATCAATATCCTCATATCGTCGGTTGGGAGACCATTCCGGCGTGGGAACACCCGGCGCTGTTTATCCCGGGTGGCAATTCACCCTATGTTACCGAAGCGTATCGTGACCAACTGCTGGCGCAATTCCCGCAGGCCCGGGCGCACGTTATAGCCGGCGCGGGGCATTGGGTGCATGCAGAAAAACCGGAGGCGGTGCTGCGCGCCATCCGTCGTTATCTGAGCGAGCAGGTTAACTGATTAAAAACTCAGCGTCCGCGCGTGATTACGCGCGTGGGCGTTGGCGCGCCTCTCCTGCTGATGTATTATGGCGCGCTATCCATCCGGGCGGACGCCTGGCTGATTGTTTCCCCGAAGTCACCAAGATCATGGCCAAAGAACAAACGGACCGTACGACATTAGATCTGTTCGCGCAGGAGCGTCGCCCGGGACGACCCAAAACCAATCCGCTTTCGCGTGATGAACAGTTACGTATTAATAAACGTAATCAGCTTAAACGCGACAAAGTTCGCGGGCTTAAGCGTGTCGAACTGAAACTGAACGCCGATGCCGTTGACGCGCTGAACGAGCTGGCCGAGGCGCGCAACATGAGTCGCAGTGAACTCATCGAAGAGATGCTGATGAACCAACTCACCGCGTTGCGCGGTCAGGCTTAGTCTGAATTTCTGCTCCATACCCTAAATAATTCGAGTTGCAGGAAGGCGGTGACGCAGCGAATCTCCAGGAGCGTACATAAGTACGTGACTGGGGTGAGCGAGGAAAGCCAACGCACCTGAAACTTGAAGTATGACGGGTATAAATCATAAATCGTGTAGCACAGAGTGCAGTCCTGCGTGTTTGCTGTTTCCGCATGCCGGACTGTTCTGCTATGATTGCCCTTATCCGTGGGCAATGCGCCACCACCATTTCAATAAGTTTCAAGAGGTTATTTTACTCATGGCAATCACTGGCATCTTTTTCGGCAGCGACACCGGTAATACCGAAAATATCGCAAAAATGATTCAAAAACAGCTTGGTAAAGACGTAGCCGATGTTCATGACATTGCAAAAAGCAGCAAAGAAGACCTGGAAGGGTATGACATTCTGTTGCTCGGCATCCCAACCTGGTACTACGGTGAAGCGCAGTGCGACTGGGACGACTTCTTCCCTACTCTCGAAGACATTGATTTTAACGGTAAACTGGTGGCATTGTTCGGCTGTGGCGACCAGGAAGATTACGCAGAATATTTCTGTGATGCGTTAGGCACCATCCGCGACATCATCGAGCCGCGCGGCGCCACCATCGTCGGCCACTGGCCAACGGCGGGTTACCATTTCGAAGCGTCCAAAGGTCTGGCAGATGACGACCACTTTGTCGGTCTGGCTATCGATGAAGATCGCCAGCCGGAACTAACCGCTGAACGCGTAGAAAAATGGGTTAAGCAGATCGCTGAAGAGCTGCACCTCGACGAAATCATCAATGCCTGATTTCGTGCGGCGTAGATATTCATCTGCGCCGCATCAATAGATAAAACCAATCAAAATAATTGCTACAAATTTGTAACTTTTTCGTCTGACCCTGTACAATGGCTGGATGCCAATCGGGTGTTGCACAGTGTGTTTGTCGGCGATACCACGTTTTGATTAACAATTTATGCCAGAGACTTGCAGTTTTCATTTAGCCATGGCAGTTCTATAATGAATCGCATTATCTCAAGTGCAATTTCTGTCACTTCTGTTAATGAAGTGAATCGTTTAGCTACAGGACAGATTCCGCATGACTGACAACAATACCGCATTAAAGAAAGCTGGCCTGAAAGTAACGCTTCCTCGTTTAAAAATTCTGGAAGTTCTTCAGGAACCGGATAACCATCACGTCAGTGCGGAAGACTTATACAAACGCCTGATCGATATGGGTGAAGAAATTGGTCTGGCGACCGTGTATCGCGTGCTGAACCAGTTTGATGATGCCGGTATCGTGACCCGCCATAATTTTGAAGGTGGTAAATCCGTCTTCGAACTGACTCAACAGCATCATCACGATCACCTCATTTGCCTCGACTGCGGCAAAGTGGTCGAGTTCAGCGATGATTCCATCGAAGCGCGCCAGCGTGAGATTGCGGCTAAACATGGTATTCGTTTAACCAACCATAGCCTGTATCTTTACGGTCACTGCGCCGAAGGTGATTGCCGCGAAGATGAGCACGCGCACGACGGCAAGTAATGTAATGCTTTCTGAAAAGCCAACCATCCGGTTGGCTTTTTTATGCGCGTTATCAGTACGTTTCCCCTTCCCTCCACTCTTGTGTTGCTTTAATGTAAAAATCAATTGTCCCTTCCGGAGAGTCGAAATGGAACTTCGCCAGCTACGTTATTTTGTGCGCATTGTCGAAACCGGCAGCATGGGTAGCGCGGCGCTCGATCTCAATATTGGGGTTTCGGCACTCAGCCAGCAGATGTCGCGTCTGGAAAACGAACTTGCTATTCGCCTGCTGCAACGCACCTCGCGCGGCGTGACGCCCACCAGCGCCGGGCTGGCATTTTACGCCCAGGCGCAGCTGGCGCTCCGTCACGCAGACGATGCGATCCTCGCCGCACGGGAGGCCAGACTTTCCGGGCACGTCAGCGTTGGCATGGCCCCCAGTACCGCTTCCGTTCTCGGCATGCCTTTCATCAACGCCATGCGAGAAACCTATAGTGATGTCCGCCTGCATGTAGTGGAAAGCCTCTCTGGCAACCTGGAGCGAATGATTAATACCCGCCAGATTGATCTGGCGGTGGTATTTCAAAAAGAAAAGATCCTACGCTGGAGCGCCAGACCGATTCTCGAAGAACGGCTATTTTTAATTGGTACTCATGCCCTACTGGCTGATATTACCGATGACAATATTTCTCCAGCCCAATTGGCACATATGCCATTGATCATGCCCAGCCCTGGCCACGGTCTGCGCGGCAGGCTGGAAGCGATTTGTCAGGAACACGCGCTACGCATTGATATCGCCACAGAAATTGACGGCCTGACGCTACTGATGCACGCCGTTCGCAGCGGAATTGGAGCAACACTTCAGCCCGGTGCGGCAATTTCCCATCTCGATAAAGAGACGCTAAGAGTGATCGGCGTCCATAATCCGATACTTAGCCGCCCCAACTTTCTGGTGAGCCTCTCTGACGATGAGCTCACCCCGGCGGGCCTCGCAGCCCGCGTGGTGCTGACGAAAGTGATGCATCAACTGGTGGAATCTGGACACTGGCCAGGTGCGATTCTTTACAATAATTAAAGGGCTGTTTAGCATCACGTCATAGCGTCCCCACAACTTACTCGTATACATTTTAATTACAAACTTAACAATTGGTTAAGTGGTAATGGAGTATGCGATGGTTGATGTTCTGGTGATTGGCGGCGGCAATGCTGCACTATGTGCCGCCTTAACCGCCCGGGAGCAAGGCGCTTCGGTACTGCTGCTTGAGGCGGCTCCGCGTGAATGGCGCGGAGGAAATTCCCAACACACGCGTAATTTACGCTGTATGCATGATGCGCCACAGGATGTCCTGGTGGAGAGCTATCCAGAAGAGGAATTCTGGCAGGATCTCTGGCGTGTAACGGAAGGAAATACCAACGAAGCCCTGGCACGTCTGGTGATCCGCACCTCTTCACAGTGTCGCGACTGGATGCGCCAGCACGGCGTCAATTTTCAACCTCCACTCTCTGGCGCTCTACACGTGGCGCGAACCAACGCCTTTTTTATGGGCGGCGGGAAAGCCCTGGTGAATGCCTATTATCGCAGCGCAGAAAAGTTAGGCGTACAAATCCGCTATAACACCCCGGTGCAGGCGCTTGAACTGCACAACGGCGAGTTCGTGGCGGCGCTGGCAGGCGAAGAGCGTATTACAGCGAAATCCTGCGTGCTTGCCGCTGGTGGGTTTGAGTCAAACCGCGAATGGCTGCGAGAAGCGTGGGGAGAGAACGAGCGCGGCGAATGGCCTGCAGATAACTTTCTGATTCGCGGCACGCGCTTTAACCAGGGCGTACTGCTCAAATTTATGATCGATGCCGGAGCCGACATCATCGGCGAACCCTCCCAGTCACACTGCGTAGCCATTGACGCCAGAGCGCCATTATATGACGGCGGGATTTGTACCCGCGTGGACTGCGTTTCGCTCGGCATAGTCGTCAACCGTGACGCTGAGCGTTTTTATGATGAAGGCGAAGATTTCTGGCCCAAACGCTACGCCATCTGGGGACGTCTGGTCGCCCACCAGCCCGGACAAATTGGTTACTCCATTATCGACAGTAAAGCGATCGGTCACTTCATGCCCCCGGTTTTTCCTGGTGCACAGGCCAAGACGTTAGCAGAGCTGGCACGCCAGTTGGGGCTGGATACTGAGCGCTTTACCCATACTGTCATGCAGTACAACAGCGCCTGCCGGCCAGGCCGCTTTGACCACACCACTCTGGATAACTGTGCAACACAAAATCTGACACTGGCAAAAACACATTGGGCGCGACCGCTGGATACGCCACCTTACTATGGCTATGCCTTACGTCCGGGGATCACCTTCACCTACCTGGGGTTAAAGGTGAATGAACACGCCGCGGTGCATTTTGCCGGGCTTCCAAGTCGCAATCTGTTCGTCGCCGGAGAGATGATGGCGGGCAACGTGCTGGGAAAAGGCTACACCGCAGGCGTAGGCATGTCGATCGGCACCACTTTTGGCCGCATTGCCGGAAAAGAAGCCGCGCTGGCCGCACGTAAGGAGACTCGTCATGAGGCAGCTTGAGAAACTGATTATCGAAGCGCAAATTATCACCGAACCGGAAGCGGAAGTTGAACGCGTGATGCAGGTCTGCAACGCCTGTCGCTATTGTGAAGGATTTTGCGCCGTGTTCCCGGCCATGACGCAGCGCCTGGAATTCGGTAAAGCGGATATCAATTATCTGGCAAACTTGTGCCATAACTGCGGTGCCTGCCTGCACGCGTGTCAATACGCACCGCCCCATGAGTTTGCCATCAACGTGCCGAAGGCGATGGCAGAAGTCCGGCTTGAAACCTATCAGCACTACGCGCAACCCGCGGCCTTTGGCGCGCTTTATCGTCGCGCAGGCGTCACCGTGACGCTGGCGCTGGTTTTCGGTCTGATCCTGTTTTTACTGCTCGCCATGGGGTTAAAAGGCTCGTTACTCCATCCTCCGCTGGCCGGAGATTTCTACCAAATTTTCCCGCATAACCTGCTGGCCTGGATGTTTGGTTCGGTATTTATTCTGGCGATAGGTCTGCTGATGGCGGGCGTTATCCGCTTCTGGCGCGAGATTTCTCCGGGGATGCCGCGTTCCGTCGAAATTGCTGAAGCCTCACACAATGCACTGACGCTGAAATATCTCGATGGTGGGCACGGTAAAGGGTGTAACGAAGCGGATGATGCCTTCACCCTGATGCGCCGCCGCTTCCATCACTTCACCTTCTACGGTTTTATGCTCTGCTTTGCCGCCACCGTGGTGGCGACGGGCTATCACTATTTCGCAGGTATAGAAGCACCCTATCCGTTCTTCAGCGTTCCGGTCATGCTGGGCACGTTGGGTGGCATTGGCCTGGTTGTCGGCCCGGCTGGTTTGTTATGGCTGAACATTAAGCGCTCACCGCTACATGGCGACGCACGGCAAAAGCCAATGGATCGCGGTTTTATTTTACTGCTGCTGCTGACCAGTCTGACCGGTTTAGCGCTACTGGCGGGAAGAGACACGTCATGGATGGCTATTTTGCTCGCCATTCACCTCGGCGTGGTCATGGCGCTCTTTCTGACCATTCCTTACGGAAAATTTGCCCATGGATTTTACCGTTGTGCGGCATTACTCAAGTGGGCAATTGAAAAACGACGCTAAAATGCAAACGGGCGAAGAAATCTCTCCGCCCGTTGTTGTTCATACCACGTTTTATTTCGCCGTATTATTACTGCGAATTTCCTGCCAGACCTTATCACAATCGGCCTTAACGGATTGATCGTTACCCGTACGCGTTGCCTGGATACACTGTTGGTAATCCAGTACGCGCACGCTTTCTTCATTCGCAAACTGCTGGTGCTGTTTTTCTTTCTTCAGCACATTCAACACGCTTTGGCAGGCTTCGATTTTCTCCGGCGAGCCCTGCGCGGTATTGATACACGCGCTATAGGCTTCTTTAAGACGGCTATCTTCTTTCGGCGCGGGTGATTGCGCGCAAGCAACCAGCCCTGATGCCATGACGGCGATGAGTATCAGCTTTTTCATAACACGCTCCTCAACAAAACGGCAGGCTTGCGGCCTGCCGCTGTCGGCATTAGAAGATGGTGAACGGCGCAATAACGATGAATTTCACGTCGCGCTCATCCTGGAAGATGTTGCCGTAACCACCGCCCCAGCTCGGAATATCTGAATGGTTGTCGTACTGGGTGAAGTGCAGTTTAAACATAGTGCCCTTCGCACGGCCGTCCTGCAGGGTATAGACCGCATCCAGGCTGTAAGACGACTCTTCGATAGTACGATTTTTGTCGTAGTACGCATCCGGGTTGAGCTGCCAGGTAGCCGGTTTAGCATCCCACGCGTAAACGTATGATGCCCCCACAGCCCAGCCAGGCAGGTTCCAGTTCTTCAGGTCATACATCGCGCCGAAGAACACGGCCTTTTCGCCGTTGGCGTTGAAGTCAGAGCGGTTATCCCACCAAACGTCCAGACGACCGTTTGAAGACGCATAGGTCGGGGTCATACGCTGCAGGAAGTAGCCCTGCTGCCCGTCAGCTTTAACCCAGGTCCCTTCCAGTCGCAGATCAACCACTTCCGCTACTTTATAACCGAAGGTCAGCGCCTGCAGCCAGGCCGTGCCGTCATAAATATCGTTCACGGTGCGATCGTCAACTTTGTCACGTGCGCCGTAGAATTGATAGCTGGTAGTAAACGGGTTACCGCCTAAATCGAATTTGTAGCTGGCTTTGGCGAAGTACTGATCGACGTAGCCTTCAGACTGACCAAATGCCGCTTCCAGCAACAGGTTATTTTTGAAGTCATATTTCGCGCCGATTGAATGCAGGTAATCAACGCTGGTCTTTTTATCAGCCTGATAGAATTTATCGACTTCGGTGTGCCACGGCGCTTTATATTCGTTAGCCCACATATAGGAGAAGCTCAGCGCACCCGCATCGCCATAATCGAAGTTGGCACCGGCTTCAGCACCCTGATAGGTACCAGGCATAAAGCTCCAGTGTGGTGCCAGCAGAGTTTGTCCGGTTGGCTGAATATAACCCGCGCGTGCCCAGGTTGGGCCAAATTTGAATTTGGCTGCCGCTTTATACAGGCTAATCCCGCTCTTATCGCCGGAGTAATCTTCGTCATAGCCTTTATTTTTTGAAGAGAATGCGATTTCGTTTGGATGGCCGCTTTCGCTACTTTCGTTCATTTCAATAGCAGTGAATGCTGCGATATCAATACCAAACATATCGGCCGCATAACCGGACTGGAAGTCGAGGTTAGCGTTCCAGGTGGAGTGAGAAAGGTTGGTTTTGTATTTGTCGTGATCGGTCACATCTTTACGGTCACGCTCACGCTGCCAGTAATAGATGCCGCCGGTTAAGGTCGAGTCATCAATAAAACCTTCGGCGTGAACCTGGGGAGCGACAACAAAACCCGACATTGCTGTGATACCGGCGATAGCCAGCGCCAGCGTACTACGTTTGCCACTAAACGTACGCATATGTTAATCCTCTTTGACGTATAAAATGCTGCCGATAAAAGCGGACAGCGAAAAAGCAAAAATTAAAAAAAGTAGCGCTGAGAAAACCTCATTGACTACAATGAATAGACTATTTTTCGCGACGCGAATTATCAATCTCTTTCTGTAACGAGTATGTAATAGTATGAGCAACCGCACATATTTGATTGCTTTCTGTTACATTTTCATCGACAGATAAAAAAGCGTTGAAAAATTGAAAAAATTGCTTGTTTTCCATGAGGATGAAATCGGTTTCAGCCTATTTCATATTGAGGTAGGTTATTTAAACGTAAAAATATTCAGCCATTCCATTATTACAGACATGTAATTAATTCGCTCCGCAAACGGAGCCTGGCGTACGGTTTTTTTGCGAAAAAAACGCCGCATGAATGCGGCGTTTAGACTGGATGCGTAGCGACTTATTCGCCGACTTTAGCCCACGTGTCGCGCAGACCAACGGTGCGGTTAAACACCAGCTTGTCTGCTGTTGCATAGCGGCTGTCGAGGCAGAAGTACCCTTCACGCTCGAACTGGAACGCTTTGCCTGCAACCGCAGCCTGCAGCGACGGCTCACCGTAACCGTGCTTAATCACCAGCGACTCTGGGTTAATGACGGACAGGAAGTCTTCCGCCGCGCCAGGGTTTGGTACGCTAAACAGGCGATCGTAAAGACGGATTTCAATCGGCAGCGCATGGGACGCGCTCACCCAGTGAATAACGCCTTTAACTTTACGACCATCGGCCGGATCTTTGCTCAGGGTATCGGCATCATAGGTGCAGAAAATGGTGGTGATATTCCCTTGTGCATCTTTCTCGACACGTTCAGCTTTGATCACGTAAGCATTACGCAGACGCACTTCTTTGCCCATCACCAGACGCTTGTACTGCTTGTTCGCTTCTTCGCGGAAGTCTGCCCTGTCGATCCAGATTTCACCGCTAAACGGCACTTCACGGCTGCCCATTTCCGGTTTGTTCGGATGGTTAGGCATGGTGACCAGCTCGCTTTCGCCCTGCGGGTAGTTTTCGATAATCAGTTTCACCGGATCGATAACTGCCATCGCGCGCGGGGCGTTTTCGTTCAGATCTTCACGGATGCAGGATTCCAGAGAAGCGATCTCAATGGTGTTGTCCTGCTTGGTCACGCCAATACGTTTGCAGAACTCACGAATTGCAGCAGCCGTGTAACCGCGACGGCGCAGACCCGAGATAGTCGGCATGCGCGGATCGTCCCAGCCTTCAACGTGCTTGTCGGTTACCAGCAGGTTCAGCTTACGCTTGGACATCACGGTGTATTCCAGATTCAGGCGCGAGAACTCGTACTGGCGCGGGTGAACCGGAATGGTGATGTTGTCCAGCACCCAGTCATACAGACGACGGTTATCCTGGAACTCCAGCGTACACAGGGAATGCGTGATGCCTTCCAGCGCATCGCTGATGCAGTGGGTAAAGTCGTACATCGGGTAGATGCACCACTTGTTGCCGGTCTGGTGGTGTTCAGCGAACTTAATACGGTACAGCACCGGATCGCGCATCACGATAAACGGCGAAGCCATATCGATTTTCGCACGCAGGCAGGCTTTACCTTCTTCAAAACCACCGGTACGCATTTTTTCAAACAGCGCAAGGTTTTCTTCAACGCTACGATCGCGGAACGGGCTGTTTTTACCCGGCTGAGTCAGCGTACCACGGTATTCGCGGATTTCGTCCGCTGACAGTTCGTCAACGTACGCCAGGCCTTTATTAATAAGCTCTACCGCATAGGCGTGAAGCTGATCGAAGTAATCCGAAGAGTAGCGAATGTCGCCAGTCCAGTGGAAACCTAACCATTCAACGTCGTTTTTAATCGACTCAACGTACTCGATATCTTCTTTAACCGGGTTCGTATCATCAAAACGCAGGTTGCACTGGCCCTGGTAATCTTGCGCAATGCCAAAGTTCAGACAAATGGATTTCGCGTGGCCAATGTGCAGATAGCCATTTGGCTCCGGCGGAAAACGTGTATGGATAGTGGTGTGCTTACCACTGGCCAGATCTTCATCGATGATCTGACGAATAAAGTTACTCGGGCGGGCTTCAGCCTCACTCATCGTGGATTCCTCAAAGCGTAAACAACGTATAACGGAACATGATCTTATAAGCGACGTCAGGAGACAACTATTAGTTGCACAAAAAAGGTGTTTCAACAGGATATATGAGGGCATTTGCTGCAAAAAAAAGCGGCGGAGGACTATCCCCCGCCGCTTAAGGCACTTAACTCACTTTACTCAGGAGCAGTTATTTACCTTTAATCTCGTACAGTGGTGTTTGACCGGCAACCACATGACCTTCGGCTTTAACAACCAGACCACCGAAATCATCGCTATTGCTGCAAACAACCGGACTAATCATGGAACGTGCGTTGGCGTTCAGGTATTCCAGATCCATTTCCAGAATCGGCTGACCTGCTGCAACAACCGCACCTTCTTCAACCAGACGTTTAAAGCCTTTACCTTCCAGCGCCACGGTATCGATACCCATATGGACCACGATTTCCGCGCCTTTTTCCGTTTCCAGACAGAACGCATGGTTGGTGTTGAAGATTTTCACAATAGTACCCGCTGCCGGAGAAACCACGATTTTATCCGTTGGTTTTACCGCCACGCCGTCACCTACAGCTTTGCTGGCGAATGCTTCATCAGGCACCTGCTCCAGTGCAACCACATCACCGGTAATCGGAGAAACCAGCGCTTCAATGGTGGCTGCATTCGCTACCGCCTGCGGTTTTGCAACCGGGGCAGCCGCTGTCGGGGCTTTGTCAGTAGACGCTGCCGCAACCGGGCCGCGTGCGACAACTTTCTTCATTTCGTCGCCGATAGATTCAGCTTTCGCACCCACGATGACCTGAATAGTTTGTTTGTTCAGCTTAACCACACCCGACGCGCCTAAGCGTTTGCACATCGCATCATTGACGCGGGCAGAATCGCCAACGGTCAAACGCAGACGGGTGATACAGGCATCAATCGCTTTCAGGTTATCCGTACCGCCAACCGCTGCAATGTAGTTGGTTGCCAGTTGAGCTAAACCTTCTTCGGTATTGCTGTTCGCTTCGTCAGTAACAATCTCGTCTTCTTTATCTTCGCGGCCCGGCGTTTTCAGGTTAAACATACGAATAACCGCGCTGAACAGGATGAAGTAGATAACGAAGAACACCAGACCCATGGCGACCAGCATCCAGACGTTCTTACTTGCAGCCGGCAGGTTGTACATCAACACGTAGTCGATAGCACCTGCGGAGAAGGAGAAGCCCGCATGGATCCCCAACAGCGTCGCAACGAACAGACTGATACCCGTCAGAACGGCGTGCAGGAGGTACAGCAACGGAGCCAGGAACATAAACAGGAATTCCAGCGGCTCGGTAACACCGGTCAGGAATGCGGTGATAGCAACGGACAGCAGCATGCCGCCGACCATCGGACGACGCGCTTTCGGCGCGGCGAAGTACATCGCCAGTGCCGCACCCGGCAGACCAAACATCATGATCGGGAAGAAGCCAGACATGAACATACCCGCAGTGCCGTCACCCGCGTAGAAGCGGTTAATATCACCGTGGAATACGGTACCTGCAGCGTTAGTGAATTCGCCAATCTGGAACCAGGCGATAGTGTTCAGCACCTGATGCAGACCGGTTGGGATCAGCAGACGGTTGATGAAGCCAAAAATACCAGAGCCCAGCGCGCCAGCGCCCACGATCCACTCACCACCCGCATGGATGGCGTTCTGCACCGGCGGCCACACGTAGCCGAAGATAGCAGCCAGTATCAAACAGAAGAAGCCCGTGGCGATGGGTACAAAACGTTTGCCGCCGAAGAAGCTCAGGAAATCAGGCAGTTTGATGCCAGACCAACGGTTATACACGGCACCGCCGACCAGACCGGTGATGATACCCGCCAGCACGCCCATGTTGATTGCCGGGTTAATGGTAACCATTGCTTTGGTCAATATGAAATAACCAACCGCACCCGCCAGCGCTGCCGCACCCGCGCTGTCTTTAGACCAGCTGGAAGCCACACCGATAGCAAAAATTAACGCGAGGTTATCAAAGATAGCCCCACCCGCTTGCGCGATGAAGGGTACATTCAGTAAATCTGGTTGGCCAAATCGCAGCAACAGTGCCGCGACTGGCAGCACCGCGATGGGGAGCTGTAACGCCCTACCCAGCCGCTGGAAAAAACCTAAAATATTCATTTTATTCCCCCTACGAGACCCCGATTAGGCTCCTTTGAAGCCATATTTTTATTGTGCGACCATTCCTGACTGCAACAGCAAGAGATTTTGGAACAACAACATTAACCATTCATCTACATTCAGAGTGTGTGAAAAATTAATTCGTATCGCAAATTAAAAGCGTGTTTTTTGTGATTACAATCACCAAATATCGTTATTAACCCTCCCTTGCACTGGCTAACTACGAAAACTTATTTTATCATTCAAAAAATCGAAACGGATTGATCCTTACCGATGCAAAACCAGGTTACGCTTAATACTGCACAGAGACTCAATCCGCCAACTGCTTACATTTACTTTTGAGGTGAAGAATGAGACTGATCCCCCTGAATACCGCTGAACAAGTCGGCAAATGGGCTGCTCGCCATATCGTTAACCGTATTAACGCGTTCAAACCAACGGCAGATCGTCCGTTCGTTCTGGGCCTGCCGACTGGCGGCACTCCGCTGACTGCCTATAAAGCATTAGTCGAAATGCACAAAGCGGGCCAGGTGAGCTTCAAACATGTTGTCACTTTCAACATGGACGAATATGTTGGTCTGCCGAAAGAGCATCCGGAAAGCTATCACAGCTTTATGCACCGTAACTTCTTTGATCATGTTGATATTCCAGCAGAAAACATCAACCTGCTCAATGGTAACGCGCCGGATATTGATGCAGAATGCCGTCAGTATGAAGAGAAAATCCGTTCTTACGGTAAAATCCATCTGTTTATGGGCGGCGTTGGTAACGATGGACACATTGCGTTCAACGAACCCGCTTCTTCTTTAGCTTCCCGTACTCGTATCAAAACGCTGACCCACGACACCCGCGTAGCAAACTCACGCTTCTTTGACGGCGACGTAAGCCAGGTGCCTAAATATGCACTGACCGTAGGCGTGGGCACCCTGTTGGATGCTGAAGAAGTAATGATCCTGGTGCTGGGTCACCAGAAAGCCCAGGCGCTGCAGGCGGCTGTTGAAGGTAACGTTAACCACATGTGGACTATCAGCTGTCTGCAACTGCATCCGAAAGCGGTTGTGGTCTGCGATGAGCCTTCCACTATGGAACTGAAAGTGAAGACGCTGAAATACTTTAACGAGTTAGAAGCGGAAAATATTAAAGGTCTGTAATGATGTCTCCGCCCAGCCGAAAACGTGCAGGGCGGCATTTTTTTGAAATCGGGGGTCGGAATGTATGCTTTAACCCAGGGCCGGATTTTTACCGGTCACGAAATTCTTGATGACCATGCGATTGTTGTCGCCAATGGCCTAATCGATAGCGTTTGCCCACTGTCTGAATTGCCGTCAGGGATTGAACAGCGCTCGCTGAATGGGGCCATTGTCTCCCCCGGTTTTATTGATGTGCAGTTAAACGGCTGTGGCGGTGTACAGTTTAACGATACGGCTGAGGCCGTTACCGTTGAGACGCTGGAAATCATGCAGAAAGCCAATGAAAAATCGGGCTGCACCAACTATCTGCCAACGCTAATCACCACCAGCGATGACCTGATGAAGCAGGGCGTTCGCGTTATGCGTGAATACCTCGCTAAGCATCCAAATCAGGCATTAGGGCTACATCTTGAAGGTCCGTGGCTGAATCTGGTGAAAAAAGGTACGCATAATCCAGGCTTTGTCCGCCAGCCAGACGCTGCGCTGGTCAATTTCCTGTGCGATAATGCGGATGTAATCACCAAAGTGACGCTGGCGCCTGAAATGGTTCCTGTCGAAGTGATCACCCAACTGGTGAATGCAGGTATCGTGGTGTCTGCGGGCCACTCTAACGCGACGCTGAAGGAAGCAAAAATCGGTTTCCGTGCAGGCATTTCCTTTGCAACACATCTGTTCAACGCGATGCCTTATATTACCGGTCGCGAACCAGGTCTGGCAGGCGCGATTCTGGATGAGGCCGATATTTATTGCGGTATCATCGCCGATGGCATGCATGTTGACTATGCCAACATCCGCAATGCCAAACGCCTGAAAGGCGACAAGCTGTGCCTGGTCACCGACGCGACCGCGCCGGCGGGGGCAAACATTGAGCAGTTCATTTTCGCTGGTAAAACAATATACTACCGCAATGGACTGTGTGTTGATGAGAACGGCACGCTGAGCGGTTCATCATTAACCATGATCGAAGGTGTACGTAATCTGGTTGAACATTGCGGTATCGCACTGGACGAAGTCCTGCGTATGGCAACGCTCTACCCTGCTCGCGCCATTGGCGTCGACAAACAACTCGGCAGTATCGCGCCAGGCAAAGTAGCCAACCTGACCGCGTTCACGCACGACTTTAAAATTATCAAGACCATCGTTAATGGCAACGAGGTCGTTACTGAGTAAGAGAAAGAATGACACCAGGCGGACAAGCTCAAATAGGTAATGTTGATCTCGTAAAACAGCTTAACAGCGCGGCAGTTTATCGCCTGATTGACCAGCATGGGCCAATCTCGCGAATTCAAATTGCCGAACAAAGCCAGCTTGCCCCCGCCAGCGTAACCAAAATTACGCGTCAGTTGATTGAACGCGGGCTGATCAAAGAAGTCGATCAGCAGGCCTCCACCGGGGGCCGCCGCGCTATCTCTATCGTCACCGAAACCCGTAATTTCCACGCCATTGGCGTACGCCTGGGTCGCCACGACACGACGCTGACGCTCTATGATATGAGCAGTAAAGTGGTCGCCGAAGAGCATTACCCTCTCCCGGAGCGCACCCAGGAAACGCTGGAATATGCGCTGCTCAACACGATTGCCACCTTTATTGAGAGCTGCCAGCGGAAAATCCGCGAGCTGATTGCGATTTCCGTCATCCTGCCTGGCCTGGTCGATCCTGAAAGCGGCGTTATCCGCTATATGCCACACATTCAGGTTGAAAACTGGGGTCTGGTCGAAGCACTTGAAAAACGCTTTAAGGTCACCTGCTTTGTTGGTCATGATATTCGCAGCCTGGCGCTGGCCGAGCACTATTTCGGGGCAAGTCAGGATTGCGAAGACTCCATTTTGGTGCGTGTTCACCGCGGAACCGGCGCGGGAATTATTTCCAATGGCCGCATTTTTATCGGCCGCAATGGCAACGTGGGTGAGATTGGTCATATTCAGGTAGAACCGCTGGGTGAGCGCTGTCACTGCGGTAATTTCGGCTGTCTGGAAACCATTGCGGCCAATGTCTCTATCGAACACCGCGTACAAAACTTGCTAAAACAGGGCTATCCAAGCCGGCTCACGCTGGATGACTGCAGTATCAAAGCCATCTGTAAGGCAGCGAATAAGGGCGATAATCTGGCAGCAGAAGTCATCGAGCACGTTGGTCGCCATCTGGGTAAAACCATTGCTATCGCCATCAACCTGTTTAATCCGCAAAAAATCGTCATTGCGGGCGAAATTACCGAGGCGGATAAAGTGCTGCTGCCTGCCATAGAAAGCTGTATCAACACCCAGGCGTTGAAGGCGTTTCGCCACAATTTACCTGTGGTTCGTTCCACGCTGGATCATCGTTCCGCCATTGGCGCCTTTGCGCTGGTGAAGCGCGCGATGCTCAACGGGACTTTGCTGCAACGTTTGCTGGAAAGCTAATGCTCTCATATAGTAGTGGATTGCTATCAGACTCATAACGAATTTCCTGGGTAGTTCATGACCATTAAGAATGTAATTTGTGATATCGACGGCGTGCTAATGCACGACAATGTTGCCGTACCGGGTGCGGCAGAATTTTTGACAGGCGTGCTGGAAAAAGGATTGCCGTTAGTCCTGCTGACTAACTACCCTTCGCAAACCGGGCAAGATCTGGCCAACCGCTTCGCCACTGCGGGTGTGAATGTCCCTGATAGCGTCTTTTATACTTCAGCCATGGCTACCGCTGATTTTCTTCGTCGCCAGGAAGGTAAAAAGGCCTACGTGGTAGGTGAAGGGGCGTTAATTCACGAACTGTATAAAGCCGGATTTACCATTACCGACGTGAACCCGGATTTTGTGATTGTTGGCGAAACGCGTTCCTATAACTGGGACATGATGCATAAAGCAGCCTATTTTGTGGCTAACGGCGCGCGTTTCATCGCCACAAATCCGGATACGCACGGTCGCGGCTTTTATCCTGCCTGCGGCGCGCTGTGCGCCGGTATCGAAAAAATCTCTGGCCGTAAGCCGTTTTATGTGGGGAAACCCAGCCCGTGGATTATTCGCGCAGCGCTCAACAAAATGCAGGCACACTCGGAAGAGACGGTTATCGTTGGCGACAACCTGCGTACCGATATTCTGGCGGGCTTCCAGGCGGGTCTGGAAACTATCCTGGTACTGTCTGGCGTATCCAAGCTTGACGATATTGACAACATGCCATTCAGACCAAGCTGGATCTACCCCTCCGTTGCAGAGATTGATGTGATTTAATCCCCAGGCCGGATAAGACGCACTCGCGTCACCATCCGGCAATTCTACAGCGTTATTGCCGGATGGCGGCCTAAACGCCTTATCCAGCCTACAGAATCTTATCCATTCAATAAAATCACCATTTTATTGCTGATTCATCAATAACAATGTTCATTACATAATCTTTTTTCACCAATCCACAATGACCATTGCATTTTTTATTTTCTGACCCGCAATTCGCTTGCGCCCTCTCCCGCTTTGCGGCATTTTCTTTATCAAGCAAACATAAAAAGCATCACGCAACAGGTTAACGGAGAAGGTTATGTGTTCTATTTTTGGCGTATTCGATATTAAAACAGACGCAGTTGAACTGCGTAAAAAGGCTCTGGAATTGTCCCGTCTGATGCGCCATCGCGGCCCGGACTGGTCGGGTATTTACGCCAGTGATAACGCCATTCTGGCACACGAACGTCTGTCCATCGTCGACGTCAACGCCGGTGCTCAGCCGCTGTACAACGTGAAGAAAACGCATATCCTGGCGGTTAACGGTGAAATTTATAACCACCAGGCGCTGCGCGCTGAATACGGCGATCGCTATCAGTTCCAGACCGGTTCCGACTGTGAAGTTATCCTCGCGCTGTATCAGGAAAAAGGCCCAGAGTTCCTGGATGACCTGCAAGGCATGTTCGCTTTTGCCCTGTACGACAGCGAGCAGGACGCTTATCTGATCGGCCGCGACCATATCGGGATCATCCCGCTGTATATGGGTTACGACGAGCACGGTAACTTCTACGTCGCGTCTGAAATGAAAGCGCTGGTTCCTGTATGCCGCACGATCAAAGAATTCCCGGCCGGTAGCTATTTGTGGAGTAAAGACGGCGAAATTCGTCAGTACTACCAGCGCGACTGGTTTGAATACGATGCGGTAAAAGACAACGTTACCGATAAAAACGAGCTGCGTCAGGCGCTGGAAGATGCGGTGAAAAGCCACCTGATGTCAGATGTTCCTTACGGTGTATTGCTGTCCGGCGGTCTGGATTCTTCGGTCATTTCCGCAATCACCAAAAAATACGCCGCGCGTCGTGTTGAAGATCAGGAACGTAGCGAAGCCTGGTGGCCGCAACTGCACTCTTTCGCAGTTGGCCTCGAAGGCGCACCGGATCTGAAAGCCGCACAAGAAGTGGCAAACCATTTGGGTACCGTGCACCACGAGATCCACTTCACCGTTCAGGAAGGTCTGGATGCTATCCGCGACGTGATTTATCACATCGAAACTTACGATGTCACAACCATTCGCGCCTCGACGCCAATGTACTTAATGTCGCGCAAAATTAAAGCGATGGGCATTAAAATGGTGCTGTCTGGCGAAGGTTCGGACGAAGTGTTTGGCGGCTATCTTTATTTCCACAAAGCGCCAGATGCAAAAGAGCTGCATGAAGAGACCGTGCGCAAGCTACAGGCGCTGCATATGTTCGACTGCGCTCGCGCCAACAAAGCCATGTCAGCCTGGGGCGTGGAGGCTCGCGTGCCCTTCCTGGATAAGAAATTCCTTGATGTGGCAATGCGCATCAACCCGCAGGATAAAATGTGTGGCAACGGCAAAATGGAAAAACATGTTCTGCGCGAATGTTTTGAATCCTACCTGCCAGCGAGCGTCGCATGGCGTCAGAAAGAGCAGTTCTCTGACGGTGTCGGTTACAGCTGGATTGACACGCTGAAAGAAGTCGCTGCTGAACAAGTTTCTGACCAACAACTGGAAACCGCCAGCTTCCGTTTCCCGTACAACACGCCATCATCTAAAGAAGCGTATTTGTATCGCGAAATTTTCGAAGAGTTGTTCCCGGTTGCCAGCGCGGCGGAATGTGTTCCAGGTGGCCCTTCTGTTGCCTGCTCTTCAGCAAAAGCCATTGAATGGGATGAAGCGTTCAAAACCATGAACGATCCATCTGGTCGTGCGGTTGGCGTACACCAGTCCGCTTATAAATAAGTTAATCCTTAGAAAAGGGCCCTGCGGGGCTCTTTTTTATGTCCGTTTTCTGTGCAAAAAAACAATTAATAACTAATAATTGCCGAATATTGCGTCATGCTGTTCGCAACCTAACCAAACAGTCACATTCCAGCTATTTTCAATGAAAAAGGGGTTGACGCTTCAAGGCTCAATACGCATAATGCGCCCCGCAACGCCGATAAGGTTACGCGAAAAAAAAGATGGCTACGTAGCTCAGCTGGTTAGAGCACATCACTCATAATGATGGGGTCACAGGTTCGAATCCCGTCGTAGCCACCATCTTTTTTGCGGGAGTGGCGAAATTGGTAGACGCACCAGATTTAGGTTCTGGCGCCGCAAGGTGTGCGAGTTCAAGTCTCGCCTCCCGCACCATTCACCCGTAAGCGTTGCACGGATGGGGTATCGCCAAGCGGTAAGGCACCGGTTTTTGATACCGGCATTCCCTGGTTCGAATCCAGGTACCCCAGCCACTTTTCTTCGATATAGCGGTTCACCGCGACGGTCATTGGGGTATCGCCAAGCGGTAAGGCACCGGTTTTTGATACCGGCATTCCCTGGTTCGAATCCAGGTACCCCAGCCATCGAAGAATATGATAGTATCAGGCTACGTAGCTCAGTTGGTTAGAGCACATCACTCATAATGATGGGGTCACAGGTTCGAATCCCGTCGTAGCCACCATATTAAGGACGTATCGACTCGTTCGGTAAATCCAAAAAATTGTTGGGGTATCGCCAAGCGGTAAGGCTCTGGTTTCTGATACCAGCATTCCGAGGTTCGAATCCTCGTACCCCAGCCAATTTCAAAAAGTCGTCCACTCTGTGGGTGCACCCGTTGGGGTATCGCCAAGCGGTAAGGCTCTGGTTTCTGATACCAGCATTCCGAGGTTCGAATCCTCGTACCCCAGCCATATTAAAAAAGCTCGCTTCGGCGAGCTTTTTGCTTTTCTAACACCGGGAGACGGCAAGCTTTACCCGGCCTACATGACTTGCAGGCCTGATAAGCGTCACGCCATCAGGCCCCACCCGGGCTACAACCCTAACGCATACTTCAGCGCCTGACGCTTCAGCACACCGGCGCGCTCCGCGGCCATAAGTCCTAAGTTACGTATGATGCGCAGCGGTTGCAGATTATTACTGAACCCGGCGTAGAACAAATCCATGCCACTCTGCATGATGAAATTGTCAGTCATACGACGATTCTGATAACGCTTCAGCACTGGTTGACTGATCCAGGACTCACCGTAGCTGCGGGCATTCACCAGCACGTCAATCAGCGCATCCACATCGCGAAATCCCAGATTTACGCCCTGCCCCGCCAATGGATGAATGGTATGTGCGGCATCACCGACCAGCGCCAGCCCCGGCTGGACATACTGCAACGCATGACGACGTGTAAGCGGAAATGCGCCTGCAGCCACAGGCAGCACGTTACCCAGTCGCGATGGGAAATGTTTGGCGATCTCCATCTGTAGTTGGGGCATGTTCAGACCTTGCAGCTGGCGGATGCGTGCCGGTGAGTCGTACCACACCAGCGAGGCCCAGTTATCGAACAGCGGTAAAAACGCGCGCGGACCGTCAGGAGTAAACTGCTGCCAGGTGCTGTCTCCGGGTGCGTTTTCACACTGGACAGTTATCAACATACAAGATTGCGCGTATTGCCAGGCATGGATGCCAATCCCGGCCATTTTGCGTACCTGAGAGTTGGCACCATCAGCACCGATCACCAGCTTCGCATTGATTTTTTCACCACCAGCCAGCTCAAGCTCATGCCGGTCATTATGTCGATGTAAAGAAATCAGCGAGGTGGGCACGCGCAACGTCACTTTAGGGTGAACTTCCAGAGCCTGCCAGAGCGCCTGTTGCAGGACCGTGTTCTCCACCATATAGCCCAACAGAGGCAGCTTAAGCTCGGTGGCATCAAACATCACATGGGCATTTTCCCATTCCCACGTCTCCAGCCGACGATAAGGATGGCTGCGCATCCCCTGCACCGTATCCCAGACGCCCAGCCCTTTAAGCAGCGATACCGAGGCGGAACTGATGGCCGAAATTCTGACATCCGGCTGTCCGTCAGCCACAAACGGCGCGGGCACGGCATGCTCGATAACCGTTACCGTAAATCCGTGCTGCGCCAGTCCCAGCGCCAGCGCGCCGCCGACCATCCCCCCGCCGACAATGGCAATTTCCGTTGGTTGATTTGTCATGGTCAATCATCCTGTTACATGTATTGTGTAAGTTTACAGGATTTTTTACCCCTTGAGGCTGACATCCGTCATACTGGTCACAACCGCGCCAAAGCAGTACACTATGCGCCCTGCATTTCAGCCACAATTTCGCAAGAGCAAGTCGATGACCAAAAAACTCCATATTAAAACCTGGGGCTGTCAGATGAACGAATACGATTCATCGAAGATGGCCGATCTGCTGGATGCCACTCACGGGTATCAACTGACCGACGTGGCGGAAGAAGCGGATGTGCTGCTGCTGAATACCTGCTCAATCCGCGAGAAGGCTCAGGAAAAAGTCTTCCATCAATTAGGTCGCTGGAAGCTGCTAAAAGAGAAGAATCCCAAGCTCATCATTGGTGTTGGTGGCTGCGTGGCATCTCAGGAAGGCGACCATATTCGCCAGCGCGCGCATTACGTCGATATTATTTTTGGGCCGCAAACCCTGCACCGTCTGCCGGAAATGATCAATAAAGTGCGTGGAAGCACCACCCGTAGCCCGGTAGTTGATATCAGTTTCCCGGAGATCGAAAAATTCGACCGCCTGCCAGAACCGCGTGCTGAAGGGCCAAGTGCGTTTGTGTCCATCATGGAAGGCTGCAATAAATATTGTACTTACTGCGTGGTGCCATACACCCGTGGTGAAGAAGTCAGCCGTCCGGCGGATGATATCCTGTTTGAAATCGCCCAGCTTGCGGCACAGGGTGTGCGTGAAGTGAACCTGTTGGGGCAAAACGTCAACGCCTGGCGCGGTGAAAACTACGACGGCACCACCGGCTCGTTCGCCGATCTACTCCGTCTGGTCGCTGCAATCGATGGCATTGACCGTATCCGCTTTACCACCAGCCATCCGATCGAATTCACCGACGATATCGTTGAAGTCTACCGTGATACGCCAGAGCTGGTGAGCTTCCTGCACCTGCCGGTACAGAGCGGTTCGGATCGTGTACTGAACCTGATGGGTCGTACTCATACCGCGCTGGAATACAAAGCAATCATCCGTAAACTGCGCGCAGCGCGTCCGGATATCCAGATTAGCTCCGACTTCATCGTCGGCTTCCCGGGTGAAACCACCCAGGACTTCGAGCAGACCATGAAGCTGATCGCTGATGTCAATTTCGACATGAGTTACAGCTTTATCTTCTCTGCGCGGCCTGGCACTCCTGCCGCCGATATGGTTGATGACGTACCGGAAGAAGAGAAAAAACAGCGCCTGTATATTCTGCAGGAACGTATTAACCAGCAAGCCATGGCCTGGAGCCGTCGTATGGTCGGTACGACCCAACGCATTCTGGTCGAAGGTACGTCACGGAAAAGTGTGATGGAACTGTCAGGGCGTACCGAAAATAACCGCGTGGTGAACTTTGAAGGTACCCCGGATATGGTCGGTAAGTTTGTTGATGTTGAAATTACCGATGTCTGGACGAACTCCCTGCGCGGCAAAGTGGTGCGTACCGAAGACGAAATGGGTCTGCGCATCGCAGAATCCCCTGAGTCGGTCATTGCGCGTACCCGCAAAGAAAACGATCTGGGCGTCGGTACTTACCAGCCTTAATCTTCAATGCCCGATGGCGCAGCGCTTATCGGGCCTACACTTCTGGGCTCGCTGCCCCGGCGGGTCTTGTAATCGATCTTATCATCCCCATATTTATCGCAATGCTTGCGCCTTTCCCCCATGGCGTGAATAATTTCCTTAGATGCCGGTAAATGTTCAGCGTCCGGCGAGACATGCATAAGAGGAACAGTTTGAACATAAACACTCGCGAAATCACCCTTGAACCCGCAGACAATGCCCGTCTGTTGAGCCTTTGCGGTCCATTTGATGACAACATAAAACAACTGGAGCGTCGTCTCGGCATCGAAATTAACCGCCGCGATAACCACTTCAAACTGACTGGTCGTCCAATTTGTGTCACCGCGGCGGCAGATATTTTACGCAGCCTGTATGTCGATACGGCCCCAATGCGCGGTCAGACACAGGACATCGAGCCAGAACAAATTCACCTTGCGATTAAAGAAGCGCGTGTGCTTGAACAGAGCGCAGACAGCGTGCCGGAATTTGGCAAAGCGGTGAATATCAAAACCAAGCGCGGGGTCATTAAGCCGCGAACGCCGAACCAGGCGCAGTATATCGCTAATATTCTTGACCATGACATCACCTTCGGCGTTGGCCCGGCAGGTACCGGTAAAACGTATCTGGCGGTTGCCGCTGCGGTCGATGCGCTAGAGCGTCAGGAGATCCGCCGTATTCTGCTGACCCGTCCGGCAGTAGAAGCGGGTGAAAAACTCGGTTTCCTGCCGGGCGACCTGAGCCAGAAAGTCGATCCCTATTTACGACCGCTGTATGACGCGCTGTTCGAAATGCTCGGTTTTGAGAAGGTTGAAAAGCTGATTGAACGTAACGTCATTGAAGTTGCGCCGCTGGCCTATATGCGTGGTCGTACGTTAAACGATGCGTTCATCATTCTTGATGAGAGCCAGAACACTACCATCGAACAGATGAAAATGTTCCTGACCCGTATCGGCTTTAACTCCAAAGCGGTTATCGCCGGCGATATCACCCAGATTGACCTGCCGCGCAGCACCAAGTCCGGTCTGCGTCATGCCATTGAAGTGCTGGCTGAAGTCGACGAAATTAGTTTTAATTTCTTCCATAGCGAAGACGTGGTTCGCCATCCGGTGGTTGCCCGTATCGTCACGGCGTATGAAGCCTGGGAAGAAGCAGAACAGAAACGCAAAGCCGAGCAGGCTGCAGAACGCAAGCGCGAAGCTCAGGAGCAGGAACAAAAATGAGTCAGGTTATTCTCGATTTACAGCTGGCATGTGAAGACGAATCCGGTTTACCCACAGAAAGCCAGTTTCAGGGCTGGCTGAATGCGGTGATCCCGCAGTTTCAGGAGGAGTCTGAAGTGACCATTCGTCTGGTCGATGACGCGGAAAGCCACGAGCTGAACCTGACCTATCGCGGGAAAGATAAATCAACCAACGTGCTCTCTTTCCCGTTTGAAGCTCCACCGGGCATTGAGATGCCGCTGCTGGGCGATTTGATCATCTGTCGTCAGGTTGTCGAGAAAGAAGCGCAGGAACAAGGTAAACCGCTTGAGGCCCACTGGGCGCACATGGTGGTGCACGGTAGCCTGCATTTACTCGGCTACGACCATATTGAAGACGATGACGCGGAAGAGATGGAATCCCTCGAAACAGAGATTATGCTTGCTCTGGGCTATGAGGATCCGTACATTGCCGAGAAGATTGCAGAATAGTAGCTTGCCGGATGGCGGCGCTTGCGCCTTATCCGGCCTACATTCATGCCTTTCGTAGGCCTGATAAGCGTAGCGCCATCAGGCAAAACATGCCGTCAACAGCTGAGTATACGCATGACGCGCTTTGTATTAACTAACATGAGAACCCATACGACGCCATGAGCGACGACAATTCACACAGTAGTGACACCTTAAACAGCAAAAAGGGATTTTTTTCCCTGTTACTGAGCCAACTTTTCCACGGTGAACCCAAAAACCGCGACGAACTGTTGGAGCTGATCCGTGATTCCGGGCAAAACGACCTTATCGATGAAGATACGCGCGATATGCTCGAAGGGGTGATGGATATTGCGGACCAACGCGTGCGCGACATCATGATCCCCCGCTCTCAGATGATTACCCTGAAACGCAACCAGACCCTGGACGAATGTCTCGATGTCATTATCGAGTCTGCCCACTCGCGTTTCCCGGTGATTAGCGAAGACAAAGATCACATCGAAGGGATTCTGATGGCCAAAGATTTGCTGCCGTTTATGCGCAGCGATGCCGAGGCCTTCAGCATGGAGAAAGTGTTACGCCAGGCGGTTGTCGTACCTGAAAGCAAGCGGGTTGACCGCATGCTGAAAGAGTTCCGCTCCCAGCGTTATCATATGGCTATCGTCATCGACGAATTTGGCGGTGTCTCAGGTCTGGTGACCATTGAGGACATCCTTGAACTGATCGTTGGTGAAATTGAAGATGAGTACGACGAAGAAGACGATATTGACTTCCGTCAGCTCAGCCGCCACACCTGGACCATTCGCGCGCTGGCGCCGATTGAAGACTTCAACGACGCTTTCGGAACCCACTTTAGCGACGAAGAAGTCGATACCATTGGCGGGCTGGTCATGCAGGCCTTTGGTCATCTGCCCGCGCGCGGGGAAACTATCGACATTGATGGTTACCAGTTTAAAGTGGCAATGGCCGACAGCCGCCGTATTATTCAGGTTCATGTAAGAATTCCGGACGACTCACCCCAGCCCAAACTGGACGAATAAACCCGAAACTGGATCTAAGACTACATGGCATTTGCCCCATTAATTGAACGCCAGCGCATTCGCCTGCTGCTGGCGTTATTATTCGGTGCCTGCGGGACGCTGGCTTTCTCTCCGTATGATATCTGGCCCGCCGCGATTGTTTCGCTGATGGGCCTGCAGGCTCTTACCTTCAACCGTCGCCCGCTCCAGTCTGCCGCTATCGGCTACTTCTGGGGACTGGGGCTGTTTGGCTCAGGTATCAACTGGGTTTACGTTAGCATCGCGCAGTTTGGCGGTATGCCCGGCCCGGTTAACGTTTTCCTCGTGGTTCTGCTAGCCGCATACCTTTCCCTCTACACCGGTCTGTTTGCCGGCGTGTTGGCGCGCTTGTGGCCGAAAACCACCTGGCTGCGGGTGGCGATTGCCGCGCCGGTAGTCTGGCAAATCACGGAATTCCTGCGAGGCTGGGTACTGACCGGCTTCCCGTGGCTGCAGTTCGGTTATAGCCAGATCGACGGCCCGTTGAAGGGGCTGGCACCGGTGATGGGCGTTGAGGCGATTAACTTCCTGCTGATGATGGTTAGCGGCCTGTTGGCGCTGGCGCTGGTGACGCGTAACTGGAAGCCGCTGGTTGCCGCATTCGTGCTCTTTGCTCTGCCTTTTCCACTGCGCTATATCCAGTGGTACACGCTTGTGCCGGGAAAAACCACGCAGGTGTCGATGGTGCAGGGTGACATTCCACAGTCGCTTAAATGGGATGAAAGTCAGTTACTCAACACCCTGAAGATTTATCTCGACGCCACCCAGCCCGAGATGGGTAAATCACAGCTCATCATCTGGCCAGAATCGGCTATTCCGGACCTGGAAATTAACCAACAGCGCTTTCTGAGCATGATGGATGACCTGTTGAAATCGAAAAACAGCACGCTAATTACCGGGATCGTAGACGCGCGTCTGAACAAACAGAATCGTTACGACACCTACAACACCATCATCACGTTGGGTAAAGACAGTCCGTACAGCTACGATTCCAGCAACCGCTACAATAAAAACCATTTGGTCCCGTTTGGCGAATTTGTCCCGCTGGAATCGATCCTACGCCCGTTAGCGCCGTTCTTTGACCTGCCAATGTCTTCGTTCAGCCGTGGGCCTTATGTACAGCCACAGCTGCGTGCGCACGGCTTTAAGCTGACGGCTGCCATCTGCTACGAAATCATTCTTGGCGAACAGGTTCGGGATAACTTCCGTCCGGATACGGACTACCTGCTGACTATCTCCAACGATGCCTGGTTTGGTAAATCCATTGGCCCGTGGCAGCACTTCCAGATGGCGCGGATGCGTTCCCTGGAGCTGGCACGCCCGCTGCTGCGTAGCACCAATAACGGTATTACCGCGGTGATTGGCCCGCAGGGTGAAATTCAGGCGATGATCCCGCAGTTTACCCGTCAGGTACTGACCACCAGCGTGACGCCAACGACGGGCTTAACCCCTTATGCCCGTACCGGTAACTGGCCGCTGTGGCTGCTGACCGCACTGTTTGGCTTTGGTGCGGTGGTCATGAGCCTGCGTCAACGTCGTAAGTAACCCTCCTTCCCCTGGCCGGATAACATCTCGCTTATCCGGCTCAAAAATATTTCCCACATCCCATTCTGGCACGTCTATTGCTTTGTTCTACAAGGCAAACGCTGTTTTGGCTGAATGTGCAACCTGGTCGCACCAAAGTTGAGCACCGGTAGCACCTGAAAAGTGCAACAAGATATTTTTGCCCCCAAATGGTGCGGCGCACTTCGCAAAAATAAACAATAACACAGCAAATTCTTTACATTCATCCAAACTAAATGTTAACAAACACATACAAGACTGCACGTTTTAGTAGCAAACAATAACAACATCACAATGGGTATCAATGCGTCCCTGGCGCAGACGATAAAGGAGTTGGATATGCAATTACGTAAGCTCGCCACTGCCATGCTGGTCATGGGAATGTCCGCCGGTCTGGCGCACGCAGAAGACGCAGCACCAGCGGCAGGCAGCACGCTGGATAAAATCGCTAAAAATGGCGTAATCGTCGTCGGACACCGTGAATCATCAGTGCCGTTTTCTTACTACGATAATCAGCAAAAAGTGGTCGGTTATTCACAGGATTACTCCAACGCGATCGTTGAAGCGGTGAAGAAAAAGCTGAACAAGCCCGATCTACAGGTGAAACTGATCCCGATTACATCACAGAACCGTATTCCGCTGCTGCAAAACGGCACCTTCGACTTTGAATGTGGTTCCACCACCAACAACGTCGAACGTCAAAAACAAGCGGCTTTCTCAGACACTATTTTCGTTGTCGGTACCCGTCTGCTGGCGAAAAAAGGCGGCGACGTCAAAGATTTCTCTGACCTGAAAGGCAAAGCCGTGGTCGTGACGTCGGGTACGACCTCAGAAGTCCTGCTGCACAAACTGAACGAAGAACAAAAAATGGATATGCGCATCATCAGCGCGAAAGACCACGGTGACTCTTTCCGTACTCTGGAAAGTGGCCGCGCCGTTGCCTTTATGATGGATGACGCCCTGCTGGCTGGCGAGCGCGCGAAGGCGAAGAAACCGGACAACTGGGAGATCGTCGGCAAGCCGCAGTCTCAGGAAGCCTACGGCTGTATGTTGCGCAAAGATGACCCTGAGTTCAAAAAGCTGATGGACGACACTATCGCCAAGGCGCAGACCTCAGGCGAAGCTGAGAAATGGTTTGATAAGTGGTTTAAAAATCCAATTCCACCGAAGAACCTGAACATGAATTTCGAACTGTCAGACGAGATGAAAGCCCTGTTCAAAGAACCGAATGATAAAGCGCTTAACTAACTAAAATAAATGGGAGGCTTCCCCTCCCTCTCGATTGTTACTCGGCACGGACAGACTATAAGCCTGATGGTCGTTCCCCATCAGGCCTGAAAACCGCAAAACGCCGAATAGCAATCTTCGAGGGTAGCGCTGCTACCCTTTTTTTTCTGGAGTAGATTTATGTCTATAGACTGGAACTGGGGTATTTTTTTACAACAGGCCCCGTTCGGCAACACCACCTATCTCGGCTGGCTCTGGAGTGGTTTCCAGGTCACGGTCGCGTTATCTATCACCGCCTGGATTATCGCTTTCCTCATAGGCTCTCTATTTGGCATCTTACGTACCGTACCAAATCGTTTCCTTTCCGGGATCGGCACGCTGTACGTTGAGTTGTTTCGTAACGTTCCACTCATCGTCCAGTTCTTTACCTGGTATCTGGTCATTCCTGAACTGCTGCCGGAAAACATTGGCATGTGGTTCAAGTCAGAGCTGGATCCCAACATTCAGTTCTTCCTCTCATCCATGCTTTGTCTGGGGCTGTTTACCGCCGCGCGCGTCTGTGAGCAAGTTCGCGCCGCGATTCAGTCCCTGCCTCGCGGGCAGAAAAACGCCGCGCTGGCGATGGGCTTAACGCTGCCGCAAGCCTACCGCTATGTGCTGTTGCCAAACGCTTACCGCGTGATTGTGCCGCCAATGACCTCAGAGATGATGAACCTGGTAAAGAACTCCGCGATCGCCTCCACCATCGGTCTGGTGGATATGGCGGCGCAGGCGGGAAAACTACTGGATTACTCCGCCCACGCATGGGAATCATTTACCGCCATCACGCTGGCCTACGTCCTGATTAACGCCGTCATCATGCTGGTGATGAATCTCGTCGAACGCAAAATCCGCCTGCCTGGCAATTTGGGAGGCAAATAATGTACGAATTTGACTGGAGTTCTATCGTCCCTTCCCTGCCGTATCTGCTGGACGGGTTGGTCATCACCCTGAAAATCACCGTTACAGCGATAATCATTGGTATCGTCTGGGGGACCATCCTTGCCGTCATGCGTCTGTCCAGCTTCGCGCCGATTGCCTGGTTTGCGAAGGGCTACGTCAACGTATTCCGCTCCATTCCACTGGTGATGGTACTGCTGTGGTTCTACCTGATTGTGCCCGGCTTCCTGCAAAACGTGCTGGGACTGTCGCCAAAAACCGATATTCGCCTGATCTCAGCAATGGTCGCGTTTTCGATGTTCGAAGCCGCCTACTACTCGGAAATTATCCGTGCAGGGATCCAGAGTATCTCTCGCGGACAGTCCAGCGCTGCGCTGGCGCTGGGGATGACGCACTGGCAATCAATGAAGCTGATCATTCTGCCGCAGGCATTCCGCGCCATGGTTCCGCTGCTGCTTACACAGGGCATCGTACTGTTCCAGGATACCTCGCTGGTCTACGTATTGAGTCTGGCAGATTTCTTCCGCACCGCCTCCACTATTGGCGAGCGTGACGGTACACAGGTTGAAATGATCCTGTTCGCTGGCGCCGTTTATTTTGTATTCAGTCTGAGCGCATCGTTGTTGGTCAGCTATTTGAAGAAAAGGACAGTTTAATGATTACCCTGAAAAATGTTTCTAAATGGTATGGTCACTTTCAGGTGCTGACCGACTGCTCCACGGAAGTGAAAAAAGGAGAAGTGGTGGTGGTCTGTGGCCCGTCAGGCTCCGGTAAGTCCACTCTTATCAAAACGGTGAACGGCCTGGAGCCGGTGCAACAGGGCGTCATCACCGTTGATGGCACCGTGGTAAATGATAAAAAAACCGATCTGGCCAAACTGCGCTCCCGCGTTGGCATGGTGTTCCAGCACTTCGAACTGTTCCCGCATCTGTCGATCATTGAGAACCTGACTCTGGCGCAGGTAAAAGTGCTTAAGCGCGATAAAAAGCCGGCCCGCGACAAAGCGCAAAAGTTACTGGAACGCGTTGGCCTGTCGGCGCATGCCGAGAAGTTCCCGGCCCAGCTATCCGGGGGTCAGCAACAGCGTGTCGCCATTGCCCGGGCGCTGTGTATGGATCCTATCGCTATGCTGTTTGACGAACCAACGTCGGCGCTCGATCCTGAAATGATCAACGAAGTACTGGACGTCATGGTTGAACTGGCCAATGAAGGGATGACCATGATGGTGGTAACCCACGAAATGGGCTTTGCGCGTAAAGTGGCGAACCGGGTGATCTTTATGGACGAAGGAAAAATTGTTGAAGACTCGCCGAAAGAAGAGTTCTTCGCTAATCCGAAATCAGACCGAGCCAAAGACTTCCTCGCGAAAATCCTGCACTAATCTGGCTGGCGCGCACTGCCATGTGCGCGCCACCTCACGATTTACCTCTTCATTTCTCGAAACCGATACAGCCCAGCGTTAACCTTGTCACAGAGTCCCACTTACAAGGAGCAACAATGGCACTTCCTATCCTGTTTGATTGCGATCCTGGCCATGACGACGCTATCGCAATTGTTCTCGCCCTCGCCTCACCTGAACTGGATGTGAAAGCGATAACCTCGTCAGCCGGTAACCAGACGCCCGACAAAACGCTGCGTAACGTATTACGCATGCTAACGCTGCTCAATCGTAGTGATATTCCCGTCGCCGGTGGCGCTGTGAAACCGCTGATGCGCGATCTGATTATTGCCGATAACGTCCACGGCGAGAGTGGGTTAGATGGCCCGTCGCTCCCGGAACCAGCCTTTGCACCGCAGGCCTGTACCGCTGTAGAACTGATGGCGAAAACCCTGCGAGACAGCCCGGAACCAGTGACCATTGTCTCCACCGGGCCGCAAACCAACGTGGCATTGCTACTGAATAGCCATCCTGAACTGCACGCCAACATCGCCCGTATCGTGATAATGGGTGGAGCAATGGGGCTCGGAAACTGGACGCCCGCCGCCGAGTTCAACATTTTCGTTGATCCTGAAGCCGCTGAAATCGTCTTCCAGTCGGGCATTCCGGTGGTGATGGCGGGACTGGACGTGACGCATAAAGCGCAAATACACCGCGAAGATACCGAGCGGTTCCGCGCTATCGGCAATCCTGTTTCAACGATCGTAGCTGAACTACTCGACTTCTTCTTTGAATATCACAAAGACGAAAAATGGGGATTCATCGGCGCGCCGCTGCACGACCCCTGTACCATTGCCTGGCTGCTGAAACCGGAACTGTTTACCACCGTTGATCGTTGGGTTGGTGTGGAAACCCAGGGTAAATACACGCAGGGCATGACCGTGGTGGATTACTACTTCCTGAGCGGCAATAAGCCAAACGCCACCGTGATGGTGGACGTTAATCGCCAGGGGTTTGTCGATCTGCTGGCAGAACGTCTGAAGTTTTACGCCTGATACACGCCGGACGGCGCTAACGCTGATCCGGCCTACAAAATCGTGCAATTTGTAGGCCGGATAAGACGCTTCGCGTCGCCATCCGGCAATAAGCGATTACGGCTCAAATGGCCGTCTTTGGAACTGATCGTGACCGCATTTCGGGCACAGCGGCAGCACATCCGGTGTGTAAACAGCTAAGTGGAAGTGACATTTCTCGCAAACCAGATTGCCCAGCCCAACCACTTCACCGCTGTGATAAACCCCGTGATGGCTGAGATCCTGGAACACTTCGCGCCATTCGAGCTGCGTTTTATCGGTAATATCCGCCAGTTCCTGCCAGATACTCTCCTTGATGACCCGCATAAAGACGCTGTCAGTCTCCTCATCAAGGCTCTCTTCATAACTGAGCGCAAACTCTTCGAGGTCGCGTCTGACGGCTCTTGTGAGTTCTTCCACCTCGGTTCGCGTTAACTCCCCGGTCTGCATAACTCGCTGACGTGCCTGCTCCACCAGCGCATCGATATCGCGTTCACCATTGCGCAGACGTTCACTAAGTGACGTCACCAGTTCACGGTAATATTGAGCAACCTTGTTCATCGCTTCGCCTCCTGGGTCGTTAACTGTCTATAATAATAGACGTTATTTACGCTACGCTTTGCAAGACTGTCCACAGAGTATGTAAATTCGTGCAATATTTATCCTTGCGGGAATTCAATGCTGAATGCGCGAAAGGCTGTTTTGACGCGGACGTTTGGGCTATGCTATGCGGATCTGAAACACCACATCTAAAGCTACGTTTGTAGCTGTATTGAAAACAGGACCACTGGCTGCCATGCAAGAGCAATACCGCCCGGAAGAGATAGAATCCAAAGTACAGCTTCACTGGGATGAGAAGCGCACATTTGAAGTTACCGAAGACGAGAGCAAAGAGAAGTATTACTGCCTGTCTATGCTTCCCTATCCTTCTGGTCGACTACACATGGGCCACGTACGTAACTACACCATCGGTGATGTGATCGCCCGCTACCAGCGCATGCTGGGCAAAAACGTCCTGCAGCCAATTGGCTGGGATGCGTTCGGCCTGCCTGCGGAAGGTGCGGCGGTAAAAAATAATACCGCGCCAGCACCGTGGACATACGACAACATCGCGTACATGAAAAACCAGCTCAAAATGCTGGGCTTCGGTTACGACTGGAGCCGTGAGCTGGCGACCTGCACCCCGGAATATTACCGCTGGGAACAGAAGTTCTTCACCGAACTGTACAAAAAAGGTCTGGTATACAAGAAAACCTCTGCGGTGAACTGGTGCCCTAACGACCAGACCGTACTGGCAAACGAACAGGTTATTGACGGCTGCTGCTGGCGCTGCGATACCAAAGTTGAGCGTAAAGAGATCCCACAGTGGTTCATCAAAATTACCGCTTACGCTGACGAACTGCTGCGCGATCTGGATAACCTGGATCACTGGCCTGACACCGTTAAAACCATGCAGCGCAACTGGATTGGCCGTTCTGAAGGCGTGGAAATCACCTTCGACGTTAACGGTTATGACAACACGCTGACCGTCTACACTACCCGCCCGGATACCTTTATGGGTGCGACCTACCTGGCTGTTGCGGCAGGTCATCCACTGGCGCAGAAAGCGGCGGCAAATAACCCGGAACTGGCTGCCTTCATTGACGAATGCCGCAACACCAAGGTTGCTGAAGCCGAAATGGCGACCATGGAGAAAAAAGGCGTCGACACTGGTTTTAAAGCCGTTCATCCGCTGACCGGCGAAGAGATCCCGGTTTGGGCGGCAAACTTCGTGCTGATGGAATACGGCACCGGTGCGGTGATGGCTGTTCCGGGTCACGATCAGCGCGACTACGAATTTGCCACCAAATACGGCCTGACCATCAAGCCGGTAATTCTGACTTCTGAAGGCGCAGAGCCGGATCTGTCTGAACAGGCGCTGACCGAAAAAGGCGTGCTGTTTAACTCCGGTGAGTTTGACGGCCTGGCCTTCGAAGACGCTTTCAACGCCATTGCTGACAAGCTGGTAGCTCTTGGTGTCGGTGAGCGTAAAGTTAACTACCGTCTGCGCGACTGGGGTGTTTCCCGTCAGCGTTACTGGGGTGCACCAATCCCGATGGTCACGCTGGAAGACGGTACCGTACTGCCGACGCCAGAAGATCAGCTGCCGGTTATTCTGCCGGAAGACGTGGTCATGGACGGCATCACCAGCCCGATCAAAGCCGATCCGGAGTGGGCGAAAACCACCGTTAACGGTATGCCTGCGCTGCGTGAAACCGACACTTTCGATACCTTTATGGAATCCTCCTGGTACTACGCACGCTACACCTGCCCGCAGTACAACGAAGGGATGCTGGACCCAGAAGCGGCTAACTACTGGCTGCCGGTTGATATCTACATTGGTGGTATTGAACACGCCATCATGCACCTGCTCTACTTCCGCTTCTTCCACAAACTGATGCGTGATGCGGGCATGGTCAACTCTGACGAACCGGCTAAACAGCTGCTGTGTCAGGGGATGGTGCTGGCAGACGCCTTCTACTACGTTGGCGTAAACGGCGAACGTAACTGGGTTTCTCCGGTTGACGCCATCGTTGAGCGCGACGAAAAAGGTCGTATCGTTAAGGCGAAGGACGCAGAAGGCCATGAACTGGTGTATACCGGCATGAGCAAAATGTCCAAATCCAAAAACAACGGCATCGACCCGCAGGTGATGGTTGAACGCTACGGTGCGGATACCGTGCGTCTGTTCATGATGTTCGCTTCTCCGGCAGATATGACCCTGGAATGGCAGGAATCCGGCGTTGAAGGGGCGAACCGCTTCCTGAAACGTGTCTGGAAACTGGTTTACGAACACACCTCACAGGGTGATGCACCGGCGCTGAACGTTGCTGCACTGACGGAAGATCAAAAAGCGCTGCGTCGTGACGTACACAAAACCATCGCGAAAGTGACTGATGATATCGGTCGCCGTCAGACCTTTAACACCGCGATTGCGGCGATTATGGAACTGATGAACAAGCTGGCAAAAGCACCGCAGGAAGACGAACAGGACAGAGCCCTGATGCAGGAAGCGCTGCTGGCCGTTGTGCGTATGCTTAACCCGTTCACCCCACACGTTTGCTTCACCTTGTGGCAAGCGCTGAAAGGCGAAGGCGATATCGACAATGCACCGTGGCCAGTTGCTGACGAAAGCGCCATGGTCGAAGACTCTACGCTGGTCGTGGTTCAGGTCAACGGCAAAGTCCGTGGTAAAATTACCGTCCCGGTAAACGCCACTGAAGAGCAGGTTCGTGAACGTGCTGGCCAGGAGCCTCTGGTGGCAAAATATCTTGATGGCGTTACCGTACGTAAAGTGATTTATGTACCGGGTAAACTCCTCAATCTGGTCGTTGGCTAAGCGCGGGAGGAAGCGTGCGACATCTGACAACATTGTTGTTATCCCTGGTGGTGCTGGTCACCGCCGGGTGTGGCTGGCATCTGCGTAGTACTACGCAGGTTCCCCCCACGATGAAAACCATGATTCTGGTCACGGGTGATCCGAACGGCCCGTTAAGCCGGGCGGTACGTAATCAGCTGCGTTTGAATGACGTTACACTGCTGGAAGACAGCTCAACGCGCAAAGACGTTCCGTCCTTACGCCTTGGTGCAGTCAGCATTTCGCAGGATACCGCGTCCGTGTTCCAGAACGGTCAAACCGCTGAATACCAGATGGTGATGTCCGTTAGTGCTTCAGTCCTGATCCCGGGCCATGATATTTACCCGATCAGCGCTAAAGTCTATCGTTCATTCTTCGACAACCCACAAGCGGCACTGGCGAAGGATAACGAGCAGGAGATGATCGTTAAAGAGATGTACGACAAGGCGGCCGAGCAGTTGATTCGTAAACTGCCAAGCGTACATATCGCTGATGTTCAGTCATCCAGTGATGACGTCGAGCCTGCAGTGAAAACTGCAGCGCCAGCGTCCTCCTCTCCGGCGCGTGTTTCCACCACGCTGGGTAACTGATGCTCAAGTTGTACCCTGAACAACTCCGCGCACAGCTCAATGAAGGGCTGCGCGCGGCGTATTTACTACTGGGCAATGACCCCCTGTTGTTGCAGGAGAGTCAGGACATCGTCCGTATGGCTGCCGCCGCGCAAGGGTTCGAAGAACACCATACGTTCACCCTCGATACCAGCACCGACTGGGGCGCAATCTTTTCCCTTTGCCAGGCGATGAGCCTGTTTGCCAGCCGTCAAACGTTACTCCTGCAACTGCCAGAAAATGGCCCCAATGCCGCCATTAACGAACAACTTGCCTCGCTCGTCACGCTGCTACATGACGATCTGCTGCTTATTGTCCGTGGTAACAAGCTGACCAAAGCCCAGGAAAACGCGGCATGGTATACCGGGCTGGCGAATAACGCGGTGCTGGTCAGTTGCCAGACACCTGAACAGGCACAGCTTCCGCGTTGGGTAGCCGCAAGGGCGAAGCACCATAATCTGCAGCTGGATGACGCCGCCAACCAGCTCTTATGCTATTGCTACGAAGGCAATCTGTTAGCGTTAGCGCAGGCGCTGGAGCGGTTGTCGCTACTTTGGCCTGACGGTAAATTAACATTGCCTCGTGTGGAGCAAACCGTTAACGATGCCGCGCACTTTACCCCCTTCCACTGGGTGGATGCGCTACTGATGGGCAAAAGCAAGCGCGCGCTGCATATTCTGCAACAGCTCCGTCTTGAAGGCAGTGAACCTGTTATTTTGTTACGTACTCTGCAGCGGGAATTATTGCTGCTGGCAAACCTGAAACGGCAGTCGGTTCATACCCCATTACGGGCATTGTTTGACAAACATCGGGTATGGCAAAATCGCCGTGGCATGATGGGAGAAGCGTTAAACCGACTGACCCCCACGCAGTTACGTCAGGCGGTCACGCTGTTAACACGTACGGAAATTACGCTTAAACAAGACTATGGTCAGTCAGTGTGGGCGGAGCTTGAGGGACTTTCCCTGTTGCTTTGCCATAAATCACTGGCAGATGTTTTTATTGATGGTTGATATGAAATCATTGCAGGCTCTGTTCGGTGGCACCTTTGATCCGGTGCATTATGGTCATCTGAAACCCGTTGAAATTCTGGCTAATCTGATTGGCCTGTCTCGGGTCATTGTCATGCCCAATAACGTGCCACCACATCGTGCGCAACCGGAAGCCTCCAGCGCCCAGCGTAAACATATGCTTGAACTGGCCATTGCCGACAAGCCTTTGTTTTCACTGGATGAACGCGAGCTAAAACGCGATACCGCCTCGTACACCGCGCAAACGCTAAAAGAGTGGCGCGAGGAGCAAGGCCCGAACGTGCCGTTAGCATTTATCATTGGTCAGGATTCGCTGCTGACCTTCCCTTCCTGGCACGACTACCACACAATTCTGGACAACACCCATCTTATCGTGTGTCGACGACCGGGTTATCCGCTTGAGATGGCACAGGAACAGCACCAGCAATGGCTGGAAAATCATCTGACGCATTCGCCGGATGACCTGCACAACCTGCCTTGCGGGAAAATTTACCTGGCCGAAACGCCGTGGTTCAATATCTCCGCCACGCTTATCCGCGAACGCCTGGAAAAAGGCGAGCCGTGCGACGACTTACTGCCACGCGCCGTGCTCGACTATATCAACCAGCAGGGTTTGTACCGCTAAGCGTGTTGTTTAATGCCGCCAGCAGGCGGTCGTTTTCTTCCTGACTGCGAACAGCAACCCGGTAATAACGCGCGTCCAACCCAGGGTAATTGGCACAACTGCGGATCAAAACATGTTGTTCCAGCAGTGATTTTTGCAAATCGATATCCGGTCGATCGCAGCGTAACAGCCGATAGTTAGCCCGACCGGGATAGACTGTCAGGCCGGGCAGTGTTTGCAATTGTTGATCAAATCGCTGTCCTTCCTGCGCCAGCCATTTCCACGTCGCCTGCTGGTAGGCGCTATCGCTAAGAATCATCTCTCCCGCCAGCGCGGCAAATGCGTTAATTGACCACGGCATTTGTCGGCTGCGCATCCGTGCCACGGCCTGTTCGTCACTATTGACCAGATAACCCAGTCGCAATCCCGGTATCGCATAGAACTTGGTCAGCGAGCGAAGAACCCAAATGTGCGGATTCTCTTGTAGCCGCGGAATAAAACCCTCCTCCCCGGCAATAAAATCGATAAAGGCTTCATCCAGAATCAAGGTAATCCCCAATTCGGCGCAGCGCGTTGCTATCGCAGCAAGCAGATGACCATCGGGCAATAGCCCTGTAGGGTTGTTGGGCGTACAGAGAAAAAGGCAGTCCAGCTGCGGCGTTAACGCTTCAAGGATCGTGGCGGTGAGCTGCCAACTATCCTCCTCGCGCAGCGCAAACTCATGGATTGCACATTCGCCCCATTCCAGCGCCCGGCGGTATTCAGCAAACCCGGGGGCAACAATCATCGCATGACGCGGCTTGAGCCCATTAACCAGAGTGAAGATAGATTCTGTTTCGCCATTCCCCGCGACAATCCACGAAACAGGTACCTGATGATGCTGCGCCAGCGCCGCATGCAACTGGGTGTAGTCAACGTCCGGGTAGCATTCAGCCCTGTCCAGATTGTCGATAAGCGCGCATTTTAAGGTTGCGGGCATACCCAGCGGGTTAATATTCGCGCTAAAATCCAGCAATTGCTCAGGCGGGATGCCCAACAATGCGGCGGCTTCTCGGGTATTACCGCCGTGCGCGCTCTTCAATAAAGACATCGTGCCGCTCCAGTCAAAAAAGGGTATTTTATTGAAAAAATCTCTGCGCAATCAGGGCAAGCATCATATTTTGTGCGAATAGGCCCAAGAGGAAAAAATGAGACTCTGGTTAGTACGTCACGGAGAAACCGAAGCCAATGTCGCTGGGTTATACAGCGGTCATGCCCCAACACCGCTAACGGAACGGGGGATTGCTCAGGCGCAATCACTGAGTGGACTGCTACACAATGTCCCTTTCGACAACGTTCTGTGCAGCGAGCTGGAGCGTGCCCGCCATACAACGCAGTTGATCTTAGGCGATCGCGAGATTCCTGTGCGTATCATGCCTGAACTTAATGAGATGTGCTTTGGCGACTGGGAAATGCGCCATCATCGCGATCTTGCGCGTGAAGACGCTGAAAATTATGCCATATGGTGTAACGACTGGCAGAATGCGACCCCAACCAACGGTGAAGGATTCCAGGCATTTTCACAGCGTGTTGAACGTTTCATTGCTCAGCTTGCTGATTACAAAGACAGTCAAAATCTGTTGGTGGTAAGTCATCAGGGCGTGCTGAGCGTGCTGGTGGCCCGGCTGCTGTCCATGCCCGCGGCCGCCATGTGGCACTTTCGCATCGAACAGGGATGCTGGAGTGCCATTGATTTTTGTGACGATTTTGCAGTTCTGAAAGTTCTCAATAGTCGCGCCGTATGGCACGAGGGGGAGTGAATGCACTGTTTTTTCTGCCGAAGGGCCTCTCTCCCATTGACACCCTATGACAGGCTGCTATTCTCCGCAACCTGACTTTTCCCGCCTTTCAGAGCTTTGCAGAAATTGTTTTACAAAAATGGCGATGCATTCTGTTGCGTGGGGTGGGATGATAGCGCACCTCAAAAGCGCTTTCGGAGACATTTGTCCCGATATCGCCTCTGGTTCAGGTATACTAACAGACGTTTTTAACTCTTTTTCACCCAGGGGGAACACTTGCAGGGTAAAGCACTCCAGGATTTTGTAATCGACAAAATTGATGACCTGAAAGGTCAAGACATCATCGCCTTAGATGTTCAGGGCAAATCCAGTATCACCGATTGCATGATTATCTGCACTGGCACGTCCAGCCGCCATGTCATGTCTATCGCCGATCACGTTGTTCAGGAATCTCGCACTGCCGGTCTGCTGCCGCTTGGCGTAGAAGGTGAAAACGTAGCTGACTGGATCGTCGTCGATCTTGGCGATGTGATTGTCCACGTTATGCAGGAAGAGAGTCGTCGCCTGTATGAACTGGAAAAACTCTGGAGTTAATGCGTGAAGCTGCAACTTGTCGCTGTGGGTACGAAAATGCCTGACTGGGTGCAAACCGGTTTTACGGAGTACCTGCGGCGGTTTCCAAAAGACATGCCCTTTGAGCTGATTGAAATCCCGGCAGGAAAACGCGGCAAGAACGCGGACATTAAGCGCATTCTCGACAAAGAGGGTGAACAGATGCTGGCCGCCGCAGGCAAAAACCGCATCGTCACCCTTGATATCCCAGGAAAACCCTGGGACACGCCACAGCTGGCGACCGAGCTGGAACGTTGGAAACTGGATGGTCGTGACGTCAGTCTGTTGATTGGCGGGCCGGAAGGACTGTCCCCTGCCTGTAAAGCGGCAGCGGAGCAAAGCTGGTCACTCTCTGCGTTAACTCTTCCCCACCCTCTTGTTCGGGTGCTGGTCGCAGAGAGTCTGTACAGGGCGTGGAGCATTACCACCAACCATCCTTATCACCGTGAGTGATCATTGATTCTTGAGTAGATTAAGCAGCGGATGAAACTACAGAATTCTTTTCGCGACTATACGGCTGAGTCCGCGCTGTTTGTGCGCAGGGCGCTGGTCGCTTTTTTGGGGATTTTGCTGCTCACTGGCGTGCTAATCGCCAATCTTTATAATCTGCAAATCGTTCGCTTTACTGATTATCAGACCCGTTCGAACGAGAACCGCATCAAACTGGTGCCTATTGCCCCCAGCCGCGGCATCATTTATGACCGCAACGGAATTCCCCTCGCCCTTAACCGCACCATTTATCAGATAGAGATGATGCCGGAGAAGGTCGACAATATTCAGGATACCCTCGAGGCGCTACGCAACGTCGTGGATCTGACCGATGACGATATCGCAGCCTTTAAAAAAGAGCGAGCCCGCTCGCACCGATTCACCTCGATCCCGGTAAAAACCAACCTGACTGAAGTTCAGGTCGCTCGCTTTGCCGTGAATCAGTACCGTTTCCCCGGCGTCGAGGTCAAAGGCTATAAACGCCGCTATTATCCGTACGGCTCTGCACTGACCCACGTGATTGGCTACGTATCGAAGATCAACGATAAAGACGTTGAACGCCTGGATAAAGACGGCAAGTTGGCCAACTACGCAGCCACGCATGACATCGGCAAGCTGGGTATCGAGCGCTATTACGAAGACGTACTTCATGGCCAAACCGGTTATGAAGAGGTTGAAGTCAATAACCGTGGCCGCGTCATTCGTCAGTTGAAAGAAGTGGCGCCGCAGGCCGGGCACGATATCTATCTGACGCTTGATTTAAAACTCCAGCAATACATTGAAACGCTGCTGGCGGGAAGCCGTGCCGCCGTCGTGGTCACAGACCCGCGTACCGGCGGTGTCCTGGCACTGGTCTCTATGCCGAGTTACGATCCGAACCTGTTCGTGGACGGCATCTCCAGCAAAGATTATTCTGGGTTACTCAATGACCCCAATACCCCACTGGTTAACCGCGCCACGCAAGGCGTTTACCCTCCGGCATCCACGGTTAAACCTTATGTTGCGGTCTCTGCGTTAAGCGCAGGCGTTATTACCCGCAATACCGGGCTATTCGATCCCGGCTGGTGGCAATTACCCGGCTCAGAGAAACGTTACCGTGACTGGAAAAAATGGGGGCACGGTCATCTGAACATCACCCGTTCTCTGGAAGAGTCCGCTGATACGTTTTTCTATCAAATCGCCTATGATATGGGGATTGACCGTCTTTCTGAGTGGATGAGCAAGTTTGGTTACGGTCATTATACGGGCATCGATCTCGCTGAAGAGCGAGCAGGAAACATGCCAACCCGTGAGTGGAAGCAAAAACGGTTTAAAAAGCCCTGGTACCAGGGTGATACAATCCCCGTCGGTATCGGTCAGGGCTACTGGACAGCAACGCCTATCCAGATGAGTAAGGCGCTGATGATCCTCATCAACGACGGCATGGTGAAAGTCCCGCATCTGCTGATGAGCACGGCAGAAAATGGCAAGCAGGTTCCGTGGGTACAGCCACATGAGCCTCCTGTCGGTGACATTCATTCTGGCTACTGGGAAATCGCCAAAGACGGTATGTACGGTGTAGCGAATCGCCCTAATGGGACTGCGCACAAGTATTTTGCTGGCGCACCCTACAAAATTGCGGCGAAATCCGGTACCGCGCAGGTATTTGGCCTGAAAGCCAATGAAACCTATAACGCACATAAGATCGCCGAACGTTTACGCGACCACAAACTGATGACTGCATTCGCGCCCTATGACAAACCCGAGGTCGCTGTCGCGATGATCCTCGAAAACGGTGGGGCCGGTCCGGCGGTAGGTACACTCATGCGCCAGATCCTTGACCACATTATGTTGGGCGACAACAACACCAATCTGCCTGCTGAAAACCCGGCGGTTGCAGCAGGTGAGGACCAATAATCGTGACGGATAATCCGAACAAAAAAACATTCTGGGACAAAATTCATATCGATCCCACAATGTTGCTTATCTTGCTGGCCCTGCTGGTATACAGCTCGCTGGTCATCTGGAGCGCCAGCGGCCAGGATATTGGCATGATGGAACGTAAGGTCGGCCAGATCGCTATGGGGCTGGTCATCATGGTGGTGATGGCGCAAATTCCGCCCAGAGTCTATGAAGGTTGGGCGCCGTACCTCTATATCTTCTGTATCATCCTGTTGGTTGCTGTCGATGCCTTCGGCGCCATTTCCAAAGGCGCACAACGTTGGCTGGATTTGGGAATCGTGCGTTTTCAGCCCTCGGAAATCGCCAAGATAGCCGTCCCGCTGATGGTGGCGCGCTTTATCAACCGCGATGTCTGCCCACCTTCGCTGAAGAATACGGCTATTGCGCTGGTGCTCATTTTTATGCCAACGCTGCTGGTTGCCGCGCAGCCTGACCTTGGAACCTCAATCCTGGTTGCGCTTTCCGGCCTGTTTGTCTTGTTCCTCTCCGGGTTGAGCTGGCGTTTAATCGGCGTTGCCGTGGTTCTGGTTGCGGCGTTTATCCCGATACTGTGGTTCTTCCTGATGCATGATTACCAGCGACAACGCGTGATGATGCTTCTCGACCCGGAAACCGATCCGCTGGGCGCGGGCTATCACATTATTCAGTCTAAAATTGCTATTGGTTCAGGTGGGCTACGCGGCAAAGGCTGGTTGCATGGTACGCAGTCGCAGTTGGAGTTTTTGCCCGAACGTCATACTGACTTTATCTTTGCAGTACTGGCGGAAGAGCTGGGTCTGGTAGGGATTTTAATCCTGCTTGCCCTGTACATTTTGCTGATTATGCGCGGATTGTGGATCGCCGCCCACGCACAAACGACCTTTGGTCGCGTCATGGCCGGTGGTTTAATGTTGATATTATTCGTTTATGTCTTCGTAAATATTGGTATGGTGAGCGGTATTCTGCCTGTAGTTGGGGTTCCACTCCCACTGGTCAGTTACGGAGGCTCTGCACTGATCGTGCTGATGGCCGGGTTCGGGATTGTCATGTCGATCCACACCCATAGAAAAATGTTGTCAAAAAGCGTGTAAGGGGTACGCAATGCGTAAGCAGTGGATTGGAATCTGCATCGCAGCAGGAATGCTCGCGGCGTGTTCAAGTGATGATGGTCAGCAACAGGCTGCCGTCGCGCCGCAGCCTGCGGTGTGTAATGGTCCGATTGTTGAAATCAGCGGAGCCGATCCGCGCTTTGAACCCCTGAACCCAACGGCGAATCAGGACTATCAGCGTGACGGTAAGAGCTACAAGATAGTCCAGGCTCCCTCTCGCTTTAGCCAGGCTGGACTGGCCGCCATTTACGATGCGGAGCCAGGAAGTAATTTAACCGCCTCAGGTGAAGCGTTCGACCCGATGCAGCTGACCGCTGCGCACCCGACGCTGCCTGTTCCAAGCTATGCCAGAATTACCAACCTGGCAAACGGCAGGATGATCGTCGTGCGCATTAACGATCGCGGTCCTTATGGCAACGATCGCGTAATCTCACTTTCACGTGCCGCCGCCGATCGTCTGAACACATCTAACAACACGAAAGTGCGTATCGATCCTATCATTGTCGCACAGGATGGTTCTCTGTCCGGCCCAGGTATGGCCTGTACCACAGTCGCTAAACAAACGTATGCCCTGCCCTCTCGCCCTGATTTAAGCGGCGGCGGCAGCATGCCTGCTACACCGGATGCGGGTCAGCCGCAAGGTGATATCCGCCCGATCAGCAATTCCACCCTGAAAAGCGATGACCCTACCGGAGCACCAGTAAACAGCGGTGGTTTCCTCGGCGCACCGACCACGCTCGCTTCCGGTGTGCTTGAAGGTAGCGAACCGACGCCAGCGCCACAACCTGCCGCCCCTGTGACTGCGCCAGCCACAACACCGACTGTCGCAGCAGCACCAGCCGCCGCCGTTGCCACTCCGGCAGCCGCAGCCAACGGTCGTTACGTCGTTCAGGTTGGCGCGGTAAGCGAGCAGGCGCGTGCACAGCAGTATCAAAAGCGTTTAAGTCAGCAGTTTGGCGTTCCGGGCCGGGTTGTGCAAAACGGCGCCGTTTGGCGTATTCAGATGGGGCCATTCGCCAGCAAGGCTGAAGCCTCCACACTGCAGCAGCGTCTCCAATCCGAGGCGCAATTACAGTCCTTCATCACCGGCGTGTAATAACGTAAGCCAGGCATCTGAGTTGTCAATTTCTGTAAATGACATTAACAAAGTCACGCGGAAAGTCAGATGCCTGCCAGTTATGCATTTGCTATAGTAGGGCACTTTTTTTAATTTCACCACGGACGTCGTAGTTCAGACCATGAAGACCACTTTTTCCGCTCGTTTCGTGCAGCGCATGGCGCTCACCGCGGCTCTCTGCGCAGCCTCTCTTTCTGCTGCCCATGCAGATGACCTGAATATTAAAACCATGATCCCGGGTGTTCCGCAGATCGATGCGGAGTCGTATATCCTGATTGATTACAATTCAGGTAAAGTTCTCGCTGAACAGAATGCGGACTCTCGCCGTGACCCCGCCAGCCTGACCAAAATGATGACCAGCTACGTCATCGGCCAGGCGATGAAAGCCGGGAAATTTAAAGAAACCGATCTGGTCACCGTCGGCAATGACGCTTGGGCAACAGGCAACCCTGTCTTTAAAGGTTCATCGCTGATGTTCCTCAAACCTGGCATGCAGGTTCCTGTTTCTCAGCTGATCCGTGGCATCAACCTGCAATCCGGTAACGATGCTTGCGTGGCGATGGCGGACTTCGCGGCCGGTAGTCAGGATGCTTTCGTCGGTCTGATGAACAGCTATGTTAATGCGCTGGGGCTGAAAAACACCCACTTCCAGACCGTACATGGTCTCGATGCAGAGGGTCAGTACAGCTCGGCCCGCGACATGGCGATGATTGGTCAGGCGCTGATCCGCGACGTGCCTAACGAATACTCTATCTATAAAGAAAAAGAGTTCACCTTTAACGGTATCCGCCAGCTCAACCGTAACGGTCTGCTGTGGGATAACAGCCTGAATGTTGACGGTATCAAAACCGGCCACACTGACAAGGCGGGTTATAACCTTGTGGCCTCCGCGACGGAAGGTCAGATGCGTTTGATCTCCGCCGTGATGGGCGGTCGCACCTATAAAGGTCGTGAAACCGAAAGTAAAAAGCTGCTGACCTGGGGCTTCCGTTTCTTTGAAACCGTGAACCCGCTGAAAGTCGGCAAAGAGTTTGCCTCAGAGCCCGCCTGGTTTGGTAATACCGATCGTGCGTCGTTAGGTGTCGATAAAGATGTTTACCTGACTATTCCACGCGGCCGCATGAAAGATCTGAAAGCAAGCTATGTGCTGAACACCACAGAACTGCATGCACCGCTGCAGAAAAACCAGGTTGTCGGCACCATCAACTTCCAGCTTGATGGCAAAACCATTGAGCAGCGTCCGCTGGTGGTTCTGCAGGAAATCCCGGAAGGCAACTTCTTTGGTAAAATCATTGATTACATTAAATTAATGTTCCATCACTGGTTTGGCTAAAAATCGAACACTTGAAAGTGTGATTTACGTCCCCATATACTAGGTATCCAGATAACTCCCACACGCCGTGGGAGTTATTATTTATTGATGTAACGCCGGAGCTGACATGAAAACCAAACTTAACGAACTGCTTGAATTCCCTACTCCATTTACTTACAAAGTAATGGGGCAGGCGTTGCCTGAGCTGGTTGATCAGGTGGTTGAAGTGGTACAGCGCCATGCGCCAGGTGATTACTCCCCAACGGTAAAACCGAGCAGCAAAGGCAATTACCACTCGGTCTCTATCACTATTAATGCGACACACATTGAGCAGGTTGAAACACTGTACGAAGAATTAGGTAATATCGATATCGTACGTATGGTGCTGTAAAAGCCTGTCGGTTACCCGCTGCATCCCCGCTCGGGTAACCCCTCCCCCCTGTGATATACTTTCCCCCTCTTTAACATTCTCTACTCTATGTGAGTATCTACGGAGATGCCGTTTTGTATCAGGATAAAATTCTTGTCCGCCAGCTCGGTCTTCAGCCCTACGAGCCAGTCTCTCTGGCCATGCACGAATTCACCGATACCCGCGATGAAAATAGTCATGATGAAATCTGGCTGGTAGAGCATTATCCTGTCTTTACCCAGGGTCAGGCCGGTAAAGCAGAGCACGTACTGATGCCCGGTGATATTCCCGTTATCCAAAGCGATCGGGGCGGTCAGGTGACATACCACGGACCCGGCCAGCAGGTTATGTATGTTCTGTTGAATCTCAAACGCCGCAAACTGGGCGTGCGTGAACTGGTAACACTGCTGGAACAAACCGTGGTGAATACGCTTGCGGAGATAGGTATTGACGCTCATCCGCGCGCTGATGCGCCTGGTGTATACGTCGGGGAGAAGAAAATCTGCTCTTTGGGGTTACGTATTCGTAGAGGATGTTCGTTTCACGGCTTAGCGCTCAACGTGGATATGGATTTGTCGCCTTTCCTGCGTATCAATCCTTGTGGTTACGCCGGAATGGAGATGGCGAAAGTATCGCAGTGGGATAGCGCAGCCACGACCGAGAACATTCGCCCACGCCTGCTGGCGAACATCTTAGCGCTGTTGGGCAATCCCCCCCACGAGTACATCGCAGACTGAAAAACAGGTTATCGTTTGCCGCAGCAAATGTTGTGGCAAATGGCACAAAACAACAACTATTTTACATTTTGCCAGCCTGTCAGGCTGCTTTCTGGCCCGTTTCAATGATATACTGCGTATCACTAATTCAAAAATAGTTGATAAATGCAACATTTCCTTGAATTGAAACGCTTTCCTTCGTAATTCGCAACTGGAACACGCAAGCTATGAGTAAACCCATTGTGATGGAACGCGGTGTTAAATACCGCGATGCCGATAAGATGGCTCTTATCCCGGTAAAAAATGTAGCAACAGAGCGCGAAGCCCTGCTGCGTAAGCCGGAATGGATGAAAATAAAACTGCCAGCGGACTCCACTCGCATCCAGGGTATCAAAGCAGCGATGCGCAAAAATGGCCTGCACTCTGTATGCGAAGAAGCGTCCTGCCCTAACCTGGCAGAATGTTTCAACCACGGGACCGCGACCTTTATGATCCTCGGCGCAATCTGTACCCGCCGTTGCCCATTCTGTGACGTTGCCCATGGTCGCCCGGTTGCCCCTGATGCTAACGAACCGTTAAAACTGGCTCAGACGATTGCTGACATGGCGCTGCGCTATGTCGTCATTACCTCCGTTGACCGCGACGATCTACGCGATGGTGGCGCTCAGCATTTCGCGGATTGTATCACCGCTATTCGTGAGAAGAGCCCGTCGATTAAAATCGAAACGCTGGTGCCTGACTTCCGTGGTCGTATGGATCGCGCGCTGGATATCCTCACAGCCACGCCGCCGGACGTGTTTAACCACAACCTCGAGAACGTTCCGCGTATTTACCGCAACGTACGCCCTGGGGCTGATTACAACTGGTCACTGAAGCTTCTGGAACGTTTCAAGGAAGCACACCCTGAGATCCCAACCAAATCCGGTCTGATGGTGGGTCTGGGTGAAACCAATGCTGAAATCATTGAGGTTATGCGCGATCTGCGCAGTCACGGCGTGACAATGCTGACGCTGGGGCAGTATTTACAGCCAAGCCGTCACCACCTGCCGGTTCAGCGCTATGTAAGCCCGGACGAGTTTGATGAGATGAAGGCTGAAGCGATGTCCATGGGCTTTACCCATGCAGCCTGCGGCCCATTTGTTCGTTCTTCATACCATGCTGACATGCAGGCCAAAGGGCTGGAAGTGAAGTAATCGTGTAATACTCACTTACATTTCAGCAATAAAAAAACCGGCAATTGCCGGTTTTTTTTCATGCAGAGTATGCAGTATGAGCATCGTGCTCCTGACATTACTCTTTATGGGAAAGCTTCTCAGTCTGAACGCTACCGTCAGCCTCTTTCCTGGCATCGGCATTATCATCGTTCATCGCCTTCTTGAAGCCTTTAATTGCCGTTCCCAGGTCTCCACCCAGTGTACGTAACTTCTTGGTACCAAACAGCAGAACGACCAGTGCGGCAACCACCAGCAGTTTGGTAATACTAATCTCACCCATAGATACCTTCTTAACTTAAACCAGGCTGCATAAAGCGCCATATTAACCTGAGAATATTAACGGCCTTTCGACGCGCGCACACAATAGCAATCTGTAACAAGGTGAATCAAGCCTTGTTTAAAAAAACGTCATAATAATTGCGGTGGCGCAAAGCGGCGGTTACGTAACACAGGAAGTTGCGCCCTGACCTGCCTCACCCGCTCGGCAGAAACCTCCGTCATTATCAGCGCGGGCGTTTCCGCCGCAGCGGCAATGGTCACACCAAACGGATCGATAACCCGGCTTTGGCCAATATTCTTGTTACCGCACTCCCCTGCAGCAATCACATAACAGGTTGCATCCAGGGCTCTTGCCGCCAAAAGCGTAGCCCAGTGATACTCTTTCAGCGATCCTCGCACCCAGGCAGCCGGTAAGACCAGGATTTCAGCCCCCTGTAACGCGAGCGCCAATGCCAGCTCAGGGAAGCGTAGGTCATAGCAGGTCATTAACCCTACTTTTAATCCGCCAACGTCCAGCAGCGGCGCTACAGCCTCACCTGCATCGACATTCCGCGACTCCTGAATCGAAAAGGCATCGTAGAGATGTAATTTCGCGTAATGGGCCACGACTCGACCTGCCCGAAGTGCCACCAGCATATTCAACGCCCGGCCAGGCACAGAGGGAACATGAATCGTCAGAATCGTCGTCATCTCGTTTTGCGCGCTCTCTTGCTGTAGCCGCGTCAAAAAACCGCCCTCCAGTAGCTGAGCTGACTTCACCGATAAATCGGGGTCGAGATCGTCACGGGCTAACAGCGCTTCCGGCAACACCAACAGAGATGCTCCCTCTCCTGCGGCCTGAGACATCAACTGGACACACGTTTCCGCATTTTTTTCCCACGAGGGGCTCACGGCAAATTGCCCTGCTGCAACAAACATATTCCCTCCAGAAAAATGGGTTAAGCTCGCCAACAACGATTATTCAGCGTTACACTCACGCTATATACAATCAAATAGCAGGATTACGCAGTGTTACAACTCCTTTTAGCAGTTTTTATCGGTGGCGGTACAGGAAGCGTAGCAAGATGGATGTTAAGCATGCGCTTCAATCCGCTGCATCAGGCCATCCCATTCGGTACGCTGGCAGCAAATCTGATTGGCGCGTTTATTATTGGCATGGGGCTGGCGTGGTTTAACCGCATGACAAACATTGATCCAATGTGGAAAGTGTTCATTACCACCGGTTTCTGCGGGGGACTGACGACGTTTTCAACCTTCTCGGCAGAAGTGGTGTTTTTGCTGCAGGAAGGACGCTTTGGTTGGGCAATGGTGAATGTGCTGGTTAACCTGTTGGGTTCATTTGCGATGACCGCCCTGGCATTCTGGCTGGTTTCAGCTTCTCCTGCACACTAGGCGAAAAAAACCCGCAATTAAGCGGGTTTTGAATGCTTGCTGTCGTATGCTTACAGAGCGATTACGTTTGCAGCAGAAGGGCCTTTGGCACCGTTAGTGATTTCGAACTCTACGCGCTGACCTTCAGCCAGAGTTTTAAAACCATTGGTCTGGATTGCAGAGAAGTGTACGAACACGTCTTTGCTGCCATCTTCCGGAGTAATGAAACCGAATCCTTTGGACTCATTAAACCACTTAACGTTACCTTTAATCTTAGACATCAAAATTACCTTTACATGAAAAATAGACACAAATGCTGTGTCGGGTATCAGTACAACAATTGTGATGCACTTTGTCCAGTCGAACTTTGTCAAAAAGTGATAAATGTCGCGTTATTTTTCAGACAAACAATATATCCATTTGTTTTTAAACAAGTTTATAATAATCCACCTGACAATACAGGTAGTCTGTCAAAACTGGAAACGCATCCAGGCAAAGTAGACATTTCCGTTGTTATACGTACCCGGAATGTAGGTCATCTGGAACGTTGCCGGGCCATAGCCTATCGATGCCAACGGCAGGATCAATGGCACGGGAATATAGTTCCAGTTATCGCGCGCGGTGAAACCAGCTGTATAGCCCAGCCCCAGACGGAAATTATCATCGGCCAGCGGTCGCCAGGTTTTTTCCCAGCCATAGCCGCCAATCGGCTCCCATTTATTGAAGGAATCCTTGAAGGCCATAATATAGAGCCCGTGCCAATTACCCTTATCATCCCAACGGGACTGGCCAAATCCTGCCCCCCAGGGACGTTCGTTGTAGCGATCGGTTTTCTCTTTATCGTAGGCAAAACGCGCATGCCAGGTAATGGCCGGCACATACAGATCATAATGTTCGGGCTGCTGCCAGGTTTCACTGACATTATCTTTAAAAGTATCAAACCACCCTTTATCCTCAGCAATCCCCTGGGGAATAAAGGCTAACTGAATAAAAAGAAATGAAAAAATGAGAAAATAACGTTTAGCGACAATCACGACTTAATTACCATCCTGGGAGTTAGTATTAATTGTAGCAAACGGAACCTTAACGTTAACTTAACAAAGATGCGCTAATAAAAAATCAGAATATTCTCCACATATAAATTTCAGATTATTATCATTATGTTTATTGTGGTTTTTATTTATGACACGCTCTCTTATTTTTATTAACCAGCTTTTTTATGCAAAAACGCCAAAATATATTACAATCAATTAACATAAATGCATCATTACAAAGCAAAATAACACATAAAACCAGAGCGCTTTACAACTTTTGATTGCAGTACTCCCTTCTCATCCGCTATGTTGAAAAAACGCCTGCGCCATCGGTTGAATCCGTATTTTTATTGATTTTAATCAGCAAGAGGCAGGTGTTTATTAGGCACATTCTCACACCGCTTTATGCTTTTTTTAGTTTTTTAACTTTCTGGGCGTCAATATGACAGGGGAAACAATGTTGACATTTATAGAACTCCTTATTGGAGTCGTTGTTATTGTGGGTGTAGCTCGCTACATCATTAAAGGTTATTCCGCGACCGGCGTATTGTTTGTCGGGGGCCTGGCTTTATTGATTATCAGCGCCCTGATGGGACATAAAATTCTGCCCGGCAGTGCCGAAAGTACTGGCTACACCGCGACAGATATTGTTGAATATATTAAGATTTTGCTAATGAGCCGCGGCGGCGATCTCGGCATGATGATTATGATGCTGTGTGGTTTTGCCGCCTACATGACGCATATCGGCGCGAACGATATGGTCGTTAAGCTGGCCTCCAAACCCCTGCAATATATCAACTCGCCTTACATGCTAATGATTGCCGCCTATTTTGTTGCCTGCCTGATGTCACTGGCAGTCTCTTCGGCAACCGGGCTGGGCGTGCTGTTGATGGCGACACTCTTTCCGGTCATGGTTAACGTTGGGATCAGTCGTGGTGCTGCGGCGGCCATTTGCGCCTCCCCTGCCGCAATCATTCTTTCTCCAACTTCCGGGGATGTCGTGTTGGCTGCAAAAGCAGCGGAAATGCCACTGATTGACTTCGCGTTTAAAACCACGCTGCCGATTTCCATTGCGGCCATTATTGGTATGGCGATTGCTCATTACTTCTGGCAGCGCTATCTGGATAAAAAAGAGAACATCTCTCACGAAATGTTAGATGTGGCAGAAATCACCACTACAGCTCCCTCGTTTTACGCCATTCTGCCGTTTACCCCGATCGTCGGTGTACTGATTTTTGATGGTAAATGGGGCCCGCAACTGCACATTATCACGATTCTGGTGCTGTGCATGCTTATTGCCGCAGTGCTGGAGTTCATCCGCGGATTCAACACCCAGAAGGTTTTCTCAGGTCTGGAAGTCGCCTACCGCGGAATGGCAGATGCCTTTGCTAACGTCGTCATGCTGTTAGTTGCAGCCGGTGTATTTGCTCAGGGTCTGAGCACCATTGGCTTTATTCAGAGTCTGATCTCTATCGCCACCTCATTTGGTTCTGCGAGCATTATTCTGATGCTGGTGCTGGTTATCCTGACCATGTTGGCCGCAATGACCACGGGCTCCGGTAACGCGCCTTTCTACGCCTTCGTTGAGATGATCCCAAAACTGGCGCACTCTTCCGGTATCAACCCTGCCTACCTTTCGATCCCAATGCTGCAGGCATCAAACCTCGGACGCACAATCTCCCCGGTATCCGGTGTGGTTGTGGCTGTCGCGGGGATGGCGAAGATTTCACCGTTTGAAGTCGTAAAACGGACTTCTGTTCCGGTTCTGGTCGGACTGCTGATTGTGATTATTGCTACTGAAGTGATGGTACCGGCAACGTCTGCCCTGATTGGCGGTTAACGATACCTGTCAATACCTGACCTTAATACACAAAATCATTTATGCTGCATCGCGGCGGAAAGTGAAGACATCCCCAGGAGCATAGATAACTATGTGACTGGGGTTTCTGCACACAGCCAACAAAGAGGCTGCTTAAAGGATGACGTGTATTAGCCGCCGTGGTAGATACGCTGCGGCCTACCTACTTTCCCGTGAATAATCTCCGCAATGATCAAATGGCGGCTGGCACAGTACTCCAGGTAGCGTCTGGAGGTGGTACGGCTGATAGTAAGCGCCTGGGCGATCGTTTCCGCAGTATGATGCACCGTCGGGTCAGCAAATAACTTAAGTACCGCATTCAGCGTTAGCGCGTCGATCCCCGTCGGCAAATCCCCTTTCGGCTCACCGCGCGCATAGGCATTAAACATTTCATCAATCTGTTTTTGGCTGGCACTGTCATTACCGGCCAGCATTCTTCTGCGTTGCTGATAGCGGGTAAGCGTCTGCCCCAGTCGCTCGTAGGCTATAGGTTTAACCAGATAATCAAACGCCCCGCTGCGTACGGCTTCAGAAACCGTATCCATATCACTGGCTGCCGTGGTAAACACCACGCCGCCTGGGTAACGTGCCTGAGTCAGCTCGTGTAATAAAGTTATGCCCTTACCATCCGGCAGGTAGTTATCAAGAAGAATCAAACCGGGCTTAAAACGCTCAATCATCATTCTTGCCTGCGCAAGATTACCCGCCAGCCATATCTGGCTGAAACCGGGTATATGGCGGATATATTCAGCATGCATTTCCGCCAGTAGCGTTTCATCCTCAACGATCAACAGCGTTAATGGTTCCGTCATTGTTTTTTTTCACTTTCGGAAGAAATAAAGAAAATAAGGTACCGCAGGGGGAGTTATCTTCGAGCGTAATAACCCCATTACAGCGCCTCACATAACTTGCAATCAGATACAAACCGATGCCATGCTCGCCTGGTTCATCGGTACGAGTGCTCACACCCTGTTCAAATATTTTTTCGCGCAATGCTTCCGGTACGCCACAACCTTGATCGGCGACTTCGATGATCACCTCATCGCCCTCATCGCTCAGATAGAGTTCAACGACCTTGTTACCCTGCTGGGTACGCAAACTGGCTTCAAAAGCATTATCAAGCAGATTGCCAACAATTGCTGCAAACTCTGTGCTATCCAACCCCTCAGGAAGTTTATGCAGTTGACTGCCAGGCACAATAATCATAGTGAGGCCCAGTTCCCGCGCACGCTGTACCTTGCCAAACAGCAGGCCTGCAACCTGACGATCGGCGAAAGCGCCGCGCAGACTATCAATGAGTTGCTGCTGCGCCTGCGACTCTCCCTGAACCATGGCCAGCACCCGGTCATACTCTTTCATTTGTAGCAGACCATTGATGGTGGACATCCAGTTCAGGTGTTCATGACGTAGCGTTCTCAGACTTTCTACATACTGTTTGATTTGTGTTAGCTGGGCATTCAGGGTCGCAATTTCATCTTTGCTACGAAAGCTGATGATAGCTCCGAGCAGTTCATCGCCAGAGCGAATCGCCTCACGGTTGGCAATAACACTCAATCCATTAAAGTTAACCATCGCATCCTGACGCTTTTCCGCAATCTGCTGGGTAAAAAAGTCTGCTGGCTGAACGACGTCCGCAATCGGCTTACCCAACCACTTACGTCCGGGCGACGAGAGCCCCAGCATTTTTCTCGCACTGCGGTTTATCGCCGTAATGCACCCGTCAGGATCAACAGCAATTAAGCCTTCGTAGACTGAGCTAAACAGCGCCTCCTGCTGACGTACCACCCGCGCGATTTGTTTAGGCTCCATACCCAACATCTGACGCCGAATATGGGCGGCAAAAAACCAGGAAAGTAACATAAGCACCAGCAACAACAGAATGAACACCCCAGCCATCGGAAGTAAGAAATCCGAGCGCCAGCTGTCGATTTTACTGATCAGGTAGCCAATTGAGACAACACCGATGATTTTACCATCATCATCAAAGATAGGGGTTTTGGCGCGCATCGCCATCCCGATAGACCCTTTACCGGTAATAAAGTAGCTTTCCCCTTTCTCCAGCGCACCGGGTTTGGTGAACTGCATGGGGTAGCCGATTTTATCCGGATTAGGGTGATAAAGACGGATCGAGTGGGTATCACCGATAACCACATAGTCAAAGTCAGTCCCGCTCTGCAACTTATCCGCTATCGTTGCCAGACGCTCGTAATCACGGTGCTTTACGGCAGCAATAATGCTGTCGTTCGAGGCGATAATTTTCGCCTGATTCATTGCCATATCGCGGACATGCGTTGCCAGATAATCTTCAAAGCTGGCGGTAAAGTATTGTGCTAACGCCGCGATGATAAAAACAGAAACGACCAGAATGAGTAGAAAGATACGCAACGGAAACGCCAGACTGCGAAAAAAAGGAAACCGTGTTTTATTTTTCTTTTTCGACATATGTTTTCCTCACCGACGTTAACCGAAACTTATTTTTCGTTGTATATGTAATAAAAATGTTTTATTTACAAGTCACGGCCTAAAATAGGATCGTTACAGATTCCCCACCTTAAATCAATTAAACAAATAAAAACCACACGCTATTTCCGGGTTAAATTAATTAAAAAACTTAAAACCATAAAACACATTAAAACCATCTAACTTATTGTGAAATAAATCAAAATTTGCCGCCAAAATACTCCTTACGATGTATGCAACAGGGAAAAAAAGAAATACTCCGTAATAAAAAAACATTCCCTTCAATTGCAAACAAAACGTTATCAAGTTGCTAAACAGAGCAACAAAAACAGAAACCCAGTAACAAATATACCATCGGGGCTCTATTTACTATGTTCGGTAATAATATATTCACGCAAGTTAAACGCTCAGAAAATAAAAAGATGGCGGTTATCGCTCAATTTCTGAAAGAAAACGATTTGAGCGTTGATACCACCGTCGAAGTATTTATCACCGTCACCCGTAACGACCGCCTGATCGCTTGTGGCGGCATCGCCGGCAATATCATTAAATGCGTCGCGATCTGTGAATCCGTACGCGGTGAAGGCTTAGCACTGACGCTGGCGACTGAGTTAATCAACCTCGCCTACGAGCGGCATTGCACCCATCTCTTCATCTATACCAAAACCGAGTATGAGTCACTGTTTAAGCAGTGCGGCTTTTCGACGCTGACCAGCGTGCCCGGCATTATGGTATTAATGGAAAACAGCACCACTCGCCTCAAACGTTACGCTGAATCATTGGCAAAACAGCGTCGTGAAGGGAAAAAAATTGGCTGTATCGTGATGAACGCCAACCCCTTCACCAACGGGCACCGTTTTCTGATCCAACAAGCCGCCGCACAGTGCGACTGGCTGCATCTGTTTTTGGTGAAAGAAGATACTTCGCGTTTCCCGTATGAAGACCGACTGAACCTGGTTCTCAAAGGGACAAAAGATATTCCACGTTTAACCGTACACCGCGGTTCGGAATACATCATCTCTCGCGCCACGTTCCCGTGCTACTTCATTAAAGAGCAGAGCGTTATTAACCACTGCTACACCGAAATAGACCTGAAAATTTTCCGTCAGTACCTGGCCCCAGCACTCGGCGTTACGCACCGCTTCGTCGGGACTGAGCCGTATTGCACCGTCACCTCCCAGTACAACAACGATATGCGCTACTGGCTGGAGACCCCAACACTTCCCGCCCCGCCGATTGAACTGGTGGAAATTGAGCGGCTGTGTTTCCAGGAGATGCCGATTTCCGCCTCCTGGGTGCGCAAGCTGCTGGTTAAAAAAGATCTCACGGCTATCGCATCCCTGGTTCCCGAAGCCACGCTGCACTACTTGCAAAGCATGGTTGAGCGAACCTCATCGGCTGCGGCAGTCCGCCAAAATACCCCCGCATTAGCAACAGGTGAAAAATGAAAATAAACCAGGCAGCCGTCGCAGGCACTCTCGAGTCCGGTGATGTGATGATTCGCATCGCCCCGCTCGATACGCAGGATATTGACCTGCAGGTTAACAGTAGCGTCGAAAAGCAGTTCGGTGATGCCATCAGGGCCACCATTCTGGACGTTCTGTCCCGCTATAACGTCCGCGGCGTGCAATTAAATGTTGATGATAAAGGCGCACTGGACTGCATTTTACGTGCGCGACTGGAAGCATTACTGGCCCGCGCCAGCGGCATTCCGGCACTGCCATGGGAGGATTGCCAATGATTTCCGATTCTTTACAACAACGTAAATCCCGCACACGCCGCAGCATGTTGTTCGTACCAGGCGCTAACGCCGCGATGGTCAGCAACTCATTCATCTACCCGGCAGATGCGCTGATGTTCGACCTGGAAGACTCCGTCGCACTGCGTGAGAAAGATACCGCGCGCCGCATGGTTTATCACGCGCTACAGCATCCGCTGTATCACGACATTGAAACTATCGTGCGCGTTAATGCCCTCGACTCCGAATGGGGCATCAATGACCTCGAAGCCGTCGTACGTGGTGGTGCTGACATCGTGCGTTTACCCAAAACGGATACCGCCCAGGATGTCACCGATATCGAAAGCGAAATCCTGCGTATTGAAAACGCCTGTGGTCGTGAACCCGGTAGCACCGGTCTGTTGGCCGCTATCGAATCACCATTAGGTATTACCCGCGCGGTAGAAATTGCCCACGCTTCCGAGCGTCTGATCGGTATTGCTCTCGGCGCAGAAGACTACGTGCGTAACCTGCGCACCGAACGCTCGCCGGAAGGTACCGAACTGCTGTTTGCACGTTGCTCAATTCTGCAGGCTGCGCGTTCCGCCGGCATTCAGGCGTTCGATACCGTCTATTCCGATGCCAATAACGAAGCGGGTTTCCTGCACGAAGCCGCACACATCAAGCAACTGGGTTTTGATGGTAAGTCGCTCATCAACCCGCGTCAGATTGAACTCCTGCACAACCTGTATGCCCCGACGCGTAAAGAGCTGGCTCACGCACGTCTGGTGGTAGAAGCCGCTGAAGCCGCCGCCCGTGAAGGCCGTGGCGTAGTTTCCCTGAACGGCAAGATGGTCGACAGCCCGGTTATCGAGCGCGCCCTTCTGGTTATCTCCCGTGCAGAACTTTCCGGCATTCGCGAAGAATAAGGCAAAAAAATGACGCAGAAAATCGAACAGTCTCAACGACAGGATCGCGTGGCGACCTGGAGCCGTCATGCAGAAAGCGAGCTTTCCGCTTATCAGAGCACCGCAAAAGTTGAATTACAGGCGCAAAAACCGCGCAACAAAAAGCTGTGCGCTAACCTGGAAGAGGCCATTCGCCGTTCAGGCTTACAGGATGGTATGACCATCTCCTTCCACCACGCTTTCCGTGGTGGCGATCTGACGATCAACCTGGTGATGGATACCATCGCTGCAATGGGCTTTAAAAACCTGACGCTGGCTTCCAGCTCCCTGAGCGACTGCCATGCGCCGCTGGTTGAACACATTCGCCAGGGTGTCGTCAGCCGTATTTATACTTCTGGTCTGCGTGGCCCGCTGGCAGAAGAGATCTCTCGCGGTCTGCTGGCTGAACCTGTTCAGGTCCACTCTCACGGTGGTCGTGTACATCTGGTACAAAGCGGCGAGCTCAACATTGATGTCGCCTTCCTCGGCGTGCCGTCCTGTGACCCGTTTGGTAACGCCAACGGTTACACCGGTAAAGCCTGCTGTGGCTCGCTGGGCTACGCTCGTGTCGATGCTGAAAACGCAAAACAGGTTGTTCTGCTGACCGAACAGCTGCTGACCTACCCGCATAATCCAGCCAGCATTACCCAGGATCAGGTGGATCTAATTGTACAAATCGACCAGGTCGGTGATGCTGACAAAATTGGTGCTGATGCCACTCGCATGACCACCAACCCGCGCGAATTGCTGATCGCCCGCAGCGCAGCAGATGTTATTGCTAACTCCGGCTACTTCAAAGAAGGTTTCTCATTGCAGACCGGTACCGGCGGCGCGTCTCTGGCCGTTACCCGTTTCCTGGAAGACAAAATGCGCAGCCGCGACATCCGTGCTGACTTTGCGCTGGGCGGCATCACTGCCACCATCGTTGACCTGCATGAGAAAGGCTTAATCCGCAAACTGCTGGATGTACAGAGCTTCGACCGTAATGCGGCAGAATCTCTGGCACGCAATCCAAATCACATTGAAATCAGTGCTAACCAGTATGCCAACTGGGGCTCAAAAGGCGCCTCTGTCGATCGTCTGGATGTCGTGGTGCTGAGCGCGCTTGAAGTGGATACCAACTTCAACGTTAACGTACTGACCGGTTCTGACGGCGTACTGCGCGGCGCATCCGGTGGCCACTGTGATACAGCTGTTGCCGCAGCGCTTTCCATCATCGTCGCACCGCTGGTTCGCGGGCGCATCCCGACGCTGGTTGATAACGTCCTGACCTGCGTAACCCCGGGTTCCAGCGTTGATATCCTGGTCACTGACCACGGTATCGCCGTCAACCCTGCACGCCCTGAGCTGGCAGAACGTCTGCAAGAAGCGGGCATGAAAGTCGTGTCCATTGAATGGTTGCGCGAACGTGCCCAGCAGCTTACCGGTCAGCCCCGCGCTATCGAATTTACTGACCGCGTGATTGCCGTTGTGCGTTATCGCGATGGCTCAGTAATTGACGTTGTGCATCAGGTGAAGGAATAAGCCATGCACCTGCTCCCTGAACACGCCACCTGCCACGCGGTTTCCATTCCCGAGCTGCTTGCCAGCCGTGATGAGAGACAAGCGAGGCAACATGCCTGGCTCACGCGTCATCACGCGCCATTGGTCTCTTTTACCGTGGTAGCGCCAGGTCCGATCAAAGACAGCGAATTAACCCGTCGCATCTTTAATCACGGCGTCATCGCCCTGCTTACGCTGGCGAAACAATCATCCTGGATTGTCAGGGAGCAAACTGCGCTGGTCTCTGCCAGCGGTCCGGAAGGACTGTTGTCCATTGAGGCGCCAGCCCACGACCTCAAGCTCGCCACCATCGAGCTTGAGCATTCACATCCGCTGGGACGGTTATGGGACATCGATGTCCTGACCCCTGAAGGAGAAATCCTGTCCCGCCGTCATTTCGCGCTTCCTGCCCGCCGCTGTCTGTTGTGCGAGCAAAGCGCTGCCGACTGTGCGCGGGGTAAAACCCACGCGCTTTCCGACTTACTCATTCAAATGGAGGCACTGCTGCATGATGCCGATTCCCGCAACATCGACGAATAACGCAGTCCTTCCACTGGATCTGCCCGACGCCTACGCAACGCTTGCCTGGCGCGCCATGCTGACTGAAGTCAACTTATCGCCCAAACCGGGCCTGGTGGATCGCATTAATAACGGCGCACATAAAGATATGGCGCTGGAAGATTTTTATCGCAGCGCAGAGGCTATCCAGGCCTGGCTGCCACGTTTTATCGAATACGGCGCATTCAGCGCGCAGTTGGCACCTGAAGAGGTACTGAAAGGACTGCGTCCGCTGGGTATGGCCTGCGAAGCCGATATGTTTCGCGCCACCGCCGGGGTGAATACCCATAAAGGCAGCGTCTTTTCTCTGGGACTGCTGTGTGCCGCCATTGGCCGCCTGCACCAACTCCAACTGACTGTTACCGCTGAAACCATTTGCTCTACGGCAGCAACATTTTGCCGTGGCCTGACCGAGCGCGAACTGCGCCAGAACAATCAACAACTCACGGCTGGCCAACGTCTTTATCAGCAACTGGGATTAACCGGCGCACGGGGCGAAGCCGAAGCGGGATATCCGCTCGTCATCCAGCATGCCCTGCCGCACTACCGCGCACTGCTGACTCAGGGCCGCGACCCTGAACTGGCGTTACTCGACACATTATTGCTGCTGATGTCTATCAATGGCGACACCAACGTGGCTTCACGTGGTGGCGCGGAGGGTCTGCGGTGGATACAACAGCAGGCCACCACATTATTGCAGCAAGGGGGAATTCGTACCCCTGCCGATCTCCATTACCTACACCAGTTCGACCAACAGTGCATCGAACGCAACCTCAGTCCTGGAGGCTGCGCCGATCTGCTGATCGTTACCTGGTTCTTAGCTCAGATTTCGCAAGTTCATCATTATCACAATTAAAGATCCTTTCCGGAGAATCACACACATGTCTTTAGCAAAAGATAAAATTTGGAAGTTACTGGCCCCATTGGTCGTGATGGGTGTCATGTTTCTTATCCCCGTCCCTGATGGAATGCCTCCACAGGCCTGGCACTACTTTGCCGTATTTGTGGCAATGATCGTCGGTATGATCCTCGAGCCGATCCCGGCAACAGCGATCAGCTTTATCGCCGTCACGATCTGCGTTATTGGCAGCAACTACCTGCTGTTTGATGCTTCCGAACTGGCCGACCCGGCGTTTAAAGCAGGTAAACAAGCGCTGAAGTGGGGTCTGGCAGGCTTCTCCAGCACCACCGTGTGGTTGGTGTTCGGTGCGTTTATATTTGCGCTGGGTTATGAAGTCACCGGTCTGGGTCGTCGTATCGCGCTGTTTCTGGTGAAATTCATGGGTAAACGTACCCTGACGCTGGGCTATGCGATTGTTATTATCGACATCCTGCTGGCGCCGTTTACGCCGTCCAACACCGCGCGTACCGGTGGTACAGTGTTCCCGGTTATCAAAAACCTGCCGCCACTGTTCAAATCCTTCCCTAACGATCCTTCCGCACGCCGTATCGGCGGATATCTGATGTGGATGATGGTTATCAGTACCAGCCTGAGTTCCTCTATGTTCGTTACCGGCGCTGCGCCAAACGTACTGGGTCTGGAATTCGTTAACAAAATCGCTGGCATTCAAATCAGCTGGTTGCAGTGGTTCCTCAGCTTCCTGCCGGTCGGTATTCTTTTGCTGATCGTTGCCCCGTGGCTGTCTTACGTACTGTACAAACCGGAAGTCACCCACAGTGCTGAAGTTGCAGCATGGGCCGGCGATGAACTGAAAACTATGGGTAAACTGACCCGTAAAGAGATAACGCTGATCGGCCTGGTACTGCTCAGCCTGGGCCTGTGGGTATTTGGCGGCAAGCTGATTGACGCTACCGCAGTGGGTCTGCTGGCAGTCTCCCTGATGCTGGCTCTGCATGTTGTACCGTGGAAAGACATTACTCGCTATAACAGCGCATGGAACACCCTGGTCAACCTTGCCACTCTGGTGGTAATGGCCAACGGTTTGACCCGTTCAGGTTTCATCGACTGGTTTGCCAACACCATGAGCACGCACCTGGAAGGGTTCTCGCCTAATGCGACAGTAATCGTTCTGGTACTGGTGTTCTACTTTGCTCACTACCTGTTTGCCAGCCTTTCTGCACACACCGCCACCATGCTGCCAGTTATTCTGGCGGTAGGTAAAGGTATCCCGGGCGTTCCGATGGAACATCTGTGTATCCTGCTGGTGTTGTCCATCGGTATCATGGGCTGTCTGACTCCGTATGCCACGGGCCCTGGTGTTATCATCTATGGCTGTGGATATGTGAAATCCAAAGACTATTGGCGTTTGGGTGCTATCTTCGGTGTCATCTACATCTCAATGCTTCTGCTGGTTGGCTGGCCGATTCTGGCAATGTGGAGTTAATCCGCGCACTTTACACATAGTCAAAACGCATAGCTAAAATGATGCCAGTCAGCTAAACCTGACTGGCATTTTTTATGATTAAATAGATGATATTCAGAATTTATATAAGTGTCCGAATTCATCATGACATCAACATGGCGTTCTTTTTCTTTACTGGCAGCGCTTCTGCTGCCGGTTTCTGCGGCTCAGGCCGATGAACTTCAGGCCAGACAGTACGGTGATTTTGACCGCTACGTGCTGGCCCTCTCCTGGCAAACCGGTTTTTGTCAGAGTCAGCATGAGCGTAATCGTCAGGAGCCTGACGAATGCCGTTTGCAAAAGGAGACCGACAATAAAGCAGATTTTCTGACGGTTCATGGCCTGTGGCCCAGCCTGCCAAAATCCATTGCCGCCCGCGGTGTCGATAATCGTCGTTGGATGCGTTTTGGCTGCGCGACTCGCCCCATACCCAACCTGCCTGAAGCTCGCGCCAGCCGGAAATGCGCCGCTCCCGAAACCGGGCTGTCGCTGGAAAGCGCGGCAAAACTCAGCGCCGTCATGCCCGGCGCCGGTGGGAGATCCTGTCTGGAACGTTACGAGTATGCCAAACATGGCGCCTGTTTCGGTTTTGATCCCGACGCGTACTTCGGCACCATGGTGCGGTTGAACAATGAGATTAAGAGTAGCGAGACGGGCAAGTTTCTGGCGGATAACTACGGTAAAACCGTCAGCCGTAGCGCATTTGACGCCGCATTCGCTAAAAATTGGGGCAAAGAGAATATCAAAGCAGTGAAGCTAAGTTGTCACGGCAACCCCGCTTATCTGACGGAGATCCAGTTTTCATTAAAAGCCGATGCCATCAACCAACCTTTATCATCCCGTTCATTCCTGCCGCAACCGCATCCAGGTAACTGCGGTAAACAGTTTATTATCGACAAAACAGGATACTGAACAGCCCGACCGAACGCTACGCTGCTCCCCTGTCGGGCGGAACAGCGTAGTACTTCTCAAAAGATTACGACTGAATAAAGTCGAGTAGATCGGCGTTGATCTGCTGTTTATGGGTGGTGCAAATACCGTGAGACCCTCCGGCATACACCTTCAACTGTGCATCTGGTAGGATTTCTGCTGCAACCTTGCCGCAGGTTTCAAACGGGACAATCTGATCGTCGTCACCATGAATCACCAGCGTCGGGATGGTCATTTTTTTGAGATCTTCACGCAAGTCTGTTTCCGAGAAAGCATGGATACAGTCGTACAGTGCTTTGATTGATCCTTGTAAGCCCTGTTCGACAAAACTTTCGCGGATCGCCTTCGACTCCTTTGCGCCAGGTCGATTGTAGCCATAAAATGCAGCCGTCAACTCATAGAAAAAGGCGGCACGATCGTTCACAACGCCTTCACGAATGCTATCGAACACCTCCCTTGGTACACCATTCGGGTTAAAGTCGGTTTTAATCATGATGGGGGTTACCGCACCAATGAGTACCGCTTTTGCTACCCTCTGCGTCCCATGGCGGCCAATATACCGGGCAACTTCGCCACCGCCGGTAGAGTGCCCGACATGGACGGCATCTTTAAGATTGAGATGCGCGGTAAGTTCAGCCAGATCGTCAGCATACTGATCCATATTGTGATCATCCCAGGGTTGGGCCGAACGCCCATGTCCACGCCTGTCATGGGCGATCACACGAAATCCTTTCGACCCGAGGAACAACATCTGATCCTCAAACGCATCTGCCGTCAGCGGCCAACCATGACTGAAGACAATGGGCTGTCCACTTCCCCAGTCTTTGAAATGCAAATAGCTGCCATCTTTTAAGGTAAGTTTGTCGTACTGGCTCATGAGATCTCCTGTCGAGGAACACTGAGTTGTCGTGGCGCGCCCGCAGCGAGCGCTTAAAAAGCATAATGCAAATTTGAGAACGATCACGTTTTTTACCTCCCCCTTCATCTGCAGCAATATTGATGATTTGCCTGAATGTGAACTAAATCACTTCAAACCAGGGGTAAGTCTCAGTATCATCATAAAAGCTAAACCCTTGCCGCCTGACGGTGAGGGTTTTCTTTTGGGATTATTTACCTGCGCATCCGCAGTATCGACGACATGGAGTAATAAATGTCCAGACCAACTATTATCATTAACGACCTCGATGCGGAACGCATTGACCGCCTGTTGGAGCAACCTGCGTTTGCTGGTTTACCGATAGCGGACGCATTAAACGCTGAACTGGATCGCGCCCAAATGTGTTCCCCGGAAACCATGCCGCACGACGTGGTGACCATGAACAGCCGCGTGAAATTCCGCAATCTGAGCGATGGCGAAGTACGTGTACGTACCCTGGTATATCCGGCCAATATGACTGACAGCAGTACACAGCTTTCGGTAATGGCGCCAGTCGGTGCAGCGCTTCTGGGTCTGCGCGTTGGCGATACGATCCATTGGGAATTACCGGGCGGTACATCGACCCACCTCGAAGTCATCGAGCTTGAGTACCAGCCTGAAGCTGCAGGCGACTACCTGCGCTAACTCTGTCTTATCAAAGCGACTCGCTTTATCTTACAGGGGATGCATCCGCATCCTCTTTCCGCTTCACCCCCTGCTTTCTTTCATTTACTGCACTTCCTTTTCTCCTGTTCGCAAAACATAAATCTGTGTCGTGACTGACAGAATCATTTTTAATACTATGCTGTTATGTGTTCATGTAATGACAAGGAGAATGTTTATGTACAACACAATCATAATGCCTGTTGATGTATTCGAAATGGAGCTGAGCGACAAGGCTGTTCGCCATGCAGAATTTCTGGCACAAGACAAAGGGGTGATCCATCTGCTGCATGTGCTCCCAGGTTCTGCCAGTCTGAGTTTGCACCGCTTTGCCGCTGACGTTCGCCGTTTTGAAGAGCATCTGCAACACGAAGCGGAAACCCGTCTGCAAACGATGGTCGGTCACTTCAGTATCGATCCTTCCCGCATTAAGCAGCACGTTCGCTTTGGTAGCGTGCGTGATGTGGTCAACGAATTGGGTGAAGAGTTGAATGCAGATGTGGTGGTCATCGGATCACGTAACCCATCAATCAGCACCCATCTGCTCGGATCTAACGCCTCCAGCGTTGTTCGTCACGCGACCCTGCCGGTGCTGGTTGTACGTTAACAGCAACTGATTTGCTATAGAAAACCCCTGCCAGGTGAAGCCCTGACAGGGGTTTTTATTACCTCACAATCAATACAAGTGACCGATATTGACGATGGTGCTGACCGTATCGCCAAAGAATGTCAGACGACTCAGAAAGACGCCAACAAACAGCAGGATAAAGAGCACCTTAGCTCTACGCTCACCGTGACGGCTCAGCACGAATGCCAGCGCCAGGCACACCAGACTCGTCAGATAAAGCGGTGACGAAAGCCAGGCATGTGCCGTCATCTGCATGATGGTGCCGCCGCTTAACCAGATAATCGGCGCGGCGATCATGACCGCCATACATACAACAATCCCCTGGCGCAATGCGGCAACGGCAGGTGCAAGGTTAAGCAGTGGAATCGCCGCACAGCCCATGACCCATACCGTAGCAAAGAACAGCAGCATCGTCAGACCGTTGGCGATAGCGACCATTGCCGGTGCGGCATAGGTCATGCCTTGTACCGCTACCAGCGCGATCCCGAGAAAAGATGCCAGAACAGCCGGAACTTTGTGCCCTTTCGCCAGGAACACCACACCGACTGCCGCTCCGTACAAGGTTGCGCCAAGAATTTCGCGGCTCAACCAGGCATGCTGCAGGTTAATCAGGGCGTTGTAGGCGCGATCCGGGTGTGCGAGATGTAATACCGCCGCCACGGACGCCGCCGCCAGAATCAGTCCGCTAACCAGCCAGTAAAGACGTTTGCTTTCCAGTTTTCCGCGCAACGTGCGCAGCGTCAGAATGAGGGTGATCCCGACCGACATCTGGCTTAAAACCGTAAAAATCACCAGAGGAAGTTCATACTTTTCCATTACTTGCCCTCCGGTTGCTTGGGTTGACGCGCGAGGATAAAACGCGTGCCCGGATTAAGCTGCGGCATGCGCGGGAATCCCGGCGGATACTGCACGGCATTGTTCGGGATGGAATCAGCATCCAGATCAATAAGTGTAAGCGCACCTACCGGACAGGCATTCACGCACGCCGGCTGCATACCAACATCAAGGCGCTCGTAGCACATGCTGCATTTTTCCGCTTTCTTCGTCTCCTCATTAAAGCGCGGCGCACCGTATGGGCAGTTGCGGATACAGTTTTTGCATCCAATACAGCGCTCCGGGTTATGCACCACCACACCGTCCTCACGTTTGGTGTAAGCCTCAACCGGACAAGCCGCCAGGCAGGCCGGATTTTCGCAATGGTTACAGGCCAGCGAGTAGAACGCCCGCTCTTCATGCGGATAAATTTCTTTATCCAGCGGGTAAACATAGCGCCAGTAGCGTTCAGGCTCCAGTTGGTTAAAACTCTTACACGCCATCGCGCAGCCACGGCAGCCGATGCACTTATCGCTATTGACTAAAAACGCGCGTCTCATGCCGCAGCTCCTTCACTTCCTAACAGGGTAATATCAACAAATTGACTATGAATGGCCGCGCCGGGTGCGCCGGTCGCCATTTTGCCCATATCGGCCGGCGTGTCCTTAACCACGTTTTGTACGTTGTAACTAAGCTTGTTGAACCAGGACTCATACATCACAAGGAAATCTTCCGGCACGTTGGTGGTGATTTTGGCGCGCAATTCAACATGACCCGCTTCGTTGAAAACTTTAACGCGAGCGCCCTCGGTGATGCCTTTTTTCTGTGCGGCAAACGGATGGATATACACAAACGGTTCAGGCCAGAAAACCTGCATCCAGTCCAGATTCACAAACTGCGAGTGCAGTCCGTACTGGAGATGAGGCGTAAATAAATGGAACGGTAGTGCGCCTTTAGCACCGGCCTTATATTCCGGCAAGGCTGTGTGACCATTTTCCGCACAGCGTTCTGATTTGAATTCGTACTTGCCCGATGGTGTTTTAAATTTGCGATCGTACCAGGCCGCTGTGCTGACCATTTTCGCTTTGCGCGGCCCTTCAAGCAGATCGTCCCAGCCCGCAATACCAAACTGTTTACCCATCGCCTCGTTGAACTCCTGATCCAACCAGCGTTTGGCATTAAACTCCTGCGGGAAAGTACACGAACCCGGCTCCAGCTTATTGATGGTCTTAGATAACAACGCGGCGATTTCCGGATCGCTTTTACACTCATACAGCGGTTTAATGGCTGGTTCGTTGACGGACAACCAGTAGTGCCAATAAGACGAGGAAACATCCCACTGCTCAAACGTGGTGGTAACAGGCAAGACGATATCGGCGTGCTGCACGGTTTCGTTGAAGAATTGATCGACACAAACCACCATCTCCAGTTTATCGAACGCTTTCACCATCTTGTTGCGGTCGAAATCCTGAGCAAACGGGTTTTTAGACGCGACCCACAGCATTCTTACTGGCGGTTCGCTGGCGTCGAGGATCCCCTGCGCCGTCTGGTTGATGTTCAACGCACGGTCGGAGTATTCGCTCTTTTCACCGCTATCGCTGACAAACTCACCCACCGGGCCACCAGCGCCTTTCATCCCGACAGATCCCACCGGAGGTTTCTGCATCATGCCATGGTAGTTGTAACCCCAGGTCTGCAGATGACCGTAGCGAGCACCACCGCCCTCAATGCCGATGTTGCCGGTCATCGCGACAAATGCGTCGATCGCTCGGACGTTAGCCCCGCCGTTGACATGGCGCTGCATCCCGTAGCCAATCCACACCGTGGCGGGATTTACCGCCGTAAACTCTTCCGCTAACTGGCGGATGACATCAGCCGGCAGGCCACAAATTTCAGATGCCCACTCTACGGTAACACTGTTGCGCAGATAGGCTTCAAATTCGGCATAGCCATGGGAATAGTTGTTGACGAAATCCTGATCAACCAAGTCTTTGTCTACCAGGTGACGCGCCATACCGAGCGCCAGCGCACCATCAGAACCCGGACGAACGCGCAGGTACAGATCGGCTTTGGCTGCGGTTTGCGTCAGCAGTGGGTCAATCACCACGACCTTCGCCCCTTTCTCACGAGCCTGATAGATGTACTTCATGGTGTGCATCGAGCACCACGCCGGGTTTGCTCCCCAAATAATAATGTATTTGGCTTTAACAAAATCTTCCGGGTCGTTGCACCACATATCGCCCATGTCGTAGTTCTGCGCATCAATACCCGCAGGCCAACATGGCGTACCGGCAAAACGGGTGGTGTAACCCAGAGAAGACATCATCCCTTCAACGGCATACCCCATCACGCCAAGATTGCCTGAGTATTTTGATAGTGCCAGCCCCAACATTGAGCCGTCTTTCTTTTTGATCTCCAGCATCTTGCTGGCAATGCGCTGCATCGCCTCATCCCAGGAAACCCGACGCCATTTACCGCTGCCACGGCCATCCTGAACCATCGGATACTTAATGCGGTCGGGGCTGTATACCCGACGCGGATACGTCAGTCCTTTAACGCAAGGCGTTCCGTGCGTGAAGGTAGACTCCGACGCACCTTCTACAAAGGTGATAACGTCATCCTTCACCCAGGTTTTCATGCTACAGGTGTCATAGCAGTTACGCGGACACGCATTGCGGAAAATTTTATACGTCTTAGGGTTAAACGGAACCGGCGGCTGCGCATAAGCACAGCGGGATGACAACAGCCCGCCCGGTAAAGCCGCTACCGTGCCCAGTACAACCAATCCCTTTAAAAAAGAACGTCTGTTCAGAAGTCCCGGATCATTGCTCATAGTGATACTCTCGTGTTTAATTCATCAAGCCAAAAAGACAATTTTTCCGCTACGCTTTTCAATGTGGCGGTTTGTGCATTTCTATTTATTTTTTCGATATACTCGGGAACCCAACTCGCTATATACTCTTTTGTATAGCAATTAAGTGCGACTTGATACTCAGAAGACACCCTGGCGTTAGCCGATAATAAAACCGTCAATTCCAATACATAAGAAATATGATCATCAGGAATATTATTCGCGTTATTTATGGATAGGCCTATGCTTACCATAAACTCCCGAATGTTCAGGGTTGATTTACCCATCACAAGGGCATCTTCTTCGAGATAAACTGACGCGAACGGTGCGGCCTTTAGCGTCTGCGGCCCGACAAATAGCGCATTGAAGTCATACTCCGCTTCCCGCCACTCCTGCTCTGTTAACGTTGAGGCATTTTTATCCAGGGCTGAATAAGCCTCTTTCAACGTAGAGCCATCATAAGAGATAAAAAAATCACGCAACAATAACCCTGTCGATTCAAAGCTCGTCAGGGTTTCATAAATTTCACCCATGAATTAACCAACCATTTATTCATACAGCAAATAAAAAATAATGCAGGTTAATATAATAAAGAAAACGCTAACACTTTCTTTGACCAAAGAAATGATCAGTCTAACTAAAATAATGATTTATGCGGTTTATTGTTTCAAGAATTGACAATTTGCGAGAGGCGGAAATAAAAAAACCGCCAGCAGATAGCTAGCGGTTTGAGTATTGCAGGTGAGTCTTACTTTTTTTATGCTGTCGTCGTGCGGATCAAATAATCAAAGGAACTCAGCGATGCTTTCGCGCCCTCGCCAGTGGCGATGATGATCTGCTTGTACGGTACGGTTGTACAATCCCCCGCAGCAAAAACACCCTTCACGCTGGTTTCGCACTTGGCATCAATGATGATTTCACCCATGCGGTTACGCTCAACGGCGCCTTCCAGCCAGTTCGTATTCGGTAACAGGCCAATCTGCACAAAAATACCCGCCAGTTCCACATTGTGGATATCACCGCTGACGCGGTCACGATACTCCAGACCGGTGACTTTACTGCCGTCGCCTTTCACTTCTGTGGTTTGCGCATTCAGAATAATGTCGACGTTTTTCAGACTGCGTACTTTATTCTGCAGAACCTGATCGGCCTTCATTTCCGGGGCAAATTCCAGCAACGTCACGTGCTCGACGATACCCGCCAGATCGATAGCCGCTTCAACACCCGAGTTACCGCCACCTATCACCGCGACACGCTTACCTTTAAACAGCGGGCCATCACAGTGCGGGCAGTAGGTTACGCCCTTGGTGCGATACTGATCTTCACCCGGAACATTCATGTTGCGCCATTTTGCGCCAGTAGCAATGATGATGCTGCGTGCTTTCAGCACCGCACCGGAAGCCGTTTCAATCTGATGCAAACCACCTTCCTGAGCTGCCGGAACCAGTTTGCTCGCGCTCTGACTGTCGATCACATCAACATCGTAATCATCAACGTGCGCTTTCAGCGCGCCGGCCAGCTTCTGGCCTTCGGTTTTCGGTACGGAGATGTAGTTTTCGATATCAACAGTATCAAGAACCTGACCGCCAAAGCGTTCGCCCATCAGACCGGTGCGAATACCTTTACGTGCAGAGTACACCGCAGCCGCTGCCCCGGCTGGACCCGAACCGACGATCAGCACATCGTAAGCATCACGCTTGTTCAACTCTTCCGCTGCGCGTTTTTCTGCGCCCGTATCAACTTTCGCTACGATTTCAGTCAGCGTCATGCGGCCCTGACCAAACTCTTTACCGTTCATATAGACCGCCGGAACGCCCATGACGTTACGGTCAGTAATTTCGTTCTGGAATGTACCGCCATCAATCGCCGTATGCTTGATACGCGGATTCAGCACGGACATCAGGTTCAGCGCTTGCACCACATCCGGACAATTATGGCAGGACAGTGAATAATAGGTTTCAAACTCAAAATCCCCGTCGAGGTCGCGGATCTGCTCCAGCAGTGACTGTGCCTCTTTCGACGGATGACCGCCTGTCCACAATAGCGCCAGAACCAGAGAGGTAAACTCATGACCCAATGGAGAGCCGGCAAAACGTGGCCCCTGGTGAGAACCCGGGTTGGTTATCAGGAACGATGGCTTACGTACAGCCAGAGTATTATCTTCTTTAAAGGTGACTTTCTCTGACAGTTCAGCAATTTCAGTCAGCAGTTCCTTAATTTCTGCCGATTTAGCGCTGTCATCCAGCGTAGCAATCAGCTCAACAGGTTTGGTCAGTTTCTCAAGATAAGCCTTGAGCTGGGTTTTCATATTTGTGTCGAGCATTATTCTTCCCTCTCTGAAAACATCATCATGCAAGCCGGATTCGCGGAGCCGCATCAATGCAACTTGCGTCATGGTGCTGGAATAAAATGGGCGCGCCTGCGCCCATGACTGACGTAATCTGACGTAATTTCCTAAGTATTTCGCGTCAGAGCAAGGCGGCTAGCCTGAGAATCCCCGGGAGCTTACAGAAGTAAGTGACCGGGGTGAGCAGGCGACGCCAACACTGCTATGACGTGAAAGACGACGGAAATTTAGATTTTACCAACCAGGTCCAGGGACGGAGCCAGAGTGGCTTCGCCTTCTTTCCACTTAGCCGGGCAAACTTCGCCAGGGTGGGAAGCGACATACTGTGCAGCTTTAATTTTGCGCAGCAGGTCAGACGCATCACGGCCGATACCTTCAGCGGTAACTTCGATTGCCTGGATGATGCCCTGCGGGTCAACAACGAAGGTTGCGCGGTCAGCCAGACCTTCATCTTCACGCATGTTGTCGAAGTTACGGGTCAGGGCGCCAGTCGGGTCGCCGATCATCGCATATTTGATTTTCGCGATGGTTTCAGAGCTGCTGTGCCATGCTTTGTGAGTAAAGTGAGTGTCGGTAGAAACAGAGTAAACGTCCACACCCAGTTTCTGCAGTTCTTCGTAATGGTCAGCAACGTCGCCCAGCTCGGTCGGACATACGAACGTAAAATCAGCCGGGTAGAAGAAGAAGACACTCCAACGACCTTCGGTATCTTTCTCGGTTACTTCGATGAACTCACCGTTTTTGAACGCCTGGTTTTTGAAAGGTTTAATTTTGGTATTAATCAAAGACATCTGTACTTCCTCCGTGTTTTCGTTGAGGGATAAGTTAACGAAAATCATTGATAAGGGCTAATGCGTTTCCTTTATCAAATCAATAAGCGTTAACTAACAACCGACTCAACCGCATGTTGTAAACCCTATTCTAAAAGTAAAAAAGGCTCCCTTTGCAGGGAGCCTCATTACCCGAGTTACCCGCAAGTAACTTCAGTGCCAGCAGAACTGGCTATGTGTTGCGCTCTACATTACCTTAACCAAGGTCGTAACAGCGATTGGGATTACATCACCCAACTACCGAAAGGGCAATCGACAGACTGTCGATCTTACCTATGGCTGCGATAGGTTTTGCAACTTAACTCCCTTTCCTTCTAATTTTATAAGGAAAATCAATGTTTAAACGTACATTACTCTTAGCTCTGATCCCTGCTGTCGTCCACGCTGAAGAGCTTCCTGCCCCCGTTAAAGCGATTGAGAAACAGGGCATTACGATTCTGAAGTCGTTCGACGCTCCGGGAGGCATGAAAGGTTATCTGGGAAAATATCAGGACATGGGGGTCACTATCTATGTGACGCCTGATGGAAAACAGGCGATCTCCGGCTATATGTATAACGAGAAAGGTGAAAACCTGAGTAATGCGCTGATAGAAAAAGAAATCTATGCACCTGCCGGGCGCGAGATGTGGCAACGAATGGAAAAAGCGTCGTGGATTCTGGACGGCAAAAAAGACGCGCCGGTTATTGTGTATGTGTTTGCCGATCCATTCTGCCCGTATTGCAAACAATTCTGGCAACAGGCGCGCCCGTGGGTTGAGTCCGGCAACGTTCAATTACGCACGTTGTTGGTCGGCGTGATTAAGCCCGAAAGTCCCGCAACCGCTGCGGCCATTCTGGCAAGCAAGAACCCCGCTAAAACCTGGCACGACTATGAAGCCTCCGGCGGCAAAATGACGCTGACACTGCCAGCAACCCCGCCTGCCAGGCAAATGAAGGCGTTGAATATCAACCAAAAACTAATGGACGATTTAGGCGCCAATGTCACGCCAGCCATTTATTACATGAGCAAAGATAATACCCTGCAACAGGCAATAGGTTTGCCCGATAAAGAGAAGCTGGATATTATCATGGGAGCCAAATAAATATACGCAACGAATGATTGATATTATTTTCATATCAATCATTCTTCTTTTTCACATCAATCAACCCGTTAGCACTTTTTACCGAAAAAATAACCCTGCCTGTGCTATTTTAAGTAGTAGTAAACTATTCATTAAGTTTAACATGCATATGAGATGGAAATGCGTTGCAACTTACACATAACAAAACAGAATGTTTAATAACAAAACTAAAACAGGAATTAGCGTATGGCTAACCTTTACGACCTCAAAAAATTCGATCTCAACCTGCTGGTTATTTTCGAGTGTATCTATCAAAATCTGAGCATAAGCAAAGCCGCCGAAACGCTTTTTATTACCCCCTCAGCCGTTAGCCAGTCGCTACAAAGGCTTCGCACCCAATTCAATGATCCTTTGTTTACTCGGGCAGGGAAAGGCATTACGCCTACCATAACAGCGGTCAATCTACACCATCACCTTGAGAACAATCTTAACAGTCTGGAAGAAACAATAAATATTATGCACAGCTCCAGTCTGAAGAAAAAATTTGTCATTTACAGCCCGCAAATTATCAATAATGCCTACATAAGTGAGTTAATTAAATTTATCAGAGAAGACAAATATGTTGAAATTGAACATCGTGATATTCTGATAACATCGGAAACCGCTGAAGACTTACTCGCCTACCGTAAAGCGGATGTTGTCATTACGACATCACCGATCGTTAACCGCTCGATTATATGTACCCCATTCAGGACAATTGAGACCGTATTGGTCTGTTGCAAAAACCACCCCAGAATAAATGAAAAAACAACGTTAAATGAAATACTGGAAGAACAGTTTACGCGGTATCTCTCTGACGATGCTGGTATAAAAGAGTACCAGTCGGAAACAAATTATTTTCTCGCCAATCGTAAATCCGGGTTCTCTAGTGATTCACTAATGTCAATTATCAACGTTATATCTATTACAGATATTATTGGTTTCATCCCTCAATCAACCTTTGAATCATATTCGTCATCACTCAATTTAAAGAAAATCAAAACAGATATTAAGCCGCCATCAATGAATCTATTTTTAATGTACAATCGGGCATCACTTAACAACAAAAATTTTGAGAATTTCATAACAAAAATAGACAAAAAAACTAAGGAAAGTGACACATTAAAGAATCATAAATATATTAAATAAAAAAAATTTTAAATACATTAGGTGAATGTATTTAAAGGTTGCACGCTTCGTAAATTGGCATATCTTATTCAGAGTATACATTAGAGATGTTATTCTTTTATTCTTTCAGTATGGACTTGCTATGTCTGTTTACAAAATTCCTCTGAGTCAGAGCGTACTGGCAGCCGCTCAGGAACGTATTACCTGGACTTTGGAAACACTGCCCCGCGTGTGCGTTTCACTGTCTGGAGGGAAAGACTCCGGGCTCATGATGCATCTCACCGCCACTCTTGCGCGCCAGTTACATAAAAAAATAAGCGTATTGTTTATTGACTGGGAAGCCCAGTTCTCTTGCACTATCGACTACGTTGAAGCGCTACGAGAACGCTATTCTGACGTTATAGAACATTTTTATTGGGTAGCAATACCGCTCACCACCCAAAATTCTCTCTCACAATTTCAACCGGAATGGCAGTGTTGGGAACCCAATACACAATGGGTGCGGCAACCACCAGCAGATGCGATTACCGATCCCAGTTTCTTTCATTTCTACCAACCTGGCATGACCTTTGAACACTTCGTTCGTGAGTTCGCTGACTGGTTTTCAGAAAAACGTCCTGCGGCAATGATGGTGGGCATCCGTGCCGACGAGTCATATAACCGTTTTGTCGCCATTGCCCATTCGCGTAAGCAACGTTTTGCCGATGACAAACCGTGGACTACCGCCGCACCGGGAGGACACGCCTGGTATATCTATCCGATGTATGACTGGAAAACAGCCGATATCTGGACATGGTTTGCGAAAACAAAAATGCCATGCAACCCCCTGTATAACCTGATGTACCAGGCCGGCGTACCAACACGATATATGCGCATTTGCGAACCCTTTGGTCCGGAACAACGCCAGGGACTGTGGCTGTATCATGTTATTGAGCCACAGCGATGGGCAGCCATGTGCACCCGGGTTAGCGGCGTTAAAAGCGGCGGAATATACGCCGGTCATGACAACCATTTTTACGGCCACCGGAAAATATTAAAACCGGAGCATTTAAGCTGGCAAGCGTACGCTATGCTGCTATTAGACAGCATGCCGCAACAAACCGCAGAGCACTACCGCAACAAAATCGCCGTCTATTTACAGTGGTACAAGAAAAAGGGGATCGATGATATTCCTCAAACCCAGGAAAACGATATTGGTTCTAAAGATATCCCCTCATGGAGACGGATCTGTAAAGTACTGCTGAATAATGACTACTGGTGTCGGGCACTCTCATTCAGTCCCACAAAAATGAAAAACTATCAGCGTTATAACGAACGTATGAAAACCAAACGCCAGGAATGGGGGATCTTATGCAACGACGACTAACTCAGGAACTCACTGGTTTTCTTTCTGGCCTTTCAGAAGAAGAACGAATTGAAGCAATCAATGAATTCAGGATCGCAATCCATAGCGTCAGTCCTTTCCGTGAAGAACCGGTAGACTGCGTTCTGTGGATCAAAAACAACGCTATTTCGCCAAATGATTACAACCCAAATAACGTTGCGCCGCCGGAGAAAAAGCTACTGCTGAAATCCATTGAAGCCGATGGCTTCACACAGCCGATCGTCGTGGTTCAATCAACCCCGGAAGAATATGAAATCGTCGACGGATTCCATCGACATGAAATAGGCAAAAACAAATCATCGCTAAAATCACGCCTGAAAGGTTATCTGCCCGTTACCTGCCTGCAACGCGGGCGTCATGAGCGCATGGCGGCGACAATCCGCCACAATCGTGCCCGTGGGCGGCATCAAATCCATGCCATGTCGGAAATCGTTCGTGAATTATCACAATTAGGCTGGAGCGAAGAGAAAATCGGTCAAGAGCTGGGAATGGATAGCGACGAAGTCTTACGTCTGAAGCAAATCAACGGTCTGCAAGAGTTATTTGCCGACCGTCGATTCTCCAAAGCCTGGACGGTGAAGTAGCGAAATCACGTTACTACAGCGCAACCAGGCGTTCTGCCGCTGCCAGCAGCGTCGATTCTTGCTTAGCAAAACACAGGCGAATCAGCTTATGTGGGAAAGGATCGGCGCAGAAAACCGACAGTGGGATCGCCGCCACGCCGACCTCTTTAGTCAGCCATTGGCAAAATTCCACATCGTTGAGATCAGAAACAGCACTGTAATCAATCAGCAAAAAGTACGTCCCTTCGCAGGGTAGTATTTCCAGCCGACTGTCACGCAGCGCATTCACCAGCACATCACGTTTTCTCTGATAAAACGCGGGCAGCTCACGGTAGTGCGTCGGATCTTCGCGCAGCATATCCGCCAGCGCCAGTTGTGCCGGCGTGTTGACCGAGAAGGTTAAATACTGATGGACCTTACGTAACTCCGCGCTGATAGCCGGTGGCGCAACGCAGTACCCCACTTTCCAGCCCGTCATATGATAGGTTTTGCCAAATGATGAAACGGCAACTGCGCACTCCCTTAGTTGCGGATGCGCCAGCACGCTGGCATGTCCATGCGTGGCAAAACAGATATGCTCGTAGACTTCGTCACTGACAACATAAATCTCATGCCCGTTAATGGCCTGCCATAACGCCTCAAAGTCCGCCTTCTGCCATACTGTAGCCGAAGGGTTGTGCGGCGTATTTAGGATCACCAGCCGGGTGCGGTCACTGATTAGCGCAGCAAATTCCTGCCAGTCGACGCGAAAAGACGGCGGTTGCAGCGCGATGCGTTTAACCACGCCGCCGGATAATTCGATCGCGGGCGCATAGCTGTCGTAGCTCGGGTCAAAACATATCACCTCATCGCCAGGCCGTACCAGTGCCGTAATGGCGGCATACAGCGCTTCTGTCGCCCCTGCCGTTACCGTCACGTCACTGTTTGCATCCGGCTTGTAGCCATACAGTTCGGCGGTTTTATCGGCAATGGCGTCGCGCAGCGGCTGTACGCCCGTCATCGGCGCATACTGGTTTGCGCCATGCGCGACGTGATACGCCAGACGTTCTTGTAAAAAGAGTGGACCATCAAAATCAGGAAATCCCTGCGAGAGGTTAATGGCCTGGTGCTGCTGCGCCAGCGCGCTCATTTGCGTGAAAATAGTGGTGCCCAGATTAGGCAGTTTGCTTTGCGGAATCAGCGGGTTATTACTCATTATTGTTATCCCAGCGTGTGATGTTGTGGTTGAAGCCACTATAGCACGATGCTAGTATTTGGCAATCAAGACGTTCAGACGTCTATATAAAAATAACCTGCCTGGACAGGACAGCCAAAAGGACAACACAACATGAGTAATACCGAGATTCGCGTCGTCACCGGCCCGGCCAACTATTTTTCCCATCCCGGCAGCCTGTCGAGACTCAACGATTTTTTCACAAAGGATCAACTCTCACGCGCCGTCTGGGTATATGGTGAGCGCGCCATCGATGCAGCCCGACCTTATCTGCCTGAGGCCTTTCATCTTGCCGATGCTAAACGCCTGCTGTTTACGGGTCATTGCAGCGAAAAAGATGTTGGGCAACTGGCAACAGAGTCAGGAGAGAATCGCAGCGTGGTGATTGGCGTGGGCGGCGGGACATTGATCGACGCCGCCAAAGCGCTGGCACGCCGCCTTGGTTTACCCTTTGTGGCAATCCCAACCATTGCCGCCACCTGTGCTGCCTGGACGCCGCTCTCCGTGTGGTACAACGATGCAGGTCAGGCACTGCATTTCGAAATTTTCGATGATGCTAATTTTTTGGTGCTGGTGGAGCCAGAGATCGTGCTTAATGCGCCAGACGCATATTTGCTGGCCGGTATCGGGGACACGTTGGCGAAATGGTACGAAGCGGTTGTGCTCGCCCCACAGCCTGAAACCTTGCCGCTGACTGTACGTCTGGGCATCAACGGCGCACTGGCGATCCGCGACGTTCTCCTTCAGAGCAGCGAGCAGGCGCTGGCAGATAAGCAGCGTGGTGAACTGACCCGTGCATTTTGCGACGTGGTGGATGCGATCATTGCTGGCGGTGGTATGGTCGGCGGTCTGGGTGAGCGCTACACCCGCGTGGCGGCGGCACACTCGGTGCATAATGGCCTGACCGTCCTCCCGCAAACAGAGAAGTTTTTACATGGCACCAAAGTAGCGTACGGCATACTGGTACAGAGCGCGCTGTTGGGACAAGATGATGTGCTAACGCAGTTAATTACCGCTTATCAGCGCTTCAATTTACCAACACGGTTGGCTCAACTGGAAGTGGACATCAATAACCACACCGAAATCGATAAGATGATTGCGCATACCCTGCGCCCGGTGGAGTCCATTCATGCGCTGCCGGTGAAGTTAACACCGGAAACACTGCGTGCGGCATTTGAGAAGGTAGAGACGTTTACGGTGTGACTATGGTGCAGGTTGCCTGATGGCGGCGTCGCCTTATCAGGCCTACAGCCAATGCAATGTTGTAGGCCGGATAAGCGTCAGCGCCATCCGGCAAAAAATCAACAGCACTTCGCGCCACCTTTCCCCCCATAGCGCGCATCCTGGCGCTCGCGGAAAAATTCTTCATAAGTCATTGGCACCTGGTCCGGATGCGTAACACGCATATGCTCGACATAGTTGTCATAATCCGGCACACCAATCATCAATCGGGCGGTTTGCCCTAAATATTTCCCGGCTTTAGAGAGCGTTTCAAACATAGTAGTTTCCTGTCGTACAAACGCCCTCCCCGTTAAGGAGAGGGCTTTTTCGTTAAGAGAATATTAGTGCGCGCCTTTCGCCTGCGCCACAATCTCTTCAACATTCTCGGGCATCGGTTCGTACGGTGTTTCTTTCGACGTTGGTTTGTCCTCTTTCAACGCGGCCAGCGCAGTTTTAATGGAGAACAGACCCAGTACCACCACGACCACCATGAAGAAGATGGTCAAGCCAGCATCAAGACGGTTGTTAAATACCAGTTGCGTCAGCTGCGACTGAGTGTACTGTGCCGGAATATTACCGCTGTCGATCATCGCCTGGAACTTGTTAGCGATAGCCAGGAAGCCGATTTTCGCATCCGGGCTAAACGCTTTCTGCCAGCCCGCGGTCAGCGTACAAATCAGCAGCCAGGCGGTTGGCACCAGCGCGACCCATGCGTAGCGCTGGCGTTTCATCTTGAACAGGACGACCGCACACAGCATCAACGCCATACCAGCCAGCATCTGGTTGGCGATACCGAACAGCGGCCACAGGGTATTAATACCGCCTAACGGATCGACCACGCCCTGGTGCAGGAAGTAACCCCAGGCCAGTACACACAACGCGGTTGCCAGCAGGTTCGCCGGTAGCGAGTCGGTCCGTTTCAGCCCTGGTGAAACGACACCCAGCAGATCCTGCAGCATAAAGCGCGCGGCACGGGTACCCGCATCAACCGCCGTCAGGATGAACAGGGCTTCAAACAGAATGGCGAAGTGATACCAGAACGCCACATCCATCATGCCGCCCAGCGCGCCGTGCAGAATGTAAGCCATCCCCACGGCCAGCGTCGGCGCTCCGCCTGCGCGGGAAATAATGGATTGTTCGCCGACATCGTTCGCAATCTGATGCAGCGTATCAGGCGTGATAACAAAGCCCCAACTGCTCACGACCTGTGCCGCTGACGCAACCACATCGGTGGTTCCGGCAGGTGCCAATACTGCCATCGGGCTGTTCATCGCAAAGTAGACGCCCGGGTCGATAACGCATGCCGCCACCAGCGCCATAATGGCGACAAAGGATTCCATCAGCATCCCGCCGTAGCCGATAAAACAGGCCTGACCTTCATTCGCCAGCATCTTCGGCGTAGTGCCGGAGGCAATCAGCGCGTGGAAACCAGAGACCGCACCGCAGGCGATGGTAATAAACAGGAACGGGAACAGGTTACCGCTCCAGACCGGGCCGGTACCATCAACAAACTTGGTCAATGCAGGCATCGTCAGCGTGGGACGCATGATCAGAATACCCACGGCCAGACCCACAATGGTACCAATCTTCAGGAAGGTCGAGAGGTAATCTCGCGGTGCCAGCAGCAACCATACCGGCAACACGGCAGCCACGAAACCGTAGCCCACCAGCATCCACGTCAGCTGTACACCGGTAAAGTCAAAATACGGTGCCCAGGTCGGGCTTTCCGCAACCCAGCCGCCGGAAATAATGGCAAATACCAGGAACACCAGACCGATGACTGACACTTCGCCAATACGCCCCGGACGCAGATAGCGTAGGTAAATCCCCATAAAGATCGCCAGCGGGATGGTGAATGCGACGGTATAGGTTCCCCACGGGCTGTGCGTCAGTGCTTTCACGACGATCATTGCCAACACGGCAAGGATAATCACCATGATCATAAAACAGGCCACCAGCGCAATTACACCGGCTGTAGGACCCATCTCTTCTTTCACCAGTTCGCCAAGGGAACGACCATCGCGACGGGTAGAAACAAACAGCACCATAAAGTCCTGCACCGCGCCGGCCAACACTACCCCGGCGAGCAGCCAGATCATCCCCGGCAGATAGCCCATTTGCGCCGCCAGCACCGGTCCAACTAACGGACCCGCTCCGGCAATTGCCGCAAAATGGTGGCCAAACAGTACTTTTTTATCGGTAGGAACATAATCGAGCCCGTCGTTATGGCGCACGGCTGGCGTCATACGCGTCGGGTCCAGCGCCAGTACATTTTTCGCAATGTACAAGCCGTAGAAACGGTAAGCGATAAGGTAGACACAGACCGACGCCACAACTATCCACAAGGCGTTGATCTGTTCACCACGGTTTAATGCGATATAGCCGAGGGCAAATGCTCCCATTACGGAGAGCACTGTCCAGACGAGGTACTTCCCTGATTTGTTCATAGTTGTTATCCGTTGTCCGATCCAGAGAGATGTTACATTTTGTTTCTATAACATCTTTTCTGGATTTAACAACCTGACAACCATGCAAACCCGAAGTATCACTGAGTATTTACATTGCATTGTTAACTAGATCACTTCATTTACCTGTTAACCCTGCAATTTCATTTTACTTTGCCGGGTGACTTCACCCCATCACCGCCGTGCCTAAACGACAGGTGCAGCAGCGCCGCCCCTGCTCATCGAAGATGACGATTTCCCAGCTTTGATTCTGTCGCCCAAGATGCAACGGCTGGCACACACCGCGCACTTTCCCCTGCGATACCGCGCGGTGATGCGTGGCGTTCAACTCAGTTCCCACCACACACTGCCCGTCGCGAGTCATCAGATAACCCGCCATTGACCCCAACGTTTCCGCCAGCGCCGCTGACGCCCCACCGTGCAACAGACCAAACGGCTGATGCGTACGCTCATCCACCGGCATTTCGGCTTCCAGCACATCGTCTCCCAGTCGGGTATAGACAATGTCTAAATGCGCCACCAGCGTGTTCTGGCTGGTGGCATTCAGTTCATCAAGCGTTAAATGTCGTTTCCAGATCACCGTCATGCTCCCAGTGTCGAACCGCCATCGACCACAATGTCCTGCAACGTAATATGGCTGGCCAGATCGGAGGCAAGGAATAAGATGGTGTTGGCAATTTCCTGGGGACGCGCGATTTTCCCCAGCGGTATACCGAGCTTATACTGCTCGCCAAACCCGCGAATACGCTGTTGTTCCGCGTCATCACTCACCCACAGCGTGCGTTGCATGTCAGTGTCGGTCGATCCCGGCGAAACCACATTACAGCGTACTCCGCTACCCGCCAGCTCCAGTCCGACCGTCAGAGCAAGACTTTTCAATGCGGCTTTTGATGCCCCATATGCACTCATGCCGATTCGCGGCGTGTGCGCAGCATCGGAGGCGACAGTGACAATCGCCCCCCCCTGCTGACGACGAAACTGCGCCATCGTCTGCTGAAACACATTAAACGCCCCGCCAACGTTGACGGCAAACGTCTGATGCCACTCCTCAGCGCTTAACGCATCGGTAGCCCCCATGCGCAGGATCCCGGCAGCATTGACGAGTACGTCTAACCGCTCGCTCTGCGACAGTACGCGCTGGCATACCTCAGCCACCTGCCCACCGTCCGCCACGTCCAGCACTTCGGTGGTAAACGGATACACCTGCTGAGAAAACTCGCGATCGAATCCGGTGACCTTCGCCCCGGTATCAACAAACGCCAGTGCCGTGGTGTAACCAATCCCTTTTCCCGCCCCAGTAACCCAGACCGTTTTACCGGTGAAATCAAAGCCGGTCATGACTTCACCTCACGGGAGAGCAGTTTCCACCAGGCCTCAATCGTTGGGTTCTTCGCCAGCATCACAAAGTCGATATCGCCATGCACTTTCCGCCAACGAGCCGCCAGCGCCATCATACGTACTGAGTCCAGACCGTAATCGATTAAGTTTTCGTCATCCATTGGCTCTTCAGACTCATCGAGCAGCGGCAGAATCACGCCGCGCAGCGCATCTTTACTGTCCGGAACAGGCGTCGGCAGTAACTCCTGGGTCATCACCACGCGACCGGAACGCCCCGCCACGTATTTCAGCGACATCAGGTGTTCATCACGGCTAAAATCTGCCAACGCATCTGCGACCATAAACGGCTTAATATCACGCATGAAGGCATCAGTCGCGGTGGTCATGCAGCCAATATGCGCGTACACGCCGGTGATGATCAGTTGGTTACGTCCAGTGTCTCTTAGCATCTGCTCCAGCGGTGAACGATGAAACGCGCTGTAACGCCATTTAACCAGAATGGTATCCGCTTCGTCCGGCGCCAGCGCATCGACGATTTTTTGCTGTTCAGGCGAGCGCGTCAGGCCGGGTCCCCACATATCGTTCAACAACGCGCGGTCTTCATCACTTTGTTCTTTCGGCTGCGCAGTGTAATAGACCGGAATATTATGTGCTTTACAGTACTGACGCAGCGCGGCGATGTTGGCCACCACCTGTTCCATCATCGGGCAGTTCTCGCCCCAAAAACCGATAAAATAGTCCTGCATGTCGTGGATTAGCAGCGCGGCGCGTTCTGGTTCAAATGCCCAGTCAACTTTATTTGCCGGGACATCAAGCGCCGTTGGCAGCGCATAAGCCTGCAGTTTAGGAATTGCCATTTCTTCTTCTCCTTCAGGCCGGTGAACGTGATGCCAGCCACTGACGTAATTGTTTTTTATCCACTTTGCCGACCGGGGTCAGCGGCAATGACTCAACGCACTCGACACGATCCGGCAATTTGAATTCCGCCACGCCCTGTTCGCGCAGAAAACGACGGATCTGTACTGCACGCAGCGGCGCTTTAACCACCAGGCAGGCGCAACTTTTCTCGCCCATCAGCTCATCGTCCATACTGACCAATGCGGCATGGATCACCGCCGGATGCCGCAGCAGCAGGTTTTCAATCTCTTCTGCAGCGATCTTCTCTCCGCCACGGTTGATCTGATCTTTCTCTCGTCCCTGCACCGTGATGTAACCATCCCGATCGATGGCGATCAGATCACCAGAGCAATAGAATCCGTTAGCATCAAACGCGCTGGCATTATGCTCAGGGCTATTGAAGTAACCCCGGAAGGTGTACGGGCCACGCGTCATCAGGCGTCCAGTCTCGCCCTGTGGCAAAGGATTACCGTCAGCGTCTGCCACCCAGACCTCATCGTCAGGGCACATCGGACGGCCCTGGGTATTGATAATGCGCTCCGGGCTGTCATCCAGACGGGTATAGTTCACCAGCCCTTCCGCCATACCGAAGACCTGCTGCAGCTGGCAGCCAATCTCTGCCGGAATGCGAGCGGCAAGCGAAGCCGAAAGCCGCGCGCCTCCCACCTGCAACAGTTTCAGCGAAGCCAGTTGTGCGTTACTGCCCCACTCCTGAATTGCCTGCAGCCACAGACTCACCGCTGGCGGTACCAACGCCGTAACGTTTACCTGATGCTGTTCAATTAACGGAAAGCACAACGTCGCGCTCGGGTCTGCCGCCAGCACCACAGTTCCACCCGCGAGGAAAACGCCCAGCGCACCTGGCGAACTCATGGCGTAGTTGTGCGCTGCCGGGATCGCGCATAAATAGCGGGTCTCAGCGGCGAAATGGCAAATCTCGTTACTACGGCGCACGCTGTAGTAGTAATCATTGTGGGTACGCGGGATCAGCTTTGGCGTCCCGGTCGTGCCGCCGGAAAGCTGGAAATACGCCACTTCATCAGCTGGTGATGGTGTCGCGGTAAACGCCGTTGCGGGTTGGCTTATAGCCGTTTGCAGATTGTGTTCGCCGTCATCATTGAGCAACTGAACCACGCGCACTGAATTGTGTTCGGCAACAAAGGTATTCAGAAAATCGTCGCCACTGAATAACGCATGCTGGCGATCGGCAATCAGTAACACCGGTTTAATTTGCGCTGCGTAGGCGTTGAGTTCGTTACGCTGATGGCTAAACAGTGCCAATACGGGCGCCACGCCCAGTTTGAGCAGTGCGAAGAAAGTGATATAAAGCTCAGCCACGTTGCCTAACTGCACCAGTGCAGTCTCGCCGGATTTGATCCCCTGACGGCGCAGGCTACAGGCAAGATTATCCGTCGCCTGGTTTAACTGGCGGTAGCTAAGATGGCGTTCCCCGTCAATCACCGCCGTCTGGTCGCTATCAGCATGGCGGGTCAGAATGTCGGTCAGCGGCAAATCCTGCCAGTAGCCTTTTTCACGGTAGCGGCGGGCAAACTCTTCCGGCCAACGGGTGAAAGGAATACTCATTATTGCTCCTTAGAGCCTGTCGATAAGGCCTGAATAGCCTGGTAGACCAGGCGCTTAATGCAGTCCAAAAACATTCAACATGGTGGATAACTTGGCACCTGTTTCACGCCACTCCGCAATCGGTGACGAGGCTGGCACAATGCCGGCTCCGGCGAAAAAACGTACCTGATTACGCAGCAATTTCGCACAGCGGATCGTCACGACCCATTCGCCGTTGCCCTGCGAATCACACCAGCCAACAATGCCGCCGAAAAGTTCGCGATCGAACGGCTCCAGTTCGGCAATCAGTTTCTGAGCAACCTGATGCGGGAAGCCACTTAGCGCCGGTGTTGGATGCAGCAGACAAGCCAGCGTCAGTGCGTTTTCCTGGGCATTGGCTTTACCTTCAAACGGGGTACCGAGATGCCAGAGCGTGGGCGTGGTGACCAGTTGCGGAGACGACGGAAGTTGCAACTCACTGCTGCGATCGCGCAGAACCGCTTTCATCGCCTGGGTGACCAGCTCGTGTTCATGGCGATCTTTCTCGGAAGCTAACAGACGGATCCCAGCCTCCCGGTCCAGAACATCGTCCGGTTGGCGACGCGCAGATCCCGCCAGCGGCAGCGAACTGAAATGGTCGCCTTCTTTGCGTAGCAGCAATTCCGGGCTGGCGCCGATCAGTACACCACCATCGTCGATAGGTACATGGAAGTTGTAGCTTGCCGGGTTTTGCGCTACCAGTCGCTCCAGTAGCGCACCACTGTCGATATTGGCGTCGGCTGTCACATCAATCAGGCGAGACAGCACCACTTTGTCGACTTCCGGGGTTGCCGTCAGCGCCGCTGCTCTGGCGACCATATCTTCGAAAAAATCCTGCTCAGGAATCGATTTACGCTCAACAACATTCAGCGACTGATGGGCAGTAAAGTAACGCGCTGATTGCTGCTTTGCCGTACGTGAGAAGCTTTGCCATGATTGGGGAATAAACAGCGACGAAGGCTGGCGGGTGTCAAAGGGAATGGCTCCTACCATAATGGGGTTTGCGATGCCCTGCGATTTGGCCTGCGCAAACAGTGTGTGCATTTTCTGTTGGAAAGGGCTGTCTGGTGAATCACCATCAATTGCCGGTTCCGCATAGCGGGCGAAGCATCCTGACGTCGTAAAACTACGATACGGCGACATAAAGAAAAAACTGTCGGGAGCGAGAGTTGCCATAGTCTGCGTTTTTTCCTCGGCCAGTGACGTGTCCATATCATCCTCCATAAAATGATAAAGGCTTTAATAATGATTATCATTTATATTTTCGGTCGCTAACCTAAAAGCAAAGCGTCGGTATGTCAACTCTTGTGGTAACACAATGTGCGACTTAGGCTTGCATCCCTGACGCGTAACAATGAAAATGAGAAGCATTAACTACATTGATAACAGGAAGCTTATTTGTGAGATTTCCCGCGTTTTACCGCACTGCGCTGTTACTGGTTGGACTCGCTATTTCAGGAGTTTCTTTAAGTCATGCCGCTGACTGGCCACGCCAGGTTACTGACAGCCGCGGCACGCATACGCTGGAGCATAAACCGCAGCGAATTGTCTCCACCAGCGTGACCCTCACCGGTTCTCTGCTGGCGATTGATGCCCCGGTCGTCGCCAGCGGTGCCACGACACCGAATAACCGTATTGGTGACGCTCAGGGCTTTTTACGCCAGTGGAGCGACGTCGCCAAAGAACGCAAACTGAGCCGCCTGTATATTGGCGAGCCGAGCGCCGAAGCCGTTGCAGTACAAATGCCGGACCTGATTCTGGTCAGCGCCACCGGGGGAGATTCCGCGCTTGCGCTGTACGACCAACTGTCCACCATAGCCCCTACGCTTATCATTAATTACGACGACAAAAGCTGGCAGTCACTGCTGACACAATTAGGTGAAATCACCGGGCAGGAGCAACAGGCAGCGGCGCGTATTGCTGAGTTTGATAAGCAACTGCTCGCGGTAAAGCAACGTATCACCCTGCCGCCACAGCCGGTCAGTGCGCTGGTGTATACCGCAGCCGCGCACAGCGCCAACCTGTGGACGCCGGAGTCCGCGCAAGGCAAGCTGATGGAACAGCTCGGTTTCACGCTGGCACCGCTACCTGCCGGGCTACGTACCAGCCAGAGCCAGGGTAAACGTCACGACATTATCCAGCTTGGTGGTGAGAATCTGGCGGCCGGCCTGAACGGTGAAGCGCTGTTCCTGTTTGCAGGCGACAGCAAAGATGCCGACGCGATTTATGCTAATCCACTGCTGGCGCATCTGCCTGCTGTGCAAAACAAACGCGTTTATGCGCTGGGCACGGAAACCTTCCGTCTGGATTACTACAGCGCGACGCTACTGCTGCAACGTCTGTCGGCTCTGTTTTAATGGTCAGTGCCGGATGCGGCTAACGCCTTATCCGGCCTACAATCCGTAGAGCATAACGCGATCAGACATTCACGGGAACTTGCCGGAATCGGCGCACTTCTCCCAACAACAGCAGCAGTAAAAGACCGACAATCACCAACCCAAACCCACTGACGCTTGCCGAGGCCGCAGGCGTCATCATCGCCCCCAGCCCCCCTAACAGCGCCGCACCAATCGCATCGCCGGTTACGTTCTGCGCGGTCCACAAACCGTTAATTCGCCCGAGCATCGCTTCCGGCGTCTGCGTCTGTAACAGGGTGTACTGCAACAAAGAACTGACCGCACTCAGCCAACCGAACAGCGCCAGACAAACAACCCCCAGCTCCCAGACCGGCATCAAACCAAACAGGCCGATAGCCAGGAAAGAGGCCACGGTTGATGCCAGCATAACCAGACCCGGACGCACGCTGTGTGCCAGTTGTCCGCTGGTTAAAGCCCCGATGGCCGCGCCCAGGGGAATAGCCGCATACAGTAAGCCAATCTGAGCGCTCGACATCTGCCAGTTAATCGCCAGTGCCGGATACAGCACGCGCACGGCGCTCGCCATGGTCAACAGGCCGCCGAGCAGTGCAATACCGCCAATCAGCGGGCTGGCGAACAGAAAACGGAACGCCGCCACCAGCGATGTCAACGGATGTTCACGCGGTTGCGGCGGAGGCGGCAACGCGGGAAGACTCAGCAACGGCAGCAAGGTAATAAATGTACCCGCGGCCGCCAGGCCGTAGTTCCAGACCACGCCCCCGGTCGCCAGCAGCACCCCGCCAAGCATTGGCGAAATAACCGAGCCCAGACGTACCGTCAGCATGGTAATCGCCCCGGCCTGCATCAGATTTTCACGCCCGACCAGCGCAGGCGTCGCCGCCAGCAGCGCAGTGACACCCAGCGAGGCAAAAAAGCCATCCCATAAACCAAGAACATAAATAGCCAGCAACGACGGCTCGGGCAGCAGCGCGTTCAGGCACAGGCCAATAAAACCGATACCACAGGTTCCGCGGGCCAGCAGGATCACCTTTTTGCGTTCATAGCGATCGGCCAGTACGCCACCCACCATCAGACCAATAAACATGGCGCTCCCGGTCAGCGTCACCGACAAACCCACCTGCCAGGTCGACTGGGTCATCATCTGGATCTGTACCGGGACCGCAACCCCCAATAGCCCCAGAGAGACAATGGAAATAAAACGGGCGAGGAAGACGGCGCGAAATGCAGGATGGGTCTTTAACAGGCTGAGATTAAGCAGCCAGGATTGTCGATTCATTACAGAGCCTTACCAGGTACTTTTTCAATATCCATTCAATGGCTGCACATGCTAACATACCCAAATAAGATCGATAACGATAATTACTATCATTATCAGGGAAGTTGATATGTCATGCTCTGTTTCCGCGACACGCGCCTTTGCCGTGCCCGGACTGTTGTTACTACTTGTTCTCACCACGGCATTAAGTCTGGTTATTGGCGCAAAGTCGCTGCCCGCCTCCGTGGTATTTGATGCGCTCACCGGCAGTTGTCAAAGCGCCGATTGCACCATCGTGCTGGACGCGCGACTTCCGCGTACGCTGGCAGGGCTCCTCGCAGGTGGTGCGCTGGGCCTGGCGGGTGCGCTGATGCAGACGCTCACCCGTAACCCGCTGGCCGATCCGGGGATTCTTGGCGTCAATTCCGGGGCCAGCTTCGCGATTGTTTTAGGCGCGTCGCTGTTTGGCTTTTCCTCCCCGCAAGAACAGCTGCTAATGGCTTTTTCCGGGGCTCTCGCAGCCTCACTGATTGTGGCTTTTACCGGTAGTCAGGGCGGTGGACAGCTCAGCCCGGTACGCCTGACATTGGCCGGTGTTGCGCTGGGTGCTGTTCTGGAAGGATTATCTACTGGCATCGCCCTTCTCAACCCGGACGTCTACGACCAGTTGCGTTTCTGGCAAGCCGGTTCACTGGATATCCGCAGCCTGCAGACGCTGAAAGTCGTGCTGATCCCGGTCCTGATTGCCGGTGCTGTCGCGCTGTTTCTTAGCCGTGCTCTGAATAGCCTCAGTCTGGGAAGCGACACCGCAACGGCGCTGGGCAGCAAAGTTGCGCGTACCCAGTTTATCGGCCTGTTGGTGATTACCGTACTGTGCGGAAGTGCGACCGCCATCGTCGGCCCTATCGCCTTTATCGGCCTGATGATGCCGCATATGGCACGCTGGCTGGTGGGCGCAGATCATCGCTGGTCGCTGCCCGTCACTCTGCTGGCCACCCCTTCTCTGCTGCTGATTGCCGATATCATCGGTCGTCTGATTGTGCCTGGCGAGTTGCGCGTCTCGGTCGTCAGCGCGTTTATCGGTGCGCCGGTTCTCATCTTCCTGGTACGCCGCAAACAGCGCGGAGGTGGTGCATGATGCATCTCTCCCGTCGCCTGATTGTCAGTTGTCTGCTGCTGGTCGTTGGTTGCCTGGCCGTTGGATTGTGGAGCCTGCGCAGCGGTGCCGTTATGCTCGAGACCCCGCAAATTATTGCCGCCCTGCTCGGTGATGCACCGCGTAGCATTACGCTGGTGGTGACCGAGTGGCGATTACCACGCGTTTTGATGGCGCTGCTGATTGGCGCGGCGCTGGGCGTTAGCGGCGCGATATTCCAGTCATTGATGCGCAACCCGCTGGGTAGCCCGGACGTGATGGGCTTCAATACCGGTGCCTGGAGCGGCGTACTGGTGGCAATGGTGCTGTTTGGTCAGCATCTTACCGCCATCGCGCTGGCGGCAATGCTCGGCGGGATCCTGACTTCGCTGGTGGTCTGGGCGCTGGCCTGGCGCAACGGCATCGACACCTTCCGGCTGATCATCATCGGGATCGGCATTCGCGCTATGCTGGTGGCCTTCAACACCTGGCTGCTGCTGAAGGCGTCCTTAGAAACCGCGCTGACAGCCGGGCTGTGGAACGCCGGATCGCTCAACGGTCTGACCTGGGCGAAGACCTGGCCTTCTGCGCCGCTGATTATCGTGATGCTGGGGTGCGCCGCGCTGTTGGTACGCCGCCTGCGTTTACTGGAAATGGGTGATGACAGCGCCTGTGCGCTCGGTGTCAGCGTTGAACGCTCACGTCTGATGATGATGCTGGTCGCCGTGGTGTTGACCGCTGCGGCCACCGCGCTGGCAGGCCCTATCTCGTTTATTGCCCTGGTTGCCCCACACATCGCGCGTCGGCTTAGCGGCACGGTACGTTGGGGATTAACGCAGTCGGCGCTGTGCGGCGCCCTGTTACTGCTGATGGCCGATTTATGCGCTCAGCAGCTATTTATGCCTTATCAGCTTCCGGTTGGCGTTGTCACCGTAAGCCTCGGCGGTATTTACCTTATCGTCTTGTTAATTCAGGAGTCCCGCAAAAAATGACCGAATCAGTAGCCCGTTTGCGTGGCGACCAGTTAACGCTGGGTTATGGCAAATTTACCGTGGCGGAAAACCTTAATGTCTCGATCCCCGATGGTCACTTCACTGCCATTATTGGCCCCAACGGTTGTGGAAAGTCCACGCTGCTGCGTACATTGAGTCGTCTGATGACGCCCGCGCACGGCAAAGTCTGGCTCGATGGCGAACATATTCAACATTACCCCAGTAAAGAGGTCGCACGCAGAATTGGTCTGCTGGCGCAAAATGCCACCACGCCGGGCGATATTACCGTGCAGGAGCTGGTTGCTCGTGGGCGTTATCCACATCAGCCTTTATTTACCCGCTGGCGTAAAGAAGATGAAATCGCGGTAACCCACGCGATGCAGGCCACGGGGATCACGCATCTGGCGGCGCAAAGTGTGGATACTCTCTCCGGCGGTCAACGCCAACGCGCGTGGATAGCGATGGTGCTGGCACAAGAAACGTCGATTATGCTGCTCGACGAACCCACCACCTGGCTGGATATCAGCCATCAGATTGATCTGCTGGAGCTGCTGAGTGAGCTAAACCGGGAGAAAGGTTACACGCTGGCCGCCGTTCTGCACGACCTGAATCAGGCATGCCGCTATGCCACCCATCTGATTGCACTTCGTGATGGAAAGATCGTTGCCGAGGGTGCGCCGAAAGAGATTGTCACGGCAGAGCTCATTGAAAAAATCTATGGGCTGCGGTGTATGATTATCGACGATCCGGTAGCCGGAACGCCGTTAGTGGTCCCGTTAGGACGCACAGCAAACAGGTAAATCGCGCCACCTCCGCAGAGGTGGCGAGTCCATTTATTGGATATCGTTGAGCAAGTCACGCATGACTGGCCCAATCTTCTCGAAAGCCATTGGCGTAATGATATCAACGTGCGCGCAGTCCTGGCGATAAACATCCAGACTGGAAATCCACGGCGACCAACTGCGTTCCGGGCTGACTCCCGGCGGTAACGTGCGTTCAGCAACAAACAGCGTAGCGTGTCCCGCAAAAGGTACGCTATGTGCCGTACTCAGCAGGCGAACCGCATCGGCGTAGTTACCTTCGATGGCGCTAAACAATGCGTCGGATGCATTGCCCTGCTGAGCAGTCAGAAACGCCTCCCGCTCACGATCAATTTCCGCTAACACTTCCGGGTCGAGTCCATTGGCCTCTTTTTCCGACCAATTTTGCGTTTCCGGCGGCCAGGTATCCAGCAGGCCAAGAAATGCGACCGTTTCTCCGCGCGCGTGTAATCGGGCAGCAATGCCCTGCGCCAGTGTACCGCCCAACGAGTACCCAATCAGATAATAAGGTCCATGAGGTTGCTGACGAAGTAACGTTGCCAGGTGCTGTTCGCACACCGCATCCAGGTTTTCTGCTGTCTGCATCGGGCCATCCGGTCGCGGTGACTGGATACCCATAATCGACCACTGTGGAGGAAGGTAGCGTGACAACACGCTAAACTGCCAGGCGAAACCCGATGCCGGATGGAAGCAGAACAGCACAGGACCATCGCTTTCACGCAGCGGCAGCAGCGTTTCAAATCCCAACCGTTGCGACTGCTCGTCATCATTGCCATCCAGCAATGCGCTGAGCTGTTCGACGGTCGAGGCCACCATAATCTGCCCAGGCGTTACCTGGCGCTCAAAAATGCGGCTCAATTGCGCCGCCAGCTTCATCGCCAGCAGAGAATGCCCGCCAAGCGCAAAGAAATCCGCTTCAACATCATTGACCTCGCAGCCCAGCAAGGCCGTGAACGCCTGAGCAATCGTAGTTTCAGTCCCTGCTCGCGGCGCCCGCCCTTCCTGACGTGACGTCAGTTGTGGCATTGGTAACGCTTTACGATCCAGCTTGCCGTTGGCGCTGAGCGGGAGCTCCGCCAGTTGCAGCAGCACTGTCGGTACCATATGTGCAGGCAGGGTTGCGCGCAGACTCTCGCGCAATGCCGGAATATCCAGCGGTAAACCCGATTGTGACACCAGATAGCCCACTAACTGGCGCGCATCGCCGCCTGTCGCTACCGCCTGATTGAATACGCAGGCATGGGCAACAGCATGCTCAACATCTGGCAGCTGCTGCATCACCCGATCAATCTCACCCAGTTCAATACGCTGCCCACGGATTTTTAGCTGGTCATCACTGCGCCCAAGATATTCCACCGCGCCATTTTCCAGCCAGCACGCCACGTCTCCGGTACGGTACATACGTTCGCCAGGGTTAAAGGGATCGGCAATAAAACGGCTCGCCGTCAGATCTGGTCGGCCGAGATATCCCTGCGCCAGTTGGATCCCCGTCAGGTACAGGTCACCGGCGACACCAATGGGCACTGGACGCATCATGGCATCGAGGATCCGCAAACCGGTATTCCAGACCGGATAGCCGATTGGTACGCTGTTCCCGGCTACGGCAGCAAGCTCCTCACCCCAGGCTGGATACCAGCTTACATCTACCGCCGCCTCGGTTGGCCCATACAGATTGTGCAGCGGCGCGTGAGTCAGTTGCTCCCATTCGCGGCACAACGCTGCCGGCAGCGCTTCACCGCTACAAAACACCTGTTTCAACGTGGAGCAGCTTTCCCGCGCCGTTTCTGGCGTCAGTGAGGCCACAAACGCCGCCAGCATCGACGGTACAAAGTGCGTTGTCGTCACCCCAAACGTCGCGAAGAACTGTTGCATCGCCAGCGGGTCACGATGTGCCTCTGGTTCAGCCATCACCAGTTTTGCGCCGGCAATGAAGGGCCAGAAAAACTCCCAGACCGAAACATCAAAACTGCATGGCGTTTTTTGCGCCACCACATCGTCGGCCGTCAGCGGATAGTGATTCTGCATCCATAGCAGACGGTTAACGATGGCGGTTTGTCCCACCATCACCCCTTTTGGTCTGCCCGTCGATCCGGAGGTGAAGATGATATAGGCCGTATGATTTGGTCGTGATAAAGCTAATGGTGTGTCATCTTGCTCTGGCAACGGCGCGGTGTAGCACAGGCTTTCCAGCCCAGGGATACCGCTAAAACGAACCCGTTGTTCATCAGTGGTGATAAGCAACGTAGGTTTAGCATCTTCCAGCATCATCCGCAGGCGATCGTCCGGATATCCGGTATCCAGCGGTAACCAGGCGGCTCCCGCTTCGACGATACCGTGCAGCGCCAGCGTCAGGAACACGGAGCGCGGTAAGGCAACCGCCACGCTGTCCCCTGGGCGCACACCGCGTTCGCGCAGCAGTTTTGCCAGTGCCACCACCTGCTGACGCATTTCGCGATAGCTAAACTGATAGCGAGCATCGGCCAGCGCCGGCGCATCCGGTGTTTTGCTGGCTTGCCCGGCCACCAGCGCACTCAATGTGGTGGAAGGGATCGTCACTGCCGTATTGTTAATTGTCGCCAACTGTTCGTGCTCAGACGCCAGCAGCATCTCCACATCCCCGCAGCGTAGCGACGGATTTGCGGCAAATTGCGCGATAAGCGCCGTTAAACGCGAAGCATGCTGTGCCAACGTAGCGGCGTCATATCGCTGCTTATTCGCCAGAATTTCAATGCTCAGCCCACCGTTTTCATCCGGGAACAGCGCCAGTTCCAGATCGTTCACCGGCCCCGTCGCCAGCGTATGGGTTTGTGCCTGCACGCCAGGAATATTCAACTGATAGTCAAAGATCTTCACGTTCAGCACCGGGCCAAACAGTGGTTCAGCCCCGGCCGCACGCCCGCTGTCACGGACAATTTGTTCGGCATCATAGCGCTGGTGTCGGCGCATTTTCTTCAGCTGTCCAGCCAGCCGTTGCGCAAGCGCAGGGAGACTTTCTGCTGCATCAAGTCTCACGCCAAAGGGCAGGACATTTAACACCGGCCCGGTAGCGGTAAGCGCCGCTGACCCCATGCGGCGCATAAAGATAAACCCGGCGGCATAATCCATTCGGCTGCATAAACGACCGAGCCACAATGCAACCAGCGCCAGCGCCAGATCCGCACGCTGAACATCTGGCATGCGTGACGCAAGCTGGCGGAATGAACCTTCAGGCGCAGTTAACTTCATACGAATAATATCCGCGCTGGCTGAGCGACCTGGCAGCGGTTTGCTCGACAATGAAGCCGGCGGCGGCAGTTGTTGGCGTTGTTCAGCCCAGAATGCGCTATCACGTTGCCAGGCATCGCTTTGACGATACTGTTGATACTCTTCCACGACCTCGGCAAACGGCGTAAATGGCGAGGCTGGCGTGGATTCACCGCGCAGCCACGCTGTGTAAATTGCAGCAATCTGGCGGGTAATAGCCGGGAAACTAAAGCCATCAACCAGTAAGTGATGATAGCGCTGATACCAGTACCAGCGTTTATCTCCCACCTGAATGAGCAGATGGAAGACCAGCGGCTTGCCGCCGTCAGCGCGAAGATCCTGTTGCAGATCCGCCCGCATCAACGCGCGTGCCGCCTCGTGCGGACTGGATTCATTGCGTAAATCGAGAATGTCAGGTTCAGCAAAGGTGAGCGTAGGATCAACCCATTGCCAGATGTCACCGTTATCCTCAGTGAACTGCATCCGCAGGGTATCCGCATGCTCCAGACCGGCCACGACCGCCTTTGCCAGCAGTGGTGCATTCAGTTCACCGGTTAATTCGACATAGTGTGCAACGCTCCACGCCGAGGGCAATGTGGAGAGCTTTTCTGCCATCCAGATCCCTGGCTGGGCCGCAACTAAGGGTAAGCGCTGAGTCATTGCGCCTCCTGTACATCGACATAGTTTGCTGGCGTCAGCGTGGTCCAGTTCGCATCCAGCCATTGCTGGCAGGCGTCCTGCGACTGCGGTTCGCACGCAACCGTCCAGCCAGCAGGAAGTGAGCACTGCTGAGGCCAGAGGCTGAATTGACGTTGTGGGTTTTGCAGAATGTAAAACTGTCCCTGCGGGTTATCGAAGGGGTTACTGAATTCCATACTCAACTCCTGTCGTGGAACATCATCCGGTTAAAGCGTGTCGGTGAGCGGTTGCCAGAGCGTCATCAGCCCTTGCATTAAGCCGCCGCGCCAGCAAAGCGCATCATGTCCACCCTCAACCTGACGCCAGAAAATAGACTGTGGTGCAGAGGGAAATTGGGTGAATAGCGCCTGATTAGCACGAAAAATAATCGGCTCGCGGGTCCCGGCTTCCAGCACAATACGTAGACCCTGAACGCTTACCGTTCCGGCCTTCAGTTGTTCAATAATCACGCCATCCTGATGACCATCGCGATGCGGCCACCAATAAGATCCGGACTGACTGAGTACGCAGCCAAACCGATCTGGCCAGTTCAGTCCGGCATACAGCGAAGCCAAACCGCCAAAACTTTGCCCGGCAACCACCGTGCGCTGCGGGTCGTCGCTGAATGGCGTCGTGGTTTTCACCAGCGGCAATAATTCCTGCTGAACTGCCAGCCAAAAATCAGCGTTACACGGCAACTCATGGCTGCGATGCGGCGTATCAATGGCATCAATCAGGAGATATACCGCGGGAGGAAGCTGGCCACGATGAGTGAGTGAGGTCAGTGCCGGCCAGACCGGCATACTGTGTGCCCAAAATTGTCCGTCCAGCAGAATAGCCAGGGGACGTTCTTGCGGGTTGGCTTCACCGGTGGTGAAAACCCACACCCGGCGCGTATTACCCAACCGGTCACTGTGCCATTGCAGGCATACTGCGGGCGAGTCGGGATTTTCAGGGCGATCCCATCCCGGCTGTACGGGAGCATCTGGCATCTCCAGCGCGGACACCGCATGCCCCCGACCCCCTTTCCAGCTTTGAGTATTGAGAGGATCCGCAATAGCCTGTGGCAGCAGTTGTCGCCAGCCTTCGCGTAGCACAGTGCGATCGGGCGTTTCACCCGGTGCCAGTGAGGCAAAAATATCGTTTCGATCGGAGGGGATAAAACAGTAACTGCCGCGCCAGTTAGCGCTCAGGGAAATATTCCAGCACCAAACATTCGTACCATCAATACGTTGCATCGACTGGGGTACGGCATTTTGATGATGATCGGTAACACCCGTGATGTAGACCCACACCCGGCGAATGGCTGACTCTTTTTCGCTTCCCTGTGGATCGCGCCACCAGAACGTTACGCGGTAATCACCGTTGTCTTCTCGCTCCCATTCCGGGCCATTTTTTGACTGCCACCACGCCTCGCTTCCCATCATTAACGCCGTCACTGTCATAACCCCATGTTTATTTTGAAATTTTATATATGAGCGTGAAATATATTGATAATATTATTGATAACTATTTGCATTTGCAATAGCGTATTGACGCGCTGTGGGAAGCGCGCACAGTTTTTCACCACTTATAAACCGACCTGGCGCTGCGTACTTTTTTCTGGAACGGAGGGTTTACGCAGATGCGGGCGACATCAGGCCTGGTGCCCAAAACGGCACACGGGTACTCGTGGCTAAAAGAAAGCAGGACATACAATGAACAACAAGATTCATTCACTGGCCTTATTGGTCAATTTAGGGATTTACGGGGTAGCACTGCCTGCGATGGCAGAAGATAAAACCGATAGCGCCGCCGTCTCTCATGAAGACACCATCGTCGTCACCGCCGCTCAGCAGAACCTGCAGGCGCCGGGCGTTTCAACCATCACCGCAGATGAAATCCGCAAGAACCCTCCGGCTCGCGACGTCTCGGAAATCATCCGTACCATGCCAGGCGTTAACCTGACCGGTAACTCAACCAGCGGCCAGCGCGGTAACAACCGTCAGATTGATATTCGCGGTATGGGCCCAGAAAACACCCTGATTCTGATCGACGGCAAACCGGTCACCAGCCGCAACTCTGTGCGTCAGGGGTGGCGTGGTGAGCGTGATACCCGCGGTGATACCGCCTGGGTACCACCTGAAATGATAGAACGCATTGAAGTCCTGCGCGGCCCGGCAGCAGCACGCTACGGCAACGGCGCGGCAGGTGGTGTGGTGAATATCATCACCAAAAAAGGCAGCAGTGAATGGCACGGTTCATGGGATACCTATTTCAACGCGCCGGAGCACAAAGACGAAGGTTCGACCAAACGCACCAACTTTAGCCTGAATGGTCCAATGGGCGGAGATTTCAGCTTCCGTCTGTACGGTAACCTCGATAAAACACAGGCCGATGCCTGGGATATCAACCAGGGCCATCAGTCAGAACGTACAGGTACGTATTCCAATACCTTACCGGCCGGTCGCGAAGGGGTGATCAACAAAGACATCAACGGTATTGTGCGTTGGGATTTCGCCCCACTTCAGTCACTGGAACTGGAAGCGGGTTACAGCCGCCAGGGCAACCTGTACGCGGGTGACACGCAAAATACCAACACTAACCAGTTGGTGAAAGATAACTACGGTAAAGAAACTAACCGTCTGTACCGTCAGAACTACTCGCTGACCTGGAACGGCGGCTGGGATAATGGTGTCACCACCAGCAACTGGGTGCAGTACGAACACACGCGGAACTCTCGCACCCCGGAAGGTCTGGCCGGTGGAACCGAGGGGATCTTCGACCCGACGGCTTCACAAAAATATGTCGATGCCGACCTGAATGACGTCATGCTGCACAGTGAGATCAGCATTCCGTTGGATCTGCTGGTCAATCAAAACCTGACGCTGGGTACTGAATGGAACCAGCAGCGCATGAAGGACATGCTGTCTAACTCGCAGTCCTTTATGGGCGGTAATATTCCAGGCTATAGCAGCACCGATCGCAGCCCATATTCGAAAGCCGAGATCTTCTCTCTGTTTGCCGAAAACAACATGGAGCTGACCGACAGCACCATGCTGACACCGGGTCTGCGTTTCGATCACCACAGCATTGTGGGCGACAACTGGAGCCCGTCGCTGAACCTGTCTCAAGGTTTGGGCGACGACTTTACGCTGAAAATGGGCATCGCGCGCGCCTATAAAGCACCAAGCCTGTACCAACTCAACCCAAATTACATTCTGTACAGTAAAGGCCAGGGCTGTTATGCCACCGGTTCTGCCAGCGGTATTGGCTGCTACATGATGGGTAACGATGACCTGAAAGCTGAAACCAGCATCAACAAAGAGATTGGTCTCGAGTTCAAACGTGACGGCTGGCTGGCCGGCATCACCTGGTTCCGCAACGATTACCGTAACAAGATTGAAGCAGGTACGGTACCGTTTGACAGAACCTCGATCAGCAAGAAAAACGCAACAACGGGCAAGACCACAACAACCTACACCGATATCTATCAGTGGGGAAACATTCCTAAAGCGGTGGTAGAAGGCCTGGAAGGAACGTTGAACGTGCCGGTTAGCGAAACCGTTACCTGGACCAACAACATCACCTACATGCTGCAAAGCAAGAATAAAGAGACTGGCGAACGTCTGTCGATTATTCCTGAGTACACGCTGAACTCAACATTGAGCTGGCAGGCGCGTGAAGATCTGTCACTGCAATCCACCTTTACCTGGTACGGCAAACAGCAGCCGAAGAAATACGATTACCAGGGTAAACCGGTGACCGGCAGCTCGGCACAAGAAGTGAGTCCGTACAGCATCGTCGGCCTGAGCGCGACCTGGGACGTGACCAAAAACGTCAGCCTGACCGGCGGCGTGGATAACGTCTTTGACAAACGTCTGTGGCGTGAAGGCAATGCCCAGACCACTGGTGATATCGTTACCGGTAATTATATGGCGGGCGCTGGCGCGTACACCTATAACGAACCGGGTCGTACGTGGTTCATGAGCGTTAACACGCACTTCTGATAACGCTTTCCCTCTCCTCGCTGCGGGGAGAGGGAAATCATAACTATGATGCACACAACGCACACACCACTCACTTTCGCAGACCAGACGCTGCACATTGTTGAGTTCGATCCCAACAGCTTTCACGAACACGATCTGCTCTGGCTCCCTCACCATGCCCAGCTAACCGCTGGCGCACGTAAACGTAAAGCAGAACATCTGGCAGGACGTATCGCCGCAATACATGCTTTACGTGAATACGGTATCAAAACGGTGCCCGGCATCGGCGAACAGCGACAACCGCTGTGGCCACATGGCCTCTTTGGCAGTATCAGCCATAGCGCAACAACGGCACTGGCTGTCGTCTCATGCCACCCCGTCGGACTGGATATTGAAGCTATTTTTTCGCCGCAGGTCGCAGTTGAGCTGACTGACAGCATTATCGACAACACTGAGCGACAGGTTTTGCTTCACGCATCACTCCCCTTTCCACTTGCCTTAACCCTGGCCTTCAGCGCCAAAGAGAGTCTGTATAAGGCGTTTTCAGCGCATTTGACGCACCTTCCGGGCTTCTCCAGCGCCAACGTTATCGCTCTCACCACGACGCAGATCACCTTGCAAATTACGCCGTCATTTTCGCAAAGCCTCGCCGGGCTGAGCGTTAACGTTAGCTGGTTTCGGCGTGAAGAAAACATCATTACCCTATGCCCGGCCCCGGCCTTTTCAGTCTGAGTGATCAAGGCAAACGTACTATGCCGGTTGAAACGCCGCCAGCGATCGGCGTTGTCGCCCGTTTTCATCAAAGTTGTCGACAGCCAGCCAACGCTGCAAAACAGCGTCACGCTGTGGCCACTCATCGTCAATCATTGATAGCCAGTCGCTGTCGCGGTTGCGCCCCTTACGCACCATCTTTTGGCGAAAGCGACCTTCATGGATAAACCCTAAACGCTCCGCCGCACGTCGGGATGCGATGTTCAGGGAATCGCATTTCCACTCCACGCGACGATAGCCCAGCGCAAACGCCTGGCGTAGCAACAGCCAGACGGTTTCTGTACCCAGTACCGTATTCTTCATTCGTGGCGACCAGGTCACATGGCCTATCTCGACCGAGCCATTTACAAGGTCGATCGCCATAAATGAGACTAACCCTACGGCGCGCCCGGATTGTAAATCAATCACCGCATAGGAAACCAAAGAGGCATCCGTTGATTTGCCCGTGACCCAACGCACGGCCTCCTCTACGCTCGCAGGACGCGTGCTGGCAAGCCAGGTCCAGTCACGTTCGTCAGGTGCCTGCGCGTAGGCGTCAAACAGATCGGCGGCATGGCTGTCAGCGTCCAGGGGCTCCAGACGGCAATATTGACCAATAAGCACACTCCGTGGCAGCGCGGTTGCGCCATTCCAGTCCGGCAGGGCATCACCCACCGTCTGCCCATACAGATTTATCTCTGGCACTGTTCACCCCCGGTTATGCAAGTAAAAACCACGTTATAGCACCCGCCATTTCACCTTCAAAGCGCTGGTCAGGGATTTTTCACGCAGAACAGAAAATCGCCGCCCCTTCTATACTGATTAGAAATCAACGCTCAGGAGAACACGATGTCACTACCCGATTTTCATGTCTCTGACCCCTTTACGTTAGGCATTGAACTGGAAATGCAGGTAATCAATCCTCCGGGCTACGATCTGAGCCAAGACGCGTCCAGGTTGATTGACGCCGTGAAGTCAGAACTCACCGTCGGCGAGGTGAAGCACGATATCACCGAAAGTATGCTGGAAATGGCGACCGGGGTGTGTCGCGATGTTGACCAGGCGGCCGCGCAGTTTTCCACCATGCAGCACCTTGTTTTGCGCGCAGCCCAAACGCTTCACCTCGACATCTGCGGCGGTGGTACGCACCCGTTTCAAACATGGCAGCGTCAGGAAGTGTGTGATGACGAACGCTATCGGCGGAATCTGGAGAACTTCGGCTACCTTATTCAGCAGGCCACGGTTTTCGGTCAGCATGTTCATATCGGCTGTGCCAACGGTGACGATGCGATTTACCTGCTGCACGGCCTGTCGCGATTTGTCCCCCACTTTATTGCGCTCTCTGCGGCCTCGCCCTATATGCAGGCTGCTGATACACGCTTTGCCTGTGCACGGCTGAACATTTTCTCCGGATTTCCCGATAATGGCCCGATGCCGTGGGTGAGCAACTGGCAGGAATTTACCAGGCTCTTTCGCCAACTGGCGTATACCAGCATGATTGACAGCATTAAAGATTTGCACTGGGACATCCGCCCCAGTCCGCATTTTGGCACAGTAGAGGTACGGGTGATGGACACCCCGCTGACCCTTGAGCACGCACTCAACATAGCCGGGCTTATTCAGGCTACCGCCCACTGGTTACTCACCGAACGGCCATTCAGGCATCAGGAAAATGATTATCTGTTGTACAAGTTCAACCGTTTTCAGGCCTGTCGTTTTGGGATGGAAGGAATACTCACCGACGTGAATACCGGGGATCACCATCGCCTGGCTGATGACACGCTACGCTTACTGGACACTGTCGCAGCGTCGGCGGAAAAAGTGGGGGCAGCGAGTGCCGTTCACACCTTACATCAGCAGGTGAAAAAGGGTCACAATGAGGTGCGGCACATGCGTGATTTTGTGGCAAACGGTGGCTCGCTGAGTGGACTGGTGAAAAAACACTGTGAGATCTGGGCGGGGCATTAAGCGCGACGTTTGCGTTAACCAACGATATCCCGGACAATGGCTTTTTAACTCAAGTTTAACAATGCCATGAAACACCCGCTTGAATCACTGATGACCGCCGCCGGGATACTGCTGTTGGCTCTGCTTTCCTGCCTGCTGCTGCCCGCCCCTTCGCTTGGCCTGGTGTTGGCGCAAAAGTTAGTCACAACCTTTCATTTAATGGATCTTAATCAGTTTTATACTTTGTTGTTTTGTCTGTGGTTCTTGCTTCTCGGGGTGATTGAGTATTTTGTACTGCGCTTCATCTGGCGGCGTTGGTTCTCGCTGGCAGAATAGACCCGCGAGAACCCGTATACCGTTAATGTGTGCGGCTGTGATTTTCTTTACGATACGCCCCAGGCGGCTGGCTAAACGTACGGGTAAAAATACGCGTGAAAGTCTGCTGCGAATCGAAGCCATACTTCAGGCAGATATCGTAAACTTTTTGGTCGGTATCACGCAGATCGCGTGCCGCTAATAATAGCTTACGTTCACGGATATAACGCCCGAGGCTCTCGCCTTTGTACTGCAGAAAAAGGCGCTGCAGATGCCATTTTGAATACCCCGCATGGCGCGCAATATCATCAATGCGCAAGGGTTGGTTCAAATTATCATCAATCCATTCAACAATCGTATCAATTACCTGAGCAGAAATCGTCATCATGCTCTCCCCTCTGTTCATTGCGTTGCCTGCTGCCACCAGGCCGTAAACTGTTGGTCCGGTTCGGACAGTGCTACCGGCTCACCCAGCATCGGCGTCAGCAATCGGTAATGTTGGCGGCGACTGGCAAGTGCCAGTCTTTTGTAGGGATCATCCCAGGTGTGTTTTGCCAGAACGAAGCGACCCGCATGTCCGGGTAATACCGCTTTCGCGTGCAGATCGGCCGCGGCCTGGGCGGTTTCTTCCGGCATCATATGAATGAACTTCCAGTCCTGGTCATACTGACCATTTTCCATGATTGCCAAATCGACCTTGCCAAACTGCTCGCCAATCGCTTTAAAATGCGGCCCGTAGCCGGAGTCGCCGCTGTAGTAAACGTTCTGTTCCGGCGTTTCAAACATGAAACTGGCCCACAGCGTTTGGTTACGTTTAATCCCCCGGCCAGAAAAATGGCGGGCAGGCAGGACATGGACGATCAGCGAGTCCGTCACTTTGACAGATTGATTCCAGTCACGTTCCTCAATAATCTCGCTGTTCATTCCCCAGTAACGCAGGTGCGATCCCACGCCAAGTGGCGTAATCACGCGCTTAATCTTCGGCATCAGGGCCTTGATGGTGGCGAGATCCAGATGGTCATAATGATCATGCGAGATAATAAGAAGATCGATCTCCGGCATCGTCTGCGCAGTCCACGGATACTCACCAGCAAAAGCTTTATTCAGGAATGAAAACGGTGCGGCATAATTGCTCAACACCGGATCAATAAGAATACGCTGGCCCGCCAATTGTAAATACCACGAGGAATGTCCCAGCCAGACAAGGGTATCCTGCTGTGGCGATAAACTGGCGAGATCGGTCGCAACCAGTGGCAACGGCTGCGCGGGTCGCGCGTTTTCTCGCTTCGCGATCAGAAACTCCCACCAGGCCGCCAGCATACCTTTGTTGCCGGTATAGCCCGGGGTCGGGACCTGATTATGAAACTGTCCATCACGATAGTGTGGCGACTGTTCAACCTGACTCAGTTGTGCTCCTTGCGGCGCCTGACCAAATCCGGCATTGAGTACAAACGGTAAACTTGCTGCTGCGGCAATGAGCATAATAACAACCACACAAACTGTGAGACGCTTCATATCCTGACCTTAAACGCGCCCCCTTTCCGCTGGGTTGCGCGACTGACTCTTGATTATGAGTGAGTAAGCACTCATTATAGAAATCGAAAGTTTGTCGTCAAGATGATTTTCAATCTTTGACATTCGCCGTTGCGGTGCGGCAAAGGCCGTGATTCAATCCTATTTTTTTACAGACTTAGGGGTAAAGTGTAGTGGCTCGTCCGAAGAGTGAAGACAAAAAACAGGCATTACTGGAAGCTGCAACCGCAGCATTTGCACAATCAGGCATTGCGGCCTCTACCGCCGTTATTGCCCGCAATGCAGGTGTCGCAGAGGGAACGTTGTTTCGCTATTTCGCCACAAAAGATGATCTGATCAACGAGCTTTACCTCCATTTAAAACAAGACCTCTGCCAGTCAATGATGGCAAATCTGGATCGCTCAGTGACCGATGCCAAAACCATGACTCACTCCATCTGGAACAGCTACATCAGTTGGGGTCTGGACCATACTTGTGGACATCGCACTATCCGCCAACTGGCCGTCAGCGAGAAAATCAGCAAAGAAACCGAACAGCAGGCTGACGATATGTTCCCGGAACTGCGCGATTTATGTCATCGTTCCGTTCGCCCTGAATTTATGTCTGACGAATATCGTGCCTTCGGTGATGGGCTTTTTCTTTCACTGGCAGAAACAACCATGGAATTTGCCGCCCGCGATCCTGCCCGCGCGAATGAATATATTTCGATGGGGTTTGAGGCCATGTGGCGCGCACTGACCCGCGAGGAAAAATAATGGACGGCCAAACGCTGCATGCTTGTGCTAAACGTATTGCGCTCGAACTGCCTTTTACTGAGCAATGCTGGCCGTTCGGCCCGGAATACGATGTCTTCAAAGTCGGCGGTAAGATTTTTATGATTGTCTCAGAGCAGCGCGGTCGTCCGTTGGTTAATTTGAAGTCTGATCCACAAAAATCACTGCTGAATCAGCAGATTTACCGCAGTATCGAACCGGGCTATCACATGAATAAAAAGCACTGGATATCCGTCTACCCCGGCGATGATATTAGCGAGTCATTACTGACTGACCTGGTGAACGACTCATGGCACCGGGTGGTAGACGGCCTGCCTAAGCGGGATCAAAAACGCCTGCGTCCAGACTGATTTATCGTTAACTCCAATAAGTGTTTTTGCTTTTTTCTGTCTTATCTTTTTCCCGCTAACCCTGTACCCTGCTGAAACAAAACGCACCCGCAGGGTACGAAAAACCACCAGGAGTAGTTATGGATATTGTTTCTGTCGCCTTAAAACGTTACTCCACTAAGGCATTCGATCCGAATAAAAAACTGACCGCTGAGCAAGCAGAAAAATTAAAAACACTGCTGCAGTTTAGTCCGTCCAGTACCAACTCTCAGCCGTGGCACTTTATCGTTGCCAGCACTGACGAAGGAAAAGCGCGGGTGGCTAAATCCGCAGCCGGCGGCTTTGTGTTCAACGAACGTAAAATGCTGGATGCTTCCCACGTCGTGGTGTTCTGCGCCAAAACGACGATGGACGATGCGTGGCTGGAACGCGTGGTGGATCAAGAAGAGCGCGATGGACGCTTTGCTACCCCGGAAGCCAAAGCCGCAAACCACAAAGGTCGTACATTCTTTGCCGACCTGCACCGCAAGGAACTTAAAGACGACAACCACTGGATGGCGAAACAGGTGTACCTGAACGTCGGTAACTTCCTGCTGGGTGTGGCGGCAATGGGTCTGGATGCTGTACCGATTGAAGGCTTTGATGCGGCCATCATGGATGCAGAGTTTGGTCTGAAAGAAAAAGGTTACACCAGCGTTGTTGTGGTCCCGGTGGGTCATCACAGCGTAGAAGACTTCAACGCCGCCCTGCCAAAATCACGTCTGCCGCAAGAAACGACGCTGACAGAAGTCTGATCCCCACATTTGCATAAGCTCCACACAGCGGTCATCATAGACCGCTGTTTATTAAGGAGACATTATGCAGGAATTGATATCTCAGGTAGAAGAACTCGGCATTGAAATAAATCACACCACCTCGCTGGTGATGATTTTTGGCATTATTTTTATCACCGCCATTATTGTTCACGTTATTTTGCACTGGGTGGTATTACGCGCATTTGAAAAGCGCGCCAACGCCAGCTCCCGTCTGTGGCTACAAATCATCACGCAGAACAAATTATTTCACCGACTGGCATTCACGCTGCAAGGTATCATTGTCAATATACAGGCCGCACTCTGGCTACAGAAAGGCAGTGAAGCCGCAGAAATATTAGTAACCTGCGCACAGCTGTGGATCATGATGTACGCCCTGCTGTCTTTATTCTCCCTGCTGGACGTGATTCTCAATCTGTCACAAAAGCTCCCTGCCGCATCACAACTGCCGTTGAAAGGAATATTTCAGGGCATCAAGTTAATCGGCGCAATTATCGTCGGGATCCTGATGATCTCTCTGCTGATTGGCCAGTCCCCGGCAATACTGATTAGCGGTCTGGGCGCGATGGCCGCCGTCTTAATGCTGGTATTTAAAGATCCGATCCTCGGACTGGTCGCCGGTATTCAGCTTTCAGCCAACGATATGCTCAAGCTGGGCGACTGGCTGGAAATGCCGAAATACGGTGCCGATGGCGCGGTTATTGATATTGGATTAACCACGGTAAAAGTACGCAACTGGGATAACACCATCACCACTATCCCCACCTGGTCATTGGTATCAGACTCGTTTAAAAACTGGAGCGGGATGTCGGCTTCCGGTGGTCGGAGAATTAAACGCAGCATCAGCATTGATGCCACCAGCATCCATTTTCTTGATGAGGATGAACGCCAGCGATTGCATAAAGCGCATCTGCTGAAACCCTATTTAACCACGCGTCACCAGGAAATCAGCGAGTGGAACCAGCAATTAGATGCGCCTGAGTCTGTATTGAATCATCGCCAGATGACCAATATCGGCACCTTCCGCGCTTATCTGAACGAGTATTTGCGTCACCACCCGCGTATTCGCAAAGATATGACATTAATGGTGCGCCAACTTGCACCAGATGACCACGGTTTACCGATTGAAATTTATGCGTTTACCAATACGGTGGTGTGGCTGGAATATGAAAGTATTCAGGCTGATATCTTCGACCATATTTTTGCCGTCGTCGAAGAATTTGGTTTACGCATTCATCAATCCCCTACCGGAAATGATATTCGTGCGCTGTCAGGCGTATTTCAGCGTTAATCTGCAGAATAGATAAATCACCGATCTCATCACCAGGATGAGATCGGTTAGATATTAGCGGGACTTGCGACGCAGCAGTTTGAATGCCACGAACAGGAACAGGATCCACACGGGCAGCAGGATAGCGGACAGGCGCATATCATCCATGGTGCACATCAGCACCAGAATCATGCCGAGGAAGGCGATACACACGTAGTTACCCGCCGGATACAGCAACGCTTTAAACTGAGTATCACGCCCCTTACGACGCATTGCCGCCCGGAAACGCAGGTGCGCCAGACAGATCATAATCCAGTTCAATAGCAGCGTCGCAACCACCAGCGCCATCAACAGGCTGAAGGCTTTTTGCGGCAACACATAGTTGATCAGCACCACCAGCGACGTAATCGCGCCGGAGAGAATCAATGAGTTTACCGGTACGCCACGACGGCTGACTCGGGTTAAGAACTTCGGTGCATTTCCCTGTACCGACAGACCAAACAGCATACGGCTGTTAGAGTAGACGCCACTGTTATACACCGACAGCGAAGCCACCAGAATGACAAAATTCAGCGCAGAAGCCACCACGTTACTGTCAAGATTATGGAAAATCATCACAAACGGGCTGCTGTTGGATTTCACTTCCACCCACGGATACAGCGCCAACAGCACCACCAATGAGCCGATGTAAAACAGCAAAATACGATACACCACCTGGTTTACCGCTTTCGGGATACTTTTTTGCGGATCCTGCGCTTCGGCAGCGGTAATTCCGATCAGTTCCAGACCACCAAACGAGAACATAATCACCGCCAACGACAGGATCAGTCCGTTCCAGCCAGTCGCGAAAAAGCCGTTATAGCGCCAGAGGTTATCAATGCTTGCATGTTCGCCGCCGTTGCCGGAAACCAGCATCCAGATACCAAAGCCAATCATGCCGATAATCGCCAGGACTTTGATCAGCGCAAACCAAAACTCCGTTTCGCCATACAGACGCACGTTGACCAGGTTGACCGCATTGATAATCACGAAGAAAGCCGCAGCCCAAATCCAGGTTGGGACATCAGGCAGCCAGTACTGCATATAAATTCCGGCTGCGGTGAGTTCTGCCATGCCAACCAGCACAAACATTACCCAGTAGTTCCAGCCAGACAAGAAACCCGCGAACGGACCCCAGTATTTATAGGCAAAGTGGGCAAACGATCCTGAAACGGGTTCTTCAACCACCATTTCGCCCAACTGACGCATGATCAGAAACGCGATGATCCCGGCAACACCGTAACCGAGTAATACAGCAGGTCCCGCCATCTGAATAGCGGGGCCGATTCCCAGAAACAAGCCTGTACCAATTGCGCCGCCCAGCGCAATTAACTGAATATGGCGGTTTTGCAACCCCCGCTGAAGCGTCGGTTCATTCGTCGACGCGGCATCAGACACGCTGGTGTCAGATGCAGTTGACGCGTTTTTCACGCCCTACCCCTGTGTGGTTTTTATTGAAGGGGCTTCTTTTAACATTTCAACCTGGTTGTCGCAAGGCGCAATCGTTTGGATACGCCGGGCATCCTTGCCCAACGCACCGAGGCCCAGGAAAAAAATCAGAAGTCGTAACTGACGGAAACCTTCAGCGTGCGTGGCTCGCCCTGGAACAGATAAGTCCCGGTATCATCAATACCTGACCAGTAATTCTCGTTGGTGACGTTATCGACCCCTGCACGCAAAATCATCTGGTTCTGGTTTTGATTGAGTGACATACGGTAACGCACACCTAAATCCAGTGTGGTAAAACTGTCGAGTTTCTTGGTATTTGCCGCGTTGGCATACTGAGCGCCAGAATGGTTCAGCCGTGCCGTCGCGGTGAGTCCTTCAACAGGTTTAATATCATATTCAGCCCCCAGCACCGCATAGAAGTCCGGTACGCCGATTGCCGTCTTACCGTTGTTGACACCGTTTTGATTTTTACTGAGCGTCGCATCCAGCCACGTTGCACTGGCGTTCAGCCGCAGTCCTAACACCGGCTCACCAAAAACATTCAGCTCCACGCCACGATTACGCTGCTCACCGTTGATGGCGTAATACCGGGTCTGGCTATCCAACTGCGCAACCGGCATTTTGATTTCAAACAACGCCAGTGAACCGCCTACACGGCCAAAGTCTGTTTTGACCCCAACCTCATTCTGTTTTGCATGGATGATTCCGGTGCTTTGACCGTAGTTCACCGCACTGCTTGGCGCGGTGCTGCCTGGCTGTAGCGATTCGGTATGATTCGCATAAAGAGAAAGTTCCTGCCACGGCTTATATACGACACCGTACGTCGGCATCCAGCGGCTGTCATCAAAACTGTTCTTAACGTTTTCAGCGCCTGTTTCTTTGTTGTAATCACGAACCACAACCTTTTGGTGACGGGCGCCGACGGTAAACAGAAGCTGATCATCAAGCACGCCCAACGTATCGCTGAGTAACCACCCCTGACTACGCGTACGTCCACTGGTTAACGGATCGCTATAGTTGCCTCCCGTCGCCGTCACCGCTGGTTTTGCTACATCTTGCGTATCGTAGATATTGACGTCCGGACGTGCGGCACGTGATCCCATACGCCAGGCGATTTTGTCTTCTTTAGTGACGGCGGAATAACCTACATTAACCTTATGCGACACAAAACCCGTATCAAAATTCCCGCGCAGCCCTGCCATCCCGCTGAACGCATCAATAATACGATTGGTATCAAGGCGTCCGGCTTTGGCGTCACCGGCCTGGTTGTATATTTCCGGGGCACTGTACAAACCAATTTCATGCGCGTGCTGCGCACCTAAACCGGCATAAGCGGTCCAGTTATCGGTCAGATCATATTCCGTGCGCGCCATTCCGAACTCATTTTCAATATCGCTATAACCCCATCTCTGGCTATAGTTGTGCGTATTTTTCGGCAGATCGGGGACAAATGGCACATAGTAGACATTGATCCCCATGTTGCCACCGTGAAACGTCTTTTTTTGATACCCGACGTCTAATGAACTGCGGAAACGGTCGCCACGGTAATCCAGTCCCAGCGCTGCCAGCGTGGTACGACGTTTATCATCGTCAACCTCCCCCTCCCCTTCACGATGCAACAGATTCACACGGGCGCCAACCTGGTTATTGTCACCAAAACGGCGTCCGGCATCGAGCGACGTTCCCACCTGTGAGTCACTGGTGTAATCCATACCAAGGCGTGTGATCGGCGTATCGTCTGCATGCTTGGGTTCAAGATTAATCATCCCGCCAACGCCGCTACCGGCCGCGCCATTGAGCAATCCATTCGCGCCTTTAAAGATTTCAACGCGATCGATCATCTGCGTATCCACCACCTGGCGCGGCAGCACACCGGATAATCCACCAAAGGTCATATCATCGCCGTCAAGTTTCAGACCGCGAATACGGTATGTCTCTGCGTAGTTACCATAGCCTTGTACCGCCTGCACGCTCGCGTCATTGGCGACAACATCGGCTACGGTCTTAGCTTGCTGATCTTCGACCAGTTTTGAGGTGTAGCTTATAACGTTAAATGGCACATCCATGGCATTTTGCTGACCAAGCATCCCCAGCCTGCCGCCATTGGCGACCTGACCGTCGAGAAAAGCAGGCAGTAACGTATCGCCACCGGGCTTAAAATCACGTCCCTCTGCAGCCTGTACCACAATGGTCTCTTCCGCTTCTGTGGGGGCCTCAGTTGCATTCACCGTGCCGGAAAGCGCGCCAATAGTAGCGGCCAGCACAGTTTTTCTCATTAAGTGTGCGTATGTTTTAGTGTTGTCCATAGCCATGCCATTAAAAGTCTGACGACGTTGCCGGAGAGCGCCCCGGCAACATGTTGTTATTATTTATTCAGATCAATACGCACCACGTTATCTGGCGCGGAGGTGGAGTGGTCTTTATTGAATTTCTGTTTCACGGTGACAAACAAGGTTTGACCATCAGCAGAGAGCAACAGGCTGTTTGGATTGGGGAGGAGATCCCAGCTTTTCTTCACGCTGTAATCCGTTGCATTCAGGCTAAGCAATTTTCCGGAATCACGCTGGGTAATATAGATTTCATTACGCTTCGCATTGAATTTCACCGCCAGCGAATCCCCGATATCCAGCTGTTTGAGCAGCTTGCCCGTATGAATATCCAACACCAATGTCGTTTTCGCTTTGGAATTGTCGGTGACAAACAGGCGACCAGTTTGCGGGTCTTCCGCCATATTCAACAGCAACGCGGGTTTATCGCCCAGCGGCTGCCAGCGTTTTTCAATGCGCTGAGTACGCGGGTTGATAACCAGGATTTCACCGCCGCCATTTGCCGCATAAATACGCTGCGTCATTTCTGAGTAATGCAGTCCGGTCATCCATTTACCGGTATTTTTAATCCGGGTTTTTAGTTTCAGCGTTTCGGCATCAACCACCCAGATCACCGCCGGATCGGCAACGGCGCCAATATAGAGCAGACCGTTATGCAGCAGTACCTGGCGCGCACCGTATGGGAAACCCTGCGGGTTACGTTCCGGGAACAGCACGCGATTCTTCACTTTGCCGTCTGCGGCATTCAGCGCGCTTAGGCCACCATCCAGGGAGTTGGTGACATACACCGTTTTACCGTCTGGCGAGATAGCCATACCAAAGTTTTTCAGATCGGTGTGGCTCAGACCGATGGTCTTCAGCGTTTGCGGATCCAGCTTGTAAATCACCCCACCCTGAACATCTTTGAACCCTTCCGCACTGGCGACGTACAGCGCATCACCTGCTGGACTCAGCGCCATTTCATACAAGCCGTCAGCCAGTGCGCGCTGCTGAATATCCGTTGCTGCCGGTGCGATTGCTTTTTCCTGTGCCAGCGGGTTACTGGCTGGCGTAGCGTCAGTTGTACAGCCGCTTAATGCAATGGCAGCCAACAATGCCAGAGCGGATGTTGTTTTTTTCATTGTCGGGATCCTTACCAGAATTCATGCAGATTGCTAATAACAAAAAAGTGAATGAGAACTATACGCATTATCTTTATCATATCAAGAATAATTAGCCGGTGAATAAAAAAGATGAAACGAGGGTTTAAAGACGCGAAGAAGTGCGCGCTAATACCGCTTTTTCATCATTACAGTGAATTATTCTGGACGAGAAGGCATCGCAGGCCACAGAATGCACTTTACTGTTTTTCCAACATTTTCAAACGGGTGAACCTGGCGTGGTTCAGTCACTCGTTTTTGAACTACGCCAGGCAACGACTGTCATGAATAAGATCATTAAACGACTTGAGATCGTCAAAAGCGCCATCGAACTGGAAGATGAAGAGATTATTTTCCAGCAGTTGGCGCATCTGAAAAATGAACCTTTGCCAGTCATTCCCGGCGTCATCGTGCAGGCGATTGAAGAACGGCGTTTCGGCGATGCCCTGCGTGAAATTACACACTGGCTACAATCCCAGCGCGCAGTATCAACGTGGCAGGACCCCGGCATTGCCGCCAGTAAGCTCGAACTGAAAGCGCTTGAAACCCAACTGCGTGATCTGATTGATAAGCGCAACACGCGTATTCAAATCCTCGATGATTTCAATGACCTGTACCATCTTCGCCTCGGACCGTTGATGAGCCGAATTCTCGAACTGCGTAAACAACTGGCCGCCAGCGCGCAACGTAAGCAGGAAGCAGAACGAAAACGTCGGGAAAAAGATTATCAGTCCTGTCTGCACTATATTTCACAGGCCGTTGATCAACTGGCGAAACTCAAGCAGCAGTGGGTAAATCTGAGTTCGGACTCCCGCGAATCCGTGGAAACTCGCCAGCGCATTCAGCAACAGACTGAGCTTATCACCGCCCTGCTGGCGGAAATTCGTGAACTGGAAAACGACTTTTCTCGCCAGGACGACAGCGCGACCCGTCAGGCACAGGAGGAAGCCAGCCATGAATATGATGAATATCAGGAACAACAGCAGGATGCTCAGCACCGTTACACCCGCGACCAGCGGCTTTCAGCAGATGAACGTAATGAGTTAAAACGCCTGTGGCGTCAGGCCAGCCGCCTTTGCCACCCGGACGTGGTAGCGGATGACCTGAAAGAGAAAGCCCATCAGATGATGGTGCAGCTTAATCAGGCACGACAAAATGCCGATCTGGCCGCGGTTAGGGCATTACTGACCCAGTTACAAACCGGGCTCGAACCGATGATGGCAAGTGACCGATTAAACGATCTACAACATTTACGTAGCAAGATTCAGCAGCTCAGGGAGCAAATTAATGCGCTGCTCAAAGAGATTAGCGATCTGGAAGCGGAAAACGCCTGGCGTCTTGCCACTTCAGTAACAGACAAAGAAGCCTACTTTTCCGATCAGCAACGGGCACTGACAGAAATCCGCACTACGCTGGAAATGCAGGTACAACAAGTGGAACAAGAGCTATTGGCTGGCTGAGAAAACGTGCGTACAAAAAGCAGACAAAAAAGCGGCTGCAAGACTGATTTTTAGATTAAGCACGAAAAGCTTACTTTAGATTAAACATCTTAAAATATTAATAAATAAAGAATATAAATCTAAATTATATTCATTTACAGCGCATTAATTCAAATCAAACACTATTTTCTCCTTCCAAACATTTAGCTCCTTCACTGCCCGGCCTTTGATTAAGAATTCTCCTGGTAGTTTCCTTCCCCGTTAAGAAAATCACATATCTGTTTGAAATTAATAACAATTAACAATATTTCCCTTCTAAACCTATAGGAATTCCCTGTCATTGTCGAATCGGGGGACACAAAACCTCGCCGATCAATAAGCGAAATCTATCAATCATCTTCACAGAGGTGATATAAACGATTTATCTTAAATTTTAACAAAGTGTAATATCCACTTTAAGAATAGTTAATGATTTAAATAAAGACAGATATTATCTGTTGATATCCGAATAAAAAAGGATCCGTTCAAAGCAAAGAGCGAATATACCCGTCATACTTCAAGTTACATATGCGTTGGCTGCGTTAGTTCACCTCAGCCACATAGTATCTGTACGCCTGGGAATTTTCCCCCGGACTTCCTGTAACTTGAATTATTTAGGGCATACGAGAATTAATTAACATTTCATGCATCGCGAGAAACTCTTTTTTAACCAAAAAAAGAGGCGACTGCTTGCACCAAAATTTCAAGGAGATCGTTATGTCTAAAGCTATTTTTTTGGGTGACTCAATTTACCCCTGGCTTGGCATGCGAGAAATCCTACGTGGCTCATCATTATATATTGATATCGCGTACCATTCCTCCCAGACGCTTTCTGCCGTCCAAACGCTATCTTATGAAACGGATTGCATCATTATTAATCCTGACAAGTCAGATTTTTTAAAATATGCCAGGATTATCCGCAACATGGCTATACGACCATCCACAACGATCATCGTATTAGCCGATGAAGCCACTTTTTCTATTTTTCAAACAGTGTGCGGAATGGCTCTGCAGTTCCTCGATCAGGACACCTGTCTTGATCAGCTATTGCAAACAATCACTCGTATCACCGAAAACAAAAATCAACGCAATATCAAAGAAATACAAACAAAAATAACGACCAACGAATTCAATGTGATGATGATGCTGGCCCGCGGGTGGTCACTGGCACAAATCGCCGGAGTATCGCAAAAAAGTGAAAAAACAATCGGGGCGTACAAAAGCAACATTGCCAGAAAGCTGGGTAAAAGTAATACCCGGCTCAAGTACACCATTTCTCACTATAGCCAGCCGTAACTGACTTATTTAAGGATAGTAATCACAGTTAATTATTAACAGATTTCCTTTCGGCTCATTTTTAATTCCGCCTGGCCCGGAAGGGATCACTATTTTCGAAAATCGACATACCGGGTAGCACATCCGCGTGCCAACCATCGCCAACAACTCAACGTATTAACACATACATAACAGGAATGTAAACGAGGGTTATATATGAATAAGGTTTACAGCATTATTTGGAACGCGGCACTCGGCATCTGGGTTGTCGTCTCTGAATTAACCAGAGGTAAGAAAAAAAGCAGTTCACGTAAAACTGTTGCGGTACTGGCCGCCAGTGCATTAAGTGGCGCTACGATGATGGCCTCAGCTGCGCAGATTACCGCTACGGGCGAGCGAAATATTTCTGACGATTTCCAGAACGGTATTTCTGCGGGCGTTTATCAGGCTCCCCACGACTACGGCTTCTTATATGAAAATAATACTGCCAGTCAGACACTCAATATCAGCGGCGCAATCCCGACAATTAATCCGGGTCAAAGCGGCGTTGTAGAATCAACCACCATCAGTGAGTTACTGCGAACAGGAAAAATCACCCTGCAGGCCACCAGCCCAGGCCAGGATGCAAAAAAAATCACCACAGTTGAAGAGCTGGCGGAATACGTGACGTATAACCAATCGGCTACGCCTTCTCAAAGCGAAAACTTCAAGGTGGTTGACCCGGCATTCCCGGACGGCACAGAAACCATTAAGGTCTATGATACCGATGTGTTAAGTCGCTTTCTTACTAAATCGCAAATCGGCGATTCCGTATTAAATACTTATGATGCAACCAGGTCTGAAATCTATAAGCAGTTTGGTATCGCGCTGGCAACCGATGGTGCTACGGCCAACCTGAACATAGGTAATGACACGCTCAATGTACGCGACAAAGCCAATACCATCGAGTTACTGGCCAAAGACTCCTCCTTACTGGAAGCGCAAGGCGCCAACAGCCAGGTGAACTGGCAGTCCGATAACTATATAAAATTTAACGCCGCTCCGGTTATCCCTGAAAAAACATTCGCCGGCTCAGCGCAAACCTCTGTCTTTGGCGATGATGTGACGCTGATGACTTATGGCTATGATGCAGATGGCAAGGTTATCGAAACCGGGGTGCGCACATTCACCATTACCAGTACGCAGGAGTTGGCTGATTTTAACGACTTCCTGTTAGGCAGAAGTGCCGACGCCGCAGAAAATGCCAATGGCGATAAGGTCAGCCAAATCCAATTGTGGCTGGAGGCTGAAGAGGTCACAACCGTCACAGCAGCACAAGCAAAGTATGCCGGGTATATCGATAGCTTAATTAATTCCAGTAAGTCGTCTGATGAACTCACATGGGACTACAAAGTCTGGACCGATGGAGAGTCACATATCAACAACGCCACTGCCGCCCGCGGTGAGTTGCATGCCATTTATGCCAACGGCGCTGGCACCACCGGTACCCTGAACAAAGAGGCGATAATCGCCGTTGACGGCAGTATCAATGGCGTCATGAAAGCCATTGATGGTGGGGTTATCAACAACCTCGGCGAGCTGAACGCGCTACGCAGTTCTGGCGGGCAAAGCCTGGCGATTGGCATGTTGGCGCAAAACGCCGAGGCAACCAACCGCGGAACTATCAACTCAGGTCTGTTCATTGATAAAGATGGTAATCAGAACGTTAACAGCTACGGCGCATTCGGTATGCAGGGGCAAGGTACCAGCGTTATCACCAACGAAGGCACCATCAACCAGGCGATCACTACCGATAACTTCGGCACCGCATCTGCCGCCGATCCCTGGAGCAAGGATAAACCTGATACGTCGCTGACGCTGGCCATTGGTATGCAGTTGTCCGGCGAGGCAAAAGGTGTCAATAACGGCAATATTAACGTCGTCGACGGACGTAAAAACGGTGAGTCTTACGGTGAAGGCACCGCCTTTGGCGTGGAAGTCGCGGGAAATGCGACCTTTACCAACAGTGCTGATGCCGCTATTTACCTTGGTCGTGACGCAAGTAACCTGACCCAGGATGTCATCATGCCAGGTGGTGCCAGCCTGAGCGCCGGAATTATGACCAAAAGCGCCAAAGAGGTTATTAACAACGGTCTCATCACGTTGGGTACCGGTGTCCGTAACGCGGCAGGAATTTTGATCGGCAACGCAACCGGCAACGTACTGAATACGGGCAACATCGTCATCAATGGTAATGGGGATGCGGGAAACAACAAGAACTACGGTATCTCCGTGCGTGACAGCGGCACGGAAAATAATCAGGAAATCCGCAACGACGGCAAGATTAACGTCAACGGCACGAATAACGTGGGGATCCACGTCAGCGCCAATAACAAAAATGCCGAAGTAACCACCAGTGCCACAGGCTCTATTATCGTGGGCGGTACGGGTGGCATCAACGATCGTAACTACGCCATCTGGGCTGAAGGAGGCGCCAAAGGTCAGGCCGTGGTCAACGTCTACTCCAACATTACGCTGGACAAGGCCGGGAATATCGGCGTACACGTGCGTGATAACGCCATTGCTAACGTTGATAGCCTGAGTAGCCCGGTGTTCAACAACACCGATCAGATTGGCTATTATCTGTATGGGAAAGACGCGGCCGCCAATATTGGTCAGGCGGTGATAAATGACAACGGTCAGGATCGCACCACCATTTTCCGTATCGCCAATGGCGCATTACTGGCCGGTAACACCACCCCTCCTGGCAGCCAGGCCAGCTCCAACCTTGACCTTACCCTCAGCGGTAAGAACTCTGTTGGCGTTCTCGCTACCGGTGCAGGCAGTCAAGTCGATACTGGTGAAGCCACATTTACCGTGCAGGGTAGCGATTCCGCAGCACTGGTCATCGAAGGCGGAGCCAGCGGTAATATCAGCGACAAAACCACCATTAATTTAACCGGTGAACGTACCGTTGCCGGGGTGGTTGATGGCCAGGCGCATCGGTTGAATGGCAGCGCAGAGGGTAATGCCACCAGCACTACGCTTACTTCAAACGCGAAGATCACCTCTGAAGCCAGTGGCAATGAAGTGATCGCCTATATAGCGAGAAATCTGGGTAACCTGATCCTCGATAGCGAATCAAGTATCAATCTGGCCAGCATCGACAGTATCGGCGTTGATGTTCAAAAAGACGGGAGCTTAACCAACAACTCCTCCAGCGCCTTGCATGTCAGCAACGGTATTGGCGTTCGCGCTTCGGGTGCCAGCGCACAGATTAAAAAACTGGGTCAGGTAACCGTTGACGACGGAACCGCAGGCGTGCTGCTGACCAATGGTGCCAGCCTGAGTATTACCGGTAATGCCGGTGATGCAATCACGACCAATGGTTCGGCGGATGGTATTCGTCTCGATACCGGAGCCGGTAAGCTGGCTGCAAAAGGGGTAACGATTAGCGCTAAAGGGACTGGCGCGGGCATTCAAAACGATGCCAACAATACCGATATCACGCTCAACGACGTCACCATCAATGCCAACGACGGCGCGGGGATCCGTACCAGCGTCGCGCTGAACATGAAAGATGGACTAAACAACATTCTCAACGTTAACGGCAAAGGTACCGGATTCGCCTTTGAACAGCGCAATGGTGACGCGGTGACGGGCAATCTGACCATCGACAAAGGCTATACCATTGAGGTACTGAACAGCGAAGGCAGCGGTATCCGCGCCAACACAAACGGTAAAGTCACTACCAGTGCCGATATCAATGTGCACAACGCCGCCGGTGGCTCTGCCATCATCGCGAAAAACGTCAGCGCATTGACCAACAGCGGCAAGATTATCTCTGCCAGCACCACCTCTGCGGTAATCGACGCCAGCGGAGACAGCAGTAAAACCATTACCAACACCGGCACTCTGCAGGCCATCACCGACACTGCGGTGGCCATTCAGTCTGGTAAAGGCAATGACACTATTGATATCAGCGGCGGTGTCACCAGCGGCGTAATCAATACCGGTGAAGGTACGGACACCTTCAACTGGCGTAGCGGCACCTATGCCGGTGAAGTGAATTTCGCCGGTACTGGCGGTAACAATAAAGCCAACATCGGCAATGTGACGCTGGAGAAAACGCGGCACATCACTACCGCTGCAGGTACGGGCAACGCCCTCACCTTCACCGATACAAAAGATGCGAAGATTGGAACGCTGGTCAGCGACAACCTGACTACCGGCACGAATATTGGCACCGGCTGGGATTCGCTGACCCTCAGCGGGTCAAACGCGGATGTCCGCATCGTTGAAAACCTGAGTCTGGCAAGCAAAACTATTGCTGTAAACAATGGTGCAACGCTGCGCACCGGCGACCATGTCGAGCCAACCAGTACTGCCGCCAGTATTGGCGACTACAATGTCACAACCCAGGGCGCAGGCAGCAGGGTTATCTTCGATACCCAGGGTGATAACACCGCGGCGCAAATCTATAACGGTACTATCAGCGGTGACGGGAAGTTTGAACGTGCGGCAGGCGGCACCACGGTCTTTACCGCCAACAACAGCTACACCGGCTCTACCACCATTGCGCAAACAGGTACGTTGCAGTTAGGTTCCGGCGGAAACACGGGCGAAGTTAGCACCGAATCTGACATCATCGATAACGGCATACTGGCGATTAATCGCGCCAACGACGTCCTGCTGAATGGCGTTATATCCGGTATCGGTGCACTGCAGCAAATAGGTGGCGGCATTACCCGTCTGACCGGCAACAATACCTATACCGGTGATACCACCGTCACCAACGGCACGCTGTTGGTGAATGGCGATCAAAGCGCGGCACGTGGCGCAACCACCGTCAGCGGCACATCCACACTGGGTGGTAATGGCATTATCGGCGGCAACGTGTTGATGAACGATGCCACAACAATTAGCGCTGGTGACGGCGGTGCGGGTACGTTATCCATTAACGGTAATCTGCAGCTTGGCAGCAAAACGACTTCCGCCTTCGAACTGGGCCAGGCCTATACACCGGGCGGTAAGCTGAATGACCTGATCAACGTCACAGGCGATCTGCAACTGGACGGGACTCTGGATGTCACCACGTCATCGGGCGGGAATTTCGGTCCTGGGGTGTACCGTATTTATAACTACGGCGGTACGCTGAATAACCAGACGCTGGAGTTAGGTGCTGTACCGGACACTCAGAATAAGAGCAACATCTTTGTCCAGACCTCTATCGACAAACAGGTCAACCTGGTGAACGCCAACGGCGTTACCCTGCAGTTCTGGGACGGTGCAACTGTCAATCAGAGCCATGGTGCATCCGGCATCGAAGGCAACAGCAAGATTGACGGTGGCGATGGTAAATGGATGGCGATCGGTGCTCAGGGTGACAACAACTGGACGACAGCTACCGGCGAGGGCAACGCCCCGTGGGCGCAGAAATCCTTTGCTGTCTTCACCACCAAGGGCGGTACCGTTACCGTGGATAACGCTGCAGGTGAGGTTAACTTCTCCGGGGCACAGTTTGATGCCGATGGCTATGTCGTGAAAGGTAATGCACTTAACGCGTATGCCACCACGGAAAGCGCGACCCACGCAGGCCAGACGCCGGGAACCGGTGAGCTGATGCTGCGCGTCGGAGCCGGTGGCGCGGGGCAAAACTATACCGCGACCATTGAGTCCGTCATCCGTGAAGCCAGCACCAACGACAAACTGACACTGGTGAAAACCGACCTCGGTCGCCTGATCCTCAGTGGCAATAACGAGTATCGTGGCGGTACGCGCATTGATAGCGGCACGTTGCAGATCTCCTCCGATAATAACCTCGGACAGAGCGGAACCGATTTGGCGATTAACAACGCCTCGACATTGCAATTAGGTGCGGATTTGACCAGCAATCGCACCATTGAACTGGGCGCGAATGATAAAGCCGCGGTGTTTGACCTTAATTCGCACCACTTCACGCCGACCGGCGAGATTACCGGCGACGGTAAACTGAAAGTCACCAGCAGCTCAAGCGATGCGGGCAGTACCTTAACGCTCGACCGCGCGAACAGCTACAAAGGCGACACCGAAATTGCCGGCACCGGCAATGCCAACAATGTGACGGTCAATGCCAGCAAAACCGGCGCGTTCGGCAGCAACGAGAGCAGCACCATCACCGTTAATAATGGGGCAACGCTCAACGTCAGCGGCGCAGACACCCGTCTACAATCACTGACCATGAACATTGCCGACAGCCTGTTAACGCTGGCGGATACCGTCACAGCCGCCCGCGCCAAACTGAACCTGACGGGCACAGCGAAAGCGCTGTTAACCAATAACGCCACTGCGGGCAACGCGACGGTCAGCGTGGCAAAAGACAGCACACTGGCGCTGGAAGAAAACGCCAACGGCGGCAATGCCGATGTAACTAACAGCGGGCTGATGACCTTTGCTGACCAGGCAATGGCAGAGAATACCGTCGTCAAAAACCTTGCAGGCGGTCTGGTAGATGTCAGCGCAGTCAACAGCGCGACTTCCATCGGTTCATTGTCCGGTGCGGGTAATGTCGAACTGGGCAATAAAGAATTGTCGCTGGGGAATCTGGTGCTTCCGGAGCCTGACACCATCAGCGGCATTATCAGCGGCAACGACGGCAGCCTGGTGAAAATCGGTAACGGTACACTGATCCTGACCGGCGACAACACCTACACCGGCACCACGGACGTCAACGAAGGTGTGCTGCTGGTCAACGGCAATCAGTCTGCTTCTACCGGTCAGGTCACAGTGAAATCGGGTGCCACCCTCGGTGGTAACGGCATTATCGGCGGTGCGGTCGATGTGCAGGATAACGGCCATATTACCGCCGGTGCCGCCATCAATAGCGTGGGTAAACTGACTACCGGTTCACTGACGCTAAGCGATAACGCCCAGTTGGATTACCAGTTTGGCCAGGCTTATACCCCAGGCGGCGCATTCAACGACCTGATCGACGTGAATGGCTCCCTGACGCTCGACGGTAAGCTCAATATCGAGACTTCTCCGGGCGGAAGCTTTGACGTTGGCGTTTATCGCGTCATCAACTATACCGGCACATTAACCAACAATGTGATGGACATTGCTAACGCACCGGAAGCCGCAGACAGTTTATACGTACAAACTTCGGTGAAAAATCAGGTTAACCTGGTTAACCATGCCGGACTAACGCTGCGCTTCTGGGACGGCACCGGCGGTGAAAATGGCGAGCTGAAAAACAACGGCGTCATCAACGGCGGCGACGGTATCTGGCAATCCAGCCAGGGTAACGACAACTGGACCACGGATGAATCGACGCCAGAGGGCGCGCTGAATGCTCCGTTTACCGATGCCGCATTTGCCGTCTTCCAGGGGGAAGCCGGTAATGTGACCGTCGATAACAGTAAAGGCGATGTCATCATCAGTGGCGCACAATTCGCCACCGACGGTTATCGTGTAGGCGGTGAAGCCATTACTACCGATACCGCCAATACGTTGATTCGCGTCGGTGATGGTACGATCGATGGCGTCAACTACACCGCAACCATTGACAGCGTGATCCGCGGTACCGGTGGTCTGAATAAAGGCGATCTCGGTACGTTGATCCTGACGGGCAACAACACCTACAGCGGCGGCACGACTATCACGTCAGGGACGCTTCAGGTTGCAGGCGATACCAACCTCGGCGCGGCAGAGACCGGAATCACCTTTAACGGCGGTACGCTGAAATATGGTGAAGCGTTTGATACCGCACGTCAGGTTACGCTGGAATCTGGTGGTGGGACATTCGACACCAACGGACATGATGTGTCCCTGCTGACGGAAGTCGAAGGTAACGGTCAACTGACCAAAACCGGTAAAGGTTCACTGACGTTGACGCTGGATAACACCTATACCGGCGGCACCACCATCGAACAAGGTGTATTGCAGCTCGGCACTGGCGGTACGATAGGTAGTATTGAAGGGGATATCGTTGATAACGGCGTGCTCAACGTTAATCGCGCCGATACTCTGGCGTTAAGCGGTAATATCAGCGGAGAAGGTCAGTTGCATCAGACCGGTAGCGGTACGACGGAGCTGCAAGGCCAAAACAGCTACAGCGGTGCAACGCTCATCACCAGCGGGGTATTGCAAGCCGGTGATACCAATACCCTGAGCGCCGCCTCGCACCACTATGTTGTCGCGGGCACCACCCTGAATACCCAGGGTTATAACCAGACAGTCGCAGGGCTGAGCAACGGTGGCGATGTGTCGCTCATCGGCCAGCAACCTGGCACAACCTTAACCGTCAAAGGGGATTACGCCGGCGAAAAAGGCACTATCAACATGGCGGCTATCCAGAACGGTAGCGGCGCAGGTATTGCTGACCGTCTGATTATTGATGGCGGTAAAGCCAGCGGCAGTACGCTGCTGGATGTCGATGGCTCCGGCCTTGGCGCACCGACCGTGGGTGACGGCATCGAAGTGGTTACGGCGCTCAACGGTGCAACCACCACGGCGCAAACCTCACGGGATGCCTTCCATCTTGCCGCCGAGCGTATGGCTGCGGGCGCATTTGAGTACCAACTGCATGCCGGGAATGCGCAGGGTCAGGGCGAAAACTGGTACCTGAGGAGTGAATACCGTCCAGAAACCATGCTGTATTCTGGTCTCGCCAGCGTGGTTCGCCAGGGTGACATCAGCCTGTTAGGCAACATGCACCAGCGTATGGGTGACGAGGTTAAACCGGGACTTGATGAAGACAATCGCGCCTGGGCAAGAATGATTGGTTATTCCGGTAAAACCAAACTGGATGATGCGGCCGGGACGCAAACCAGCTCCCATACCATGGGTATTCAGGTCGGCGTCGATATGTACGCCAATGAAAGCTGGAAAGCCGGGATGTATACCAGCATCCTTGATATCGACAGCAATGTGAAAGGCAGTAAAACGGGCAGCAACGGCAAAGGCGGCAACATCGACGACAACGCATTTTACGTTGGCGGTTATGCCACCTGGTTCTCTGGTGACGGTATGTATGTCGATAACGTGCTGCAATACGGGAACCATAAATCCCGCCTGTCGGCATCGGGTAACAACGGCTCTTACACCGTCAAAGGCAATACGTTGACGGCCTCAACTGAAGTGGGTAAAGCATTCCGTTTAGGTGCCAGCGCCTGGAGCCTGGAACCGCAGGCCCAGTTGATCTATCAGTACAGCGACTTTGATAACAGCACGCTGGATGGTGTAACCCAAACGAGAGTGAATATGGACACCGCCGATTCCTTTACCGCGCGTCTGGGCGTGCGTCTGGTCGCGGACTACGACACCAACCATGGTAAATTCCAGCCGTACGGCCGGGTAAACGTCTGGCAGGGTCTGGGTTCCAAAGATAAAACGCACTTCAGCAATGCGGTCGCCACCACCACGCTGGAATCTTCACAGCAGTACTCCAGCACCGAGGTTGCAGCGGGTCTGTCGTGGTCTATCGACCGAAATCTGCAGGTCTACGGCGAACTGGGGACACAGTTCAGCAACGGCAGCAATAAATCGCAGGTTGAAGCCCCGGTCAATGCGTCTATTGGCTTTAAGAAATCGTTTTAAGCAGGTATAAACTCGCAAGCCCCCTGTTCACAGGGGGCTTTTTTTTGTCGGTCCAGAATACAGCACTGCCTGATACGCCGCACTTATCACGCCTACGGACTTGTGTTCGTTCCTGCAGGCCGGATAAGGCACAGGCGACACCACCCGGTAACGCGGAAGAATCAACGATCAGGGGAACAACAAAGAGGGATGAGATTAACGGTTATATTGCGCTAAGAGTGAAGGAATCTGTTCTGCCAACACCGGGGGAGAAATGAAGAAGCCTTGAATTTTGTCACAGCCAATCTGCGTCAGGCGATCAAGTTGAGACTGGGTTTCGACCCCTTCGGCCAGGACTTCAATGCCAAAATTGTGCGCTAAAGAAATGATGCCCTCAATAATCCTTGTCGATTTAGTGTCGGGCTCTATTTCGGTGACAAACTCTTTATCAATTTTTAAGGTATCAAAAGGGTATTTCAACAGATAATTAAGATTAGCGTGCCCGGTACCAAAATCATCAAGCGCTAACTTGACCCCTATTGCCTTCAGTTCCGTCATATTTTTCGCCGCTATTTGGCTGTCACACAGCGGCGATGTTTCCGTTATTTCAATCTGGCATCGATGAACCGGAAGGCCGGAAGCGGCCAGGTTTTGTCTGATTCGTTGAGGTAAAAGAGGATCGCAGAATTCAAGCGCAGAAATATTTACTGATAATACAAGAGGTTCGGACCAGGTACTCGCAACATTCCACGGCGGACTGGCAACCATATCTTCAATTGAAAATATATTGCCTCTGTCTTCCAGTAACGTAATAAATACATCAGGAGAAATCATACCCATCTGAGGGCTGTTCCACCGCATTAATGCTTCAAACCCGCTAATACACTCGGTATGTAAATTAAAAATAGGCTGATAAACCATATAAAGCTGACTGGTATTCAATGCCTTTTCAAGCGCGGTGAGCACCTCATCGGAATTAAACATTCCCCCTCTCCCTCTACAAATCATATAAATTAAAAACCAGTCAAAATCACTCCCGAGTTGTACGTGCTGTTAAGTGCGTTACATCAGAAAAGAATAGCCAGGTTAGGGTAAAAAAGACATGCTGTGGGTAAATCTGACAATCAGTTTATTCAGATCAGAGGTATTGGTCAGTCCCAGCTTGGCAACAACTCTCATCTTATGCGCCTGAATAGTCTTATAGTTCAGGCTAACCAATTCAGAGATTTCCTCGGCAGAATAACCACTTACCAATAGATTGAGGATTTGTTGCTCTCTTTCCGTCAATCTTTTCTGCGAACGATACAGTCGGGGATTCCATTTCCCGGCTGACAACGTAGCCAACTGAGCAAAATCACGCAATGAGGATTTCTCAGTCAATACTATGGTTTTTTCAACGTATAATAATTCAACACATAATTTCGCCACCAAACTATCAGCAACGATAACGACGACGCTATTATAAAACTTGAACCGGTTTTTATTCAAAAACTGCACAATGGCGGAACAAGGCTGTTCATTGTTAATGATATTAAAAACCATTGTCTGATGCTGGCATAATGACGGCTGCTGCAACATATCCTCAAACTGGAATGTTTTTATCGGCACATGTTTGCTTGTCAGGTAGGCAAACATACCGTTGCCTACAAAATTATCACTGCCACACATCAACATCCTGTTCACCGCTCCTTATAAGCTTCTAATTTTATTACTCATTAAAAATTTAATAATGGTTTTCTCAACTTCAGCCTCTTCACGACGGTTCTTAAAATCGAACTCGCAAGAAACCTGATGACAGGCATACAATTGATTATCCTCATCAAATTCGTTGATCGCGACGACATCAATGACTTTTAGATCAAGCTGAAAACTGCCGAACGTATCAAAATCCAGAGCAGCATTTTTAATCACTGCATCCTTGTAAAGAAAACGGGCATTAACATCTTTAGCGATTAACGCACAGCCACCTTGAGAGATGTTTTTAATCTTAAGTGAGTAGTTCTCTCCGTTTTTGTAACGACCAAAACAGAAAAAATCGAACCCCTTCAGAAAAGAAAACCGCTGATTCTGTCGCTGTTGGGCAAAGAAAATCATATCCGGGATGAGGTAGGATAATCCTGCCTCAGCACCTGTTGATGAGGTTGCTTCAAATCTGGCGCTAAATTTTATAATCCCGCTGTCACTATGCAGGATAAAGTATTGGATCTTTTCAGGAATGATGTCTTCATGACCGGTGACTACAAAGCGTTCGAAATCGATCCTTTCTAACTGCGTGATGACGCTGGTGTTTTCACATAAAACTTCCAGCTTCGTCTTCTTATGCAGTTCTTCACGAAGGATAGCGATGATCTCAAACTTGTTGTCCTTTGCTAATCCAAAGTTCATTCTAAAACCCTTATTTCCATATTTAAGATATGTCTCGGCCCCGGTCTGATGACAGACAAAAACGCGAGATCAGCATCCACCCCTGGCGCCTAATTACCATAGTGGATTCCATGTCGAACAGTTGATTAAAACTTAAGTTTTTAACTATCTTTCATCATTTATTGATACGTAAAAACATTTAATCAGAATTAATTTTAGCTTAAGCCATGCCTAAAACCATGCAAACCTACGCAATGATTATAACAAAAGTGAATAACAACACTTTTAAAAATTCGATTTTGAGATAATAAATAGCAATAATCGCATAGAAATAAAATAGAAAAAATGCTGTAAAACTAAGAGGTTGACAATACAGAGCGTGGACAGGGGGTTGCTGAACCTATAGGCACGATATCCAGCAGGTGGTCATTAGCCAACTAATACCAATACAATGACGTCTCATTTCACAGGGATGAATGTATCATTCAGGTATATTAATCGTAATTTAACTTAAGTAATAAAAAGACCAGCATGATGTTGGCCCCGGTAAATACCGAATTAAATTAGAGTGGCAAACTCTCTTACAGAGGGTACAGCGTTAAAAATTCAATACCGTTGTTTAACGATTGCTCGGGCAGAATCGGCAATTATCATCACTGCCCCAGTAAACGAAGATATTTTTCCATGACGGCAATCCTACTTGTACAAAATTACAGTGGCATAAGTACTGCTATCAATTCTCATCGAGGTAATTTTCCATGATGATGCCTGCTTTTCTTGCGCCAGTTTAGCAATGGCCTCTTCGACAACAGAAGGTGCTGCTGAAACAGCAGATACACTGACGTGGGCCAAAAAACCCCCACACAGGTGGGGCAAAGATGCAGACTCTATATTTATTATTGAACGAGAGAAAAAAGATCGTTTAATGACTCACTCATACTTGGATGGGTAAATATTTGGTCACGCAACACGGTATAAGGTAACCCGGCATCCATCACAGTTTTAATGATATTAATCATCTCATGCGAATCCACACACAGCAGTGAGACACCTAATATCTGCTGCGTATCCGTGTCCACCACAGCTTTAAGTACACCACGCGTATCATCCATGACTCGCGCCCGTGGAATCGCAGCGACGGGAAGCGTCACCACCTGTACCGCCGCACCGCTGGCACGAGCCTGCTCTTCAGTCATCCCCACGCGGGAAAGTGGCGGTGTCATAAAGACGGAATATGGCACATTTTGCCGATCGCCGGTGTTTCTTAGCCCTTCGCCTAACAGGCCATCACGCACAATACGGAAGTCGTCCAGTGAGATATAGGTAAATTGCAGCCCCCCTGTTACATCTCCCATAGCCCAGATGTTATCCGCCGACGTCCGCAAATATTTATTCACAATAATGCCGCCACGATCGTTCACATCGACACCGGCTTTTTTCAGTTGCAGCTGTTCCGTCGCCGGCTTGCGGCCTGATGCCACCAGCAGTGCGTCAACCACCGGTTCCCCTTCCGGCATCTGTAGCTGCACCGCGCCATCATGAGACGAAACCGACTGCACCTTAGCATTGAGGATCAGTTTGACGCCTTTATCGCGTAAAATATCAGCGATCGCATCGGCGATATCCCGGTCCTCACGGGGCAAAAACAGCGGTGCAGCCTCAAAAATAGTGACCTGACTGCCGAAGTTGGCAAACATCGACGCGAACTCAACGCCGATATAGCCACCCCCCAGGATACCCAGGCGCTGTGGGCGTTGGGTCAAATTCAGCAACCCGGTGCTGTCAAAGACGCCTGGCGTACTGGATAATCCCGCAATATCCGGAATCGTCGACTGTGCACCGGTATTAATAAAAATCTTCTCACCGCTTAGCTCAAGCGTCCCTGTCGACTGCATTACCCGCACGGTATAGTTGTCGACAAATTCAGCACGCCCTTCAATCACATCCACATTTTCCAGATCGGCCAGATTATGGAAGTTTTTATCGCGCAGAAAGCTGACCACGGAAGTCTTACGTTGCATTGCAGTCGCAAAGTCATGCTGCAGCTCAGCATCATGTACCAGGGTTTTGGTTGGAATACAGCCGATATTAATGCATGTTCCGCCATACATGGTGTTGGATTGCTCAATAATCGCTACCCGCCAGCCCGTCTTTGCCAGCGTAGCCGCCAGCGTCTTACCTGCTTTGCCAAATCCAATAATGATCGCCTGATATTGTTTCATGCTGCCTCTCCGCAAAGTCATTGTTCATTTGTTACTCTGGATTATAGGCAGTGCCCTGTCAGGTCAGCATATCCATAACGCGCAATTTTCTGTTCAATCGTCTAATCCCAAATAATAAAAACTAAAGATATGCAAAACGAAATGCAAATTAACTATTTGATAGTATTAATTTAATGCAAAAATATGATGATAATTACGGTGCTATCAACAACAACAAAAATTGTTCAGGAGTCTTTATGGATGCACTTAGCCGCTTGCTAATGCTTAACGATCCGCAGGGTTCTATTGATCAAAACTGCTTATTGAGCAGAGACTGGCAACTCCCTCATGCAGCTGGTGAGTTATCCGTGATCCGCTGGCATACGGTAACCCTAGGTAGCGCTTTACTGGAGATGCCTGACGGCAACACTTATACACTGCGTCCTGGTACGGTAGTCATCTTGCCGCAAAACTCCGCGCATCGGTTGTGCCAGTCAGGTGAAGAGCAAACGCATATTGTCTGCGGAAGTCTGCAACTACAGACATCCTCCCGCTATTTTTTAACCGCGTTGCCGGAAGTTTTGCTGCTGGCACCTGGCGAAAATAGCCCCGTTTACCACTGGCTTAAGGCGATGATTGGGCTGATGCAGCAGGAATCATTAAGCATGCTGCCCGGTTCCAACGTTGTGTGCAGCCAGCAATGCGCCACGCTGTTCACGCTTGCCGTTCGCGAATGGTTATCTCAGGCCCCCCCTGCCAAAAATGTGCTGAATCTGCTATTACATCCCCGACTGGGAGCGGTGGTGTTCCAGATGCTGGAATCACCCGCACATCCCTGGAGTGTTGAAGAACTGGCGCAGCGCGCGCATATGTCCCGGGCCAGTTTTGCCCAACTGTTTCGCGAGGTTTCAAACTCCACGCCGCTCGCCGTACTCACCACATTGCGTCTGCAATTCGCCGCCCAGATGCTGTCGCGCGGCGCCCAGCCATTGGTCGTGATTGCCGAATCGGTGGGATATGCCAGCGAGTCATCTTTTCACAAAGTTTTTCTGCGTGAATTCGGCTGCACGCCTGGCGAGTACCGTAAACGGGTGAAAGCGCTGGAATCATAGCGCCCACCGTCAAAGGACTGAAGGCGAGCGCTATCGGGGGCTATTTCTGGGTGCGATGCCTGTGCAGCCACATCAGCTTATACGCTGCCGGAATGATAAACAGTGACAGCAAAGGTGCCGTGATCATGCCGCCAATCATCGGTGCAGCGATACGGCTCATGACTTCAGACCCGGCTCCCGTTCCCCATAAAATCGGCAGCAGACCCGCAATGATGACCGCGACAGTCATTGCTTTAGGACGCACACGCAGTACCGCTCCGTGGTACAACGCCTCATCCAGTTTATCCACGGTAAAGGTTTGCGGATTTTCCAGCGCAGGCTCAGCTTCAATGGCGTGGCGCAGGTACATCAGCATCACCACACCAAATTCGGCAGCCACGCCTGCCAGTGCGATGAATCCGGTCCCGGTCGCGACCGACATATGGAATCCCATCCAGTAGAGAAACCAAATTCCGCCTACCAGCGCAAAGGGCACACTGGTGATAATCAACAGTGCTTCGCCAAAACGACGGAATGCCAGATACAGTAGTACGAAGATAATCATCAGCGTCATCGGCACCATCAGTTTAAGCTTGTGGCTGGCGCGCTCAAGCAGCTCAAACTGCCCGGAGAATGCCACGCTGGTCCCCGGTTTTAGCTGGACGTTTTCAGCAATCGCTTTTTTCAGATCGTTCACCACCGACACCATGTCACGATCGCGGGCATCAATGTAGATCCAACTGGTTGGCCGCGCATTCTCGGTTTTCAACATCGACGGCCCCGAAACCACCTGCACATCCGCCACATCCGCGAGCGTGATTTGCTGTTTCATTGGCGTCAGTATCGGCAGATGCCGTAGCGTTTCCGGGCTATCGCGATAGCTTTGTGGATAACGCAGATTGATCGGGTAGCGGGCGATACCTTCAACCGTTTCACTTACCATGGCGCCGCCTACCGCTGAGGTGATAAACAGTTGCACATCGCCGACGGTCATCCCATAACGGGCGGCCTTTTCACGATGAATATCTACGCTAAGATAACGTCCGCCGACCAGACGTTCAGCCAGTGCGGACGCCACGCCAGGCACCGTTCTTGCGACTTCTTCGATTTGCTCTGCCGTGGCGTCAATATCCGACAACACGGTACCCGATACCTTAATGCCGATAGGACTTTTAATCCCCGTAGAGAGCATATCGATACGGTTACGAATTGGCGGGACCCACAGATTCGCCAGCCCCGGTAAACGAACGGTTTTGTCCAGTTCCTCAATGATTTTGTCCATCGTCATTCCCGGGCGCCACTGATCCTGCGGCTTCAATTGGATGGTGGTTTCCACCATTTCTAACGGCGCGGAGTCGGTCGCCGTTTCAGCTTTACCGGTTTTACCAAACACGCGCGCCACTTCAGGAACCGTCATGATGAGCTTATCGGTTTTTTGCAGCATATCTGCCGCCTGCGCTGCGGAAATCCCCGGCAAGGTTGAAGGCATATACAACAGATCGCCTTCGTTAATCTGTGGTAAAAATTCGCCCCCAACCTTATTCAGCGGGAAGATGACGGTCAGGATCGACAGAACCGCCACCAGCAAGGTCGTTTTCGGCCAGTGCAGCACTTTCAACAATAACGGATGATAAATACGAATCAGGAAACGGTTAAGCGGGTTGCTGCTTTCCGCCGGGATCTTGCCACGGATCCAAAATCCCATCAGGATCGGGATCACCACAATGGCCAGAAACGCAGCACCTGCCATCGCGTAGGTTTTGGTAAACGCCAGCGGACCAAACAACCGCCCTTCCTGCCCTTCAAGGGTGAAGATAGGGATAAACGATAGCGTGATAATCAGTAAGCTAATGAACAGCGCCGGGCCGACTTCCACCGAGGCGTTGGTGATGACTTTCAAGCGCGTATCGTTATCCAGCTTTTCACCCGGATGCTGATGCCCCCACTCTTCCAGCCGCTTATGCGCGTTCTCAATCATAACGATTGCGGCGTCAACCATCGCGCCGACCGCGATGGCTATCCCCCCAAGCGACATAATGTTGGCGTTCAGTCCCTGGAAATGCATCACGATAAACGCGATACACAGTCCCAGCGGCAGAGAAATAATGGCCACCAGCGCCGAGCGGATATGCCACAGGAACAGCGCACACACCAGCGCCACAACGATAAACTCTTCCAGCAGCTTGTAGCTCAGGTTATCAATCGCGCGATCGATCAGTTGACTGCGATCGTATGTTGTAACTACTTCAACGCCTTCCGGCAGACTGCTCTTCAGCGTTTCAAGTTTAGCCTTAACCGCGGAGATCACCTCGCGCGCATTTTTACCGGAACGCAGGATCACTACGCCGCCTGCCACTTCGCCTTCGCCATTCAGCTCGGCGATCCCGCGGCGCATTTCTGGCCCAATTTGTACGCGGGCAACATCACGTAGATAGACCGGAACACCATCAGCGCCGGTTTTCAGCACGATATTATTGAAGTCATCAAGGGACTGCAGATACCCACTGGCACGGACCATATATTCCGCTTCTGCCATTTCGACAGATGAACCACCGGCTTCCTGGTTTGAGGCATCCAGCGCCGATTTCACCTCACCCAGGCTGATGCTATATTGCGTCAGCTTCATCGGATCGATGACAACCTGGTACTCTTTGACCACCCCGCCCACCGAGGCAACTTCCGCTACGTTAGGGATGGTTTTCAATTCATATTTTAAGAACCAGTCCTGCAGCGAACGTAATTGGGCAAGATCATGTTTGCCGCTGCGATCCACCAGCGCATATTCAAATATCCAGCCGACCCCTGTCGCATCCGGTCCCATTTCAGCACTGACGCCTGCGGGTAATTTCCCCTGCACCTGGTTGAGATATTCCAGGACACGGGAGCGCGCCCAATAAGGATCGGTACCGTCTTCAAAAATGACATACACGTAAGAGTCGCCAAATTGCGAGAAACCACGCACCGTTTTCGCTCCCGGCACCGACAGCATGGTGGTGGTCAGCGGATAGGTCACCTGATTTTCAACAATTTGCGGCGCTTGCCCCGGATAACTGGTTTTGATGATCACCTGCACATCAGAAAGATCGGGCAGCGCATCAACCGGCGTATTCACAATGGTCCAGGTGCCCCAGATGCTGAGAAACAGCGCCCCCATCATCACCAGGAAACGGTTTGCCACCGAGCGGCGAATAATCCATTCAATCATTTATCATGTCCTCAGTGTGAATGGGTCGCCTGGGCAGGCATCGCGGGTACAGCGTGTGTCCCATTTTCCTGGGTGCGCATACGATCCAGAGCGCCAGAAATATTCGCTTCGGAATCGATCAGAAACAGACCGCTGGACACCACGTTTTCACCTTCGCTCAGACCAGAGCGGATGGCCGTTAACCCCTGAGACTCATGAAATACGGCAACCTGCTTAGGTACAAATCGTCCTTCATTATCGACGGTGATAACCCGCTGTTCGGTACCAGTATCAATCAGCGCTTTAGACGGGATCAGCAGCATCGGTTCGCTTTGCGTTTTTAGTTGCAGATAGGCATTCATTCCCGGCTTAAGGGCCTCATCCGGGTTATCAACCTGTAGACGAAGCTGGAGCGTGCGCGTCGTGGCATCCACACTCGGCAAAATACTCCATTTGCTAATGGTGAAGGGTTTACCCGGCCAGGCAGGTACGGTAATGGTGAATTGTGAGGCGTCTTTAATCAGCCAGGCGATAGATTCCGGGACTGAAGCACTGACCCATACCGGATCCATTCCCTGAATTTTCGCGACCACATTATCTTTTGAGATGTTCATACCAGTACGTAAATCAAACGCGGTAATCACCCCATCAATAGGAGCCTTGAGGGTAAAGCGGGTCTGAATTTTCCGCGTCGCTTTCAAGCGTTGAATGTCCGCCTCCGGCATTCCCGCCAGGCGTAATCTCTCCAGAATGCCTTCAACCTGCGTCGCGCTGCCGCCCGTTTCCCGCAGCAGTAAATATTCACTTTGCGCTTCTACCCAGTCAGGAATTGTCAGATCGATAAGCGGCGAGCCCTGCTTAATTTTGTCGCCCACGGTCAGCGGATAGACTTTCTCGATAAAGCCTGCCGAACGCGCCTGAACAATGACAAATTGATATTCGTTATAACTGACGTTCGCCGGGAAAGTTTGTGCATATTGCAATGGCCCACGGCGCACGGGTTCGGTTTTTAGCCCCAGATTCTGGGTCTGTGTCGGGTCAATACGCACACCCGGTGCGGATGTATTCGCCGTCTCTTCATCGGCATATTTCGGGATCAAATCCATATCCATAAACGGAGATTTACCCGGTTTATCAAACCGCGTGTTGGGATACATGGGGTCGTACCAGAATAAAACTTTACGCTCTTCTTTTTGTGGAGCAGCGCCGGTATCGGCCGATACTTTTGCGGATGAATAATAGGTATACACACCGACAGAAATAATTCCGCCGACAATCATGCTGCCGAGAATAAGCGCGGTATTTTTAATATTTAAAGACGCCATAGTGATTTCCATTGCGCGATAGTCTCGCCCGTGTCCAGGAAAACCCGGGCAAGAATAAAAGAGAGCAGCGAGATCCGTTATTTACTGATGTGAATATCGCGTAAGACAGAGAGATTTCCCTGCTGAACAAACGTAAATGCAACTTTATCACCAGGCTGGATATCATCGGCCCTGGTATCAGATACCAGCGTGAAACGCATCGTCATTGCCGGCCAGTTCACTGCGGGAATAGGTTCATGTTTAATCGTGACTTTTTTGCTATCCATATCAATAGATTCAATCACGCCTGTCGCACTAATCACTTGCTCCTGCTGGGCCGCAGGCGCCATATTCACCATCTCGCCATGCTGATGTTCATTGGCCTGAGCGTTAAACATGGCTACAGATAACACAGTAAACAAAGCAGCTTTAGCGGTAGTTTTCATGCAATATACTCCTGAGAATTTAAGATTAAAGATCATTCAACCCAGCCACCGCCTAAGGCAGCAAACAGCTTAATTTCATTAACCTGTTGGGCATAATTAAGGTCAAGCAACGATTGCTGTGTAGTGAATAAAGAACGCTCGGCGTCCAGTACTTCGATATAACTAACCGCACCATGTTGATAGAGTGCACGAGCGCGTTGCAGCGTGATGTGTAATGAGTCCAGATAACGCTGTTGTCCGGTAATTTGATCGGCAAGGCTTTGACGCAACACCAGCGCATCCGCAACTTCTTTAAATGCGTTCTGAATTTTCTGCTCGTAATTCACCACCGATTGCTGCTGGCGGATTTCTGCTAAATCGAGATTTGACTGATTACGTCCAGCGTTAAAGATCGGAATGTCTATTTTCGGGACAAAATTCCACATGCCGCTGGCCGCATTAAAGAGGCTGGAAAGATCGCCACTGCTGCTGGATACTGAGCTGGTCAACGTAATCGATGGAAAAAATGCGGCACGCGCAGCGCCAATATTGGCGTTCGCCGCCAGCAATCCATGTTCGGCTTCCATAATATCCGGGCGCTGCAATAATATTTGCGATGGGAGTGCGGGGGGCAGTGTCACGGGTTTTATATCACCGCGACTGCGCACGCGGTCGTCCGGTAATTTCCCGTACGTCCCCAGCAATAGTTGCAGTGCATTGTTCGCCTGAGCCAGTTCGCCTTGACGTTTGGCAATATCGCTGCGTGTGCTTTCAATCACGCCGCGAGCCTGTTCCAGTGCCAGCACGTTCGTACTGCCGGTCATCAACTGTTTCTCGACAAACGCATAAGAGCGCTGGTAGTTTTGCAACGTTTCTTCGGCAATTTGCAGTTGCGCATAAGCCAGACGTTGGTTGAAATAACTTTGCGCCACGTTAGAAATTAATGAGATATGCACCATTCGACGCGCTTCTTCACTGGCGAAAAAATTCTGCCGATCGGCTTCACTCATATTTTTCAGTCGCCCAAAGAAATCCAGATCGAAACTGAGATTCAGTCCCGCTTCAAATTCCCGATTGGTGCTGCTATCGCCTTTTAATTTCCCGCTATAGGTACCGCTGGAACCGGCGTTAAGCTGCGGGTAACGATCGGCATCCGTCACACCATATTGCGCTTTCGCTTCCTGAACCTTCAGCACCGCCATGCGTAAATCCCGGTTATTGACCAGCGCCTCACCAATCAACGCCTTCACCTGGGAGTCAACAAAAAAGGTACGCCAGCCCGTATCCTGATATCCCATCGGGGCCGAAACCAGCGTGTTCTGACTTAAGGAGAATTGCTGCGGAACCGGCAATGCCGGACGCTGATAGTCCGGAGCCAACGAGCAGCCAGCCAGAACAAAAATAGCGCTGAGGGTAAGAAGCTTAAATTTGTACATAGTTCTTCTCGTCCAGACCGGACTGATAACCATAAAAGATGTGTGAATTTATACCTGAATGACTCTGTTTAACCGGTGACAGGAAAATGACAAAACTGTCATTTTGCCAATAACCGATTGCTATCCGATCCGCCTTCTCTAGAATTGAAAATCCGCACAGCCAGTGCGTGATGGAGAATGTCATGAAGATTTTGATTGTCGAAGATGAAAAAAAAACCGGCGAATACCTGACGAAAGGCCTGACGGAAGCGGGTTTTGTTGTGGATTTGGCGGACAACGGTCTGAACGGATATCACCTGGCAATGACCGGTGATTATGACCTGCTCATTCTCGACATCATGCTGCCCGATGTAAACGGCTGGGATATCGTGCGGATGCTGCGCACCGCCAACAAAGGCATGCCCATTCTGCTGCTCACCGCACTGGGCACCATTGAGCATCGGGTCAAAGGTCTGGAGCTGGGGGCTGATGATTATTTGGTTAAACCGTTTGCCTTTGCGGAATTGCTGGCGCGGGTCAGAACGCTGCTGCGACGGGGAGCCGCGGTCATTGTCGAAAGTCAGTTTCAGGTCGCGGATTTAATGGTCGATCTGGTCAGCAGAAAGGTCACCCGCAACGGCACACGCATCACCCTGACCAGTAAAGAGTTTACGCTGCTTGAATTTTTCCTGCGTCATCAGGGAGAAGTGTTGCCGCGTTCGCTGATTGCCTCTCAGGTCTGGGATATGAATTTTGACAGCGACACCAATGCGATTGACGTCGCCGTGAAGCGTCTGCGGGCCAAAATCGATAATGACTTTGAGCCGAAATTGATTCAGACCGTGCGTGGCGTGGGGTACATGCTTGAGGTGCCGGATGGCCACTAAACGATTACAGCGCCCTTTTTCGCTGGCAACACGGTTAACCTTTTTTATCAGTCTGGCGACTATCGCCTCATTTTTCGCTTTCGCATGGATAATGATCCACTCGGTGAAAGTCCATTTCGCAGAGCAGGATATCAATGATTTAAAAGAGATCAGCGCGACGCTGGAGCGTATTATTAACCACCCGAACGAACCGGAATCGCGTCGGCTGGAAACACTAAAAAACGTAGTTTCGGGTTATTCTAACGTCATTATTTCTCTGGAAGATGCCAATCAGAGGGCCATTTTTCATTCGCCTAATGCGCCGGATCTTCGTCAGTTTATCGCCACGGCAACGCCGGATAAAAATGCCCATACCCGTAATGTCTTTTTAATTTCCGGCCCAACGCTGCAAACATCAGAACATGCGCACGGGAAAAACGCGTCCTCCAACTGGCGAATGATTCGTTTACCCATTGGACAGTTGCCAGACGGAAAACCGGCCTATACGTTGTTTATGGCGTTATCGATCGATTTTCATCTGCACTACATTAACGATCTGAAAAACAAGCTGATCATGACAGCATCGTTAATTAGCATGATGATTGTTTTTATCGTGCTGTTCGCCGTCTATAAAGGTCATGAACCGATCCGTAATGTCAGTCGGCGCATCCAAAATATCACCTCTAAAGATCTCGATGTTCGCCTGGACCCGCAGGCCGTGCCGATTGAGCTTGAACAACTGGTTGAGTCATTTAATCACATGATCGAACGAATCGAAGATGTGTTTAAACGTCAGTCCAATTTCTCTGCAGATATTGCTCACGAGATCCGCACGCCAATCACCAACCTGGTCACGCAAACAGAAATTGCCCTCAGCCATCCCCGCAGCACGAAAGAGCTGGAAGATGTGCTCTACTCAAATCTCGAGGAGTTTGGCCGCATGTCGAAGATGGTGAGTGATATGTTGTTTCTGGCACAGGCAGACAATAATCAGTTGATCCCGGAAAAAACAGCGCTGAATCTTGCGGATGAGGTCAGTAAAGTGTTCGACTTTTTCGAAGCCTGGGCGGAAGAACGCGAAATCAGCCTGCGCTTTGAAGGTCGGGCATGCTGGGTTTCTGGCGACCCGTTAATGTTACGCCGGGCAATGAGCAACCTGCTCTCTAACGCGATGCGCTATACGCCAAAAGGCGAGTCTGTCACCGTGCAAGTGAAAGAGGCTGATGATCTCGTGCATATTATTGTGGAAAATCCCGGTACGCCAATAGCCGCGGAACATCTGCCACGACTCTTTGACCGGTTTTATCGCGTCGACCCCTCACGACAGCGTAAAGGCGAAGGTAGCGGCATTGGCCTGGCGATAGTGAAATCGATTGTGATTGCCCACCAGGGCAAGGTCTCCGTGACATCCGACGCTCGCGCTACCCGCTTTATTCTGACATTACCCAAGTATGCCGCTTAATTATTATTGATGGCGCTAATGCGCCATCGATTAAACCTCATATTAATATTATTATTCTCTGACATCATCGTCATAATCCTGTCACCTCACTGACAGCCCCTGATTATTATAATTTTCCTGTAAACCGGCACAGGAGAAATATGATGAATAAGATATCTTCCTTTTTAGCTATCGCTTTTTTTATCTCAGCTGGCGTTAATGCGGCAGAAACATCCACAACGCATCAGCAGGCAACTGTGGCTCACGAGATGATGAATAATAGCGATGCACCTGCTCATCAGAAAATGGCACAAACACATGAAGTACAGGTGCAGAATAGCCAATCCACGCGGGCTAGTGCACTGTCTTTTTCGCAAATGAATGAACATGAAAAAGCGATGGTCGTTCATCAGTCAATGAATAACAGTCATTCATATTCACATGAGCTGCAGGCGAAAAAACATCGCGAACAGGCAGCAACGCAAGGATAGTCCATCGTCTTCACCCGGACATGCGCGCGGGCCTGGATAGCAACACAGCCTGCGCGCTTTCCCGTGGTTAATGTCAATAAATCTTATCAGTAGAACCGTGATAAAGAGCATGAACGCCAGGAGCGCGAGCAAAGGGAACATTGAGCCGTCCCAAAGAGCGCTGAGATCACAGCGCTCTTACATTCCGTGCGTTACAGTATGTCGCTTTAACGCTGGAGTCAGGCATGGCTTTAACCCTTACGGTGTTGCTTGAAAACAGGCGCGCCAGCGGTGCAGAAAAAGCCCTACGGGCAAAACCTGGATTAAGTCTGTTAGTTCAGGATGAAACCACCACGATATTATTCGATACCGGGCCTGATGACAGTTTTAGGCATAATGCCGCACTGATGGGCGTAGACTTGTCTCAGTTAACCGCTGTCGTGCTCTCACATGGTCACTATGATCACTGTGGCGGCGTCCCGTGGCTTCCCGATAACAGCCGCATCATCTGTCATCCACACATTGCCTGCGAACGTTACGCAGCGTTCACGCTTGCAGGATATACCCGTAAAATCAAGAAATTATCGCGCGATAATGATTACTCTCGTCTGCAGATGGCGTACTCCCGTGAACCTTTGCCCCTTAGCGAACGCTTTCTGTGGTCAGGAGAAATATCCGTATCCGCACCGCAGGCCTACGGTGTCATCAATGAGAATCCTCCCCAACGGGACTACATCACTGACGAAGGGGTATTGATCTACAAGTCAGACCGTGGATTAGTCATCATTACCGGCTGCGGACACCGGGGTATTGCCAATATCGTCGCTCACTGCCAGCAAATAACGGGCATCAGCAAAATTCATGCCCTGGTCGGTGGCTTCCATTTACGCTGCGCATCGCCCTATACGTTATGGCAAACCCGACGATTTATTAAACAACAGCAGCCAGAAAAACTTCTCGGCTGCCACTGCACCGGCGCGTGGGGACGTTTGTGGTTGCCAGGACAAGAAGCCCCCGCGACAGGAGATGTTATTGTGCTGGCCGAATAATAATCACCATTGTGCTTATTGTATCTTCATCACATAACATTCATGAATATCAAAATGCGCGCACAACCTTGATCTGGTCGCTTATTATACAAAATAAAGTTCGCTACACTCAGGACAGAGGTAAACAAACAGGAGGTAGTGAATATGTATCGCTCTATTCTGGTGCCCATTGATATCTCTGAAGCCGATTTAACTCGCCATGTTATTCCGCAGGTTGAAGCGCATGCAAAAACCGCTAAGGTCCATTTTTTAGCGGTCATTCCTACCGTTCCGTTCTACGCATCACTCGGGCTTGCCTACTCCAACGAGTTCCCGGACAGAAGTGGTATACAGGCGAAAGCCACCGAAAAGCTCGACAACATTGTTAAGCAATTCAATATCCCCGCCGGCAGAACTCAGACCCATGTGGTTTATGGCCCACCGAAAGATCAGATCCTTAAACTGGCAGATGCCGTGGACGCCGAATTGATCGTCATTGCATCCCATAAACCGGGTTTCAGCACCTATCTGTTGGGGTCAACCGCCGCTGCCGTAGTACGTCATGCCAAATGCCCCGTACTTGTTGTGCGGTGATATTGGTTAGAAAAACAGGAAAACGGGAGCGATCAGGCTCCCGTTTTTATATCCCCAAAACGCTGCAGAAAAAGTGAAATTCAGAGCCGCTGATGTAGACGTTATGCCTACTGGAATAAAACTGTGCCGGGAGGATATTTTATCGAAATGGTACGCCCTGTAGGATTCGAACCTACGACCTACGGCTTAGAAGGCCGTTGCTCTATCCAACTGAGCTAAGGGCGCATAGAGAAGTGATGACTTCATGCAGATGAAACGCGTGAATTATACGGTCAGCGCCTGCTGAGTCAATGCCTTTTGTTCCGGTTGCTGACGAAGTGTACGAATGTTGTTTTTTTCTGGTCGTTCATGGGGTTCCAGGAAATCACCTGGTAACAACTCAGCCAGCATAATGCGGGATTTAAGGTTACAAGTATTTAGAAAATTAATGATTTTGCTTAACATTCCCCAACCACTCCCCTGCTGTTCAGGACCTCGTCAATGTTAAGTATCGCTATCAAGGAAGAAAATAGTCATTTCGAACATGGGTTGAAAATCATCATCTCCCGCCTGGCAAATCAGTGGCATCAGGACATCTGCTTTTTACCTACCGAAGATATCGATCGCGCAGACATCGCCTTTATTTCACTGGATGACGATTGGCTCAGTGCAGGATGTTATCAGGTTCCCGTCCACACCAGACGCCAGCATCGGGTTATCATCTGCAACGGAGGCGATAAAGATAAGCTGATGTTTCGCCCGTGCCTGTATATGCTGCCGCTGATCTATCGCGAAGATAATGTTGAAGCGATAACCCAAAAATTAATCCTGATTCTGCAAAAACGCGCGCTCCGCCACAGTGTGCCTGCAACCATCTGCCATTACTGTACCACCCGCAACTTTTCGGTGGAGGAACGCCAGTTCTTAATGCTACTTGCCAGCGGTAACACGCTCGCTGAAACAGCACATCTTCTCTCCATCAGCGATACCCAGGCCAGAGCAACTCGCCGCCGTATTATGAAAAAGCTGGGTGTGAAAAATGATCAGCAATTTTTAAGGTATATCAGGGCACACCTGAGTTTTCTGCAACAGTAGAGTGAGTCTTGCTGTCGGGAATTTTATTGAGAAATGTCTCATCATCAATTAAGTATCGGCACCTACTGTACCTAACCGCATACTGCCAGAATACCCTATGTATATTATTTCCGGGGAAACAAATAGACACACTCGGTAATATTTGCTCTGACGCCAGGGGGGATATCGTGGCACCGAGCCTGTTATTATGGAATGATAAATCTGAGTACTCTGCCTTTACCGTCAAAAACAGCGATGCAGAACCCCTGCAATTCGCACTTAAATTCGAGCCGATTGTCGATTTGTCTACCGCGTTGAGATACGGTTGTGAGGTCCTCACACATCTTCCCGCAAATATAAACAGTGAAAAATATTTTCACCAACTGTCGGTTCAGCATCGACAGCATCTGTTTTATCAGCAAATTGACAAAATTAAGTGCTACCAACAGGGGCTGCACTACTCACTGAATTTACCGATGCAAGCCTTTCTGAGTTGGCCGCTATTCCATTCCCTGATTACGCCCTCTCCGTCCAGCTTGATTATCGAAATACAAGATCCAAATACGTTTTATTCTTTAAGTACACCCCAGCGGGCGATCGTCTACGACGTAATTCAACACCTTGAAGACCATGGTATCCCAATATGGCTGGATGACGTCAATGAGGAACTGCTTGGCACATTCACCGCAGCCAACTGGCATTTGTCAGGGGTAAAGTTAGATAAAAATACGTTCTGGACTCTCAGCCATGTGCCAGAAAAACTCCGCCAAGTTATTCAGATGGGGCGCGCAATCGCCAGCCTGGTGGTAGTTGAAGGAATTGAAACGCAAAAACAGCAGGAAATTGCCCTGCGCGCTGGCGCAAATTTGGGTCAGGGGTATTTGTGGCCAGCCATTTATCCAGAGCAGGCGCAATAGATACGAACAGGGAAAAAGGAAGGATGCGCAGTGTAAAACGCCGGGAACGGCATCGCCGTTTACGAAACGCCCACTGTACCTGGCAATATGATCACTGTGCCCCCCAGGAATTTGACAGAATTGAGTATCTGGCTCAAAAACTTGATTACACATTACCGGGCGACACAATATCTCAAGCGATTATCACAACAGACAACTATCTCGGCTATACGTTAAATCGCTATTTATTTTCTGGTACACACACGGCCATCTTCCAGACGATTGAATCGGCTCTGCCACTGTTGAAAGAGTCTGAAGCGAGTCAGTTAGTGGTTGATATGGATGGCGCATCAAGCTCATATTTCGATGTTCTGGAATATCTTCGCCGACTCATTAAAGAACAGGATAATATTCAAATTTTCATATTACTTCCCAGTCGCCACGAAGCGCTCAGGCGCTTTATTGCGATGGCTGGGCCATTCTATATCCTGCCGCGCCGTCAGCGCCTCCCGGAGATGCGCCATGCTTTATTATCTATGGTGCCGGATCATATTCACTCCGGGCACATAAATCAGGCTGACTGGGAGATGATCTCATTACTGTCACAAGGTAAATCATTAAAGAAGATTGCTCTGCTGCAGGCTCAACCCTATCACCGCGTTATCTATCGCCTGAACCAGCTGATCACGCTGCTGGGGTTGCCACATCGTCAGCGTTTTTTGCATCTGATACATCGCCTCAGCGTTACCTATCCCCATTTAATTTAACACCCTAACCCTCTGTGATATAAGAATTTATAGGAAATTACTTATTTTCAACTGAGAAAACGAATGTGATTTTTACAAACATTTAATATTTACAACTATTCCTGGTATTATATGTCGCGCAGGTATCCTGCTTTAGCTGACAGATTCAGTACATCTCGACAAAAAAGAATTGCCTCGCCGCCTTAACAAAACCTAAACAATTAGCCTATTGTGTCGTTTTTACTATTTAAAAAAATTTTTCAATCTGCCATAATTCAAACAGCAGGAGATTAATATCAATAGTCATTACCATGCCCTGATCTTTCAGGATATCCTAACAGACATTATGAACTTACGTGCTGTAAGCCTTTTCCGAAAGTGCAGAGCAGGTATAATCCTCACTGTTTTCTGATTAATTGTAAGTTTTCCCTGGTGTGAAATGGATATTCCACAAACTCATTGTTCTGACGTAGAACAACCGAATAAACAAGGATGACATAATATTTATTCGGTTCTTCTTCCAGAGCAATCCTTGGCTATTTGACAATATTATAACGCCTGATGTTTTATCAAAATCGCAAGATACACAAACAGTTTGAGGCATACAACAATGAAACCAGCATCCGTTATCATTATGGACGAACACCCTATTGTCAGAATGTCGATCGAAGTACTGCTCGAAAAGAATAGTAATATTCAGGTTGTTCTGGAAACCGATGACAGCCGCGCAGCAATAGATCATCTACGTACCTATCCAGTCGATCTGGTCATTCTGGATATTGAACTACCTGGCTCCGATGGGTTTACATTACTCAAGAGAATAAAATCTCTGCAGGAAAAAACCCGGGTGCTGTTTCTATCCTCAAAGTCTGAATCATTTTATGCCGGACGGGCGATCCGTGCCGGTGCCAATGGCTTCGTCAGCAAACGAAAGGATCTCAATGATATCTATAACGCGGTGAAAATGATTTTATCAGGATATTCATTTTTCCCTTCAGACACGCTTAACTTTATTAATAATATTAATATACGTAAAGGTGTGCTGAATGACATGCCGTTATCGAATCGCGAGGTTACAGTTTTACGTTATCTGGCGAATGGGTTATCTAATAAAGAAATTGCTGAGCAACTTTTATTGAGTAATAAAACAATCAGTGCTCACAAAGCTAACATCTATTCCAAGCTCGGACTACATACCATTGTTGAGCTAATCGATTATGCAAAGATGCATGAATTAATGTGATCGCACTCCCGGCGAGGCGTCGTTCGGGAGTGCGTTATCAGCGCATGATGTCAATTGTAGTTAATCATAAACGTAGCATCTGCTTTCGCGATCCCCGGTTGAACGCCATCTGCCAGCGCAATATAGTTGGCAAAAAAAGTCAGCATAGCATTGCCATTTTCATCAATGTTTACTGCCTGGCTGGCTTGTTCAAGCGGTAATCGCGTACGGTCGCTATCGTGCAATTCAATCGCGACCTTTTGTGCCATCACGGCATCGTCCAGCGCCAACAACGTGGTACCCGCTGCCGGCGTGCCGGAAAAGGTTATCGAGGCCGACCCCGGCGGGCAGCCTTCAAGTTTCAACGTAAAGGGAACCGGTTGGGTCGTATCCCCGGTGGTCTTTAATTGTTTTGTCGGCCAGGTGCCTAGTTCAACCAACTTATTATTGTCACTGGCAATAACCGCACAGGTGAAGTCCACGATATTACCGTGCAGTTCGATATTAATCTCACCCAGCGAGCTATCTGCATGGCATAGAGAACTGGCTGACACTGCGGATATCAATACGAAAAGCGCACGACGTCTCATTGTTCTCTGCTTATTCATAATCAACTCGCAGATAGCCACGGGCGGTGAAAGGCCCTTCCGCTGGTTTATTGCCCGTCACGCTGACTGGCCATGCTCTAATGCCAACCCGCGCGGCAGCGTTATCATCCAACTGAAAGGGAATGGTGCTGGACAGATTGTTGGGTGTCAGCGGTTTACCGCTGCTGTCGGCCACGATAAAACCTAAATCCGGGTTGTCCGATATCATCATTTGCCCGGACGCTTTTTCGGCCTCGACCCGCATGGTCAGATAAGCTTGCGCGGCAACATTTGTACACTTTATGGCGACCGTTTTCGTTTGCGTATTGATACCTTCGGGCCGGTTACCGGCACCCGCCTTGCTGAACAGCGAGGCACCAATATCGCCAAAATCAAACTCCACGATTTGCCCGGCATTCACCTCGCAGTTTTGTGGAACTTCCACCTTGCCGCTGTAGCTTATGGTGTAAACCGGCGTACTCAGCGCATCTCCCGTACTGGTAGTGACATAGACACTGAACATCGTCTGTCGCGGGATCGGCACCATGTTGATAAATGAACGAATCACTTTTAATTTAAACACCAGCTTCGAATCCATCACGCCAAAAGGCTGCTGTTTGGAAACGTTTGGGTGATTCCCCATGCGGATATAATTACGAGGAGGATAAAACAACCCCGCGTAGCTGTCGGTAATACTCATGGCCCCCAACAGGTAATCATTGAGTTTCAGATACTGAAAGTTATTTTCCGTACTTTGCACGGGGAGTTCGGTCACATAACTTCGGTAGGTGTAATTCACCGTCGTCCCTGCCGGGCAGGTTGCATTCACCCCAACCCAGCCTGACTTTTCAGGCAATGTCACTACCTGACCCGGTTGGTTATTGCTGCTGTTAAAAACATTCGACAGATCGTAATAAACGTCCGTTGGCGTTCCGTTCGAGTTATGGCAGACCGTCGCCCATGACGTATTAGCTATAAGCAGTAAAGCGCTTCCCAGTAGCAAACCGGTTTGTCGTTTCATCATATTATCCCTGTCGTGCCGACGGTCGTTGGCACATCACGTTGGTGAGCGTTACAGCCTGTTTCAGGCTCTCTTCAGGCAAGGTGTAGTGCGCTTCACAGCGTGCGTTTGCGCCTTCACCCCATTGGATCAACAAGTTGCCTTTGAGCGGCAGACCACTCAGATAAATTTGTCCATCTTCACCGACCATGCTGGTGACGCCGCTCGTGGTTTCGCGAACCACCGACCCAAATGGCACTGGTTTTCCATCCCGGTTAACCGTGATAAGCGCCCGCACGCCAATGCGTGTATCAAACGCCGCACGTACCAGTGCCCCCTGCGTGGGCACGACGCTGCTAACGTTATTTTCCACATCGGTGTTGTTATTCATTGAATTGGTATCCAGCGCGACGCGGTTGTAGCGATAAACGGTGGCATACGGCATGACCGCGTAGCCACGCCAGTCGGTCTGCACGCCGGTCTGGTTTTCTATCCGCACCCCCTGGGCTCCTGGTGCTTTTATCAGTACGTTGGTGTCGCCCAGTGGTTGGCTGAGCGTAATGCCGTCCGCATGTCCGATGACGCCACCGGAGAGTTGCCAGTTATAGTCATGCTGGTCACGGTCATAGTTGTAACCCACGCCCAGCGTGCCATAGGCCGCCTGCCAGTTCGCGTTGGCGCTCCCGCTGTACCCGTTGGAGCTGCTGTGTCCCTGATTAACGCTGTAGCTGAGATTGCGTCCATCTAACAGCGTGCCGCCAATACCGCTTTGCCAGCTGTTTTGTCCATTGCTGTTACGGTTCGCATTGAAAGTGGCGTAGGTGCGATCGAGTGCGTTATCACGCGAGTAGCGCCGCCCGGTCAGCAGACTGAACGGTACGGACACATTGAAGGCCAGGATGCGGTCGGTATCAGAGATCCCGACCGATTCATTCCATGACCAGGAGAGTGAATAGCTAATCCCCTGCCAACCGCTGGCATACCCCAGCTGGTACCAGGTATTGGTATCTGAGGTGTTCCAGTACGTTTGCTGGCTACCCGAAACATACAGTGACCCGTAATCGCCAAGGTTCTGCGAAATGTTGATCTGAAAACGGCCCTTTTTGCTGTAGCTCAGATTGTGGTAGCTCTTCACCTGTGGAACATCGTGGCGATTCCCTTCGCTGTCATATTCGTACTCGTAACCTTCCATACTGCGATACGCCACATCATCGAGGGTATAAAACCCTCGCGTCGAATAGCGATACCCCAACAACTGGAAGTTGGTACCGAAGTTGTTCAGTGATTTTGCATACAGAAAACGCAGCGATTGCCCCTGATGCGTACTGTCATCCGCCAGTTGGCTGCGGGCATGCGTTAAATCGACAGAGACGGCTCCCCAGTCACCCAGGTTGCGCCCGGTACCTAACACCAGTGCGGTGTAGCGTGAAGCTAACTGCGTGCCGCCATACGCGGTGTAACCTTCTGGTAGCCCGGCGATTAACGTTCCCTGGAAAAAGAATGGCGAAGACTGCTGGCTATTACCGCTACGAAAATCCCCGGCGACAACGTCATATTTGAAACGTCCTTCACGCTGGAGCAGAGGTACCGTGGAATACGGCACCGTATAGCGCTGTTGACTGCCGTCCTTCTCATCAACCGTTACGTCCAGGTCACCACTCGACGAAGTGGGGTTGAGATCGGTTATCGAAAAAGCGCCTGGCGAAACATAGCTTTGATAAATCACGTAGCCATTCTGGCGAATAGTCAGTTTCGCTGCGGTACGCGCAATCCCACGGACGGTTGGCGCGTAGCCCTGTAAGCTGTCGGGATACATGCTGTCGGACGAATAGAGACGCGCACCACGAAAACCGATACTGTCAAAAACGTCGTTGCCAGTGTTACTGTCACCCATCACCAGCTCACCCTTCAGCGGAATAACCGCACGCTGAAGCCATGTGCCAATGTTTTTCCAGCTTTGCGAATGGTAGCCGTCACCTTTCGAGTAGTTCCATGCACCGTTATTCCTCAGCCGCCATGGGCCATAGTTCAGGCCGCTTAACATGCTTAAGAAATAGCTGTCGGTATCGCTGCCGCGACTGCCGGTAAAGCTATAGTTAACCAGCGCCGCCGGAATACCTTCATCCCACTCCTCTGGCGGAATATAGCCACGCGCACTGTTCAACATTGAGGCTTGCGGCAGGCTGACATTTAAACGCAGTGTAGAAAAATCGAAAGCAATTTCGCTACCAGGAATCGCCTCTGGCAAATTAATACAGGTATTGTTCGCATCCTGACTGAGTGCCGGAAACGCAGTGATATTGACGCCAAGGCGTTTAACCCAGTCGAGATCAAAGCACGGCATCAGCCCGCCGGATTTTTCTCCGGCTTTCCCCGCACTGGTGGCGAAACGAATATCCTGGGTAGCCACAAACTCATCATTGCGCCAAATATCCACACGATAAACGCCTTCAGGCTGGTGATTCCCTTTTTCGAAACGAGACAAATCCGCCACAGTAGCGGTATCGGCAGATAAAAACGCCGGATTGAAATAGCTTTCACCCTGGCTGAAGGAGGGAAAGAGCGCGGCCAGCGTGGACAACGCCACCCCCGCCAGCGGTGGCGTAACCCCCGGTAACAGGCCAGGAAAATACGTTGTCTTATTCATCGTTTTCTCAACGCACGCTAACCGTTTTAGCGGTGGTGACTGCGCCATAATCGTTCACCGTCTGGAACGTAACGTTTCCCTGAACGCCAGTCGGCAACAGGACCTGCGTGTCATTTTTCGGCGCAACCATAACGTTATCAATCTTCGTATTTCCGACATTGAGATTGACCAGCGTGACGTAATACGCTGACGGGTTGGTAATTTTCAGGTGGTTGCCGGTACGGGAAAACTGCAGCATGCCTGGCGCATCTTCCGCGATTTGTGGCAGATTATTTGGGCGGACAAAGAGTTTGATGCGCGACAAAATCGCCAGTTGCAGAACGTTTTTCCCCTCAAGGCTGTTTTTATTGACCGACGGAATAGCCTTCACATTCATCCAGAACAGCGATTCACGGTCTTTGGGCAGAGGCTCGCCCGCGTAGATGATACGCAGCGTGTTTTCGCTTTTAGGTTCACTGACAAACAGCGGCGGTGTGACCACAAACGATTTATCTTTGACGCCTGCGCTGTTCTCTATCCATGAATTAATCAGGAAACGTTCTTTGGTATCACTATTACTAATGGCGAGGGACGTTTGTTTGGCCTCGGCAGGATAAATAACGCGAGTTGCACCTAATGCAATTCCACCAGATGCCTGCACACTGGTGGCAGAAAATAAGGCCAGTAAAATGATAAAGCCTGATTTTAGATAATTAAACATAGCTACAAATACCTTTGGCGTGATTATCGTTAGGAAATAAATCAGGGATACACCAACGTAAACCACACATCTGAACGAAGCGTTCCCGGCGTTATATATTCCGAGACAGCCCGATAGCGAGCAGTGAAATGAAACGTCATCTCTTGCGTTAAAATCGGGGCATAATGAAGCGGCAGCGCATTCGGAATTATTTGTCGCTGTCGCTCATCAAACAACGCCAGACCAATACCCGAAGCCGCAGACGCATCGCCGCTGGCAAGAAAGACCTGTGGATCTTCGGCTGGCGTAACGCCCGCAAAGGCAATCCCCACGTTGTCATAAACATCAGCACTGCACGACGTTAGCCGCAGCGAAAACGGTATGCTGGTAGAAGCAAAACTTCCCGTCCCGGAAAACGCGTTAGTGCGGTACTGCCCCATTTGCACCCGTAAACTCTGGCTGTCTGTGGCAACCGTACAGGCACCATTAACCAGCTGCCCACGTAAATGAAGATGGCCACTTTCCAGTATCACGGTGTGGGCAAACGCCGGCATTACGCAGACCATTCCCGCCAGCGCTACACCTTTCCCTATCATCTGCCACATCCTTCATCATCCCCGGATAGCGCCTCATCCCATGAGGCGGTAGTCTTCCCTGCAAGAATCAAACGGTTTATTCGTACTTCATGATGAAGGTCGCATCCGCATTTGCCTGACCCGGCGTGGCGCTGGTTGCTGTGGCTTTATAACGCGCGGAGAAACGCAGGGTGTTGGTGCCTTCCACCAACGCCTGAGCGGTTGAGAAGGTCGCGCCATCTGGCTTCAGTGCGGTGGAGGTGTTGTCCAGAATTTCGATCCCTACGCCGCCCGCTGTGGTGCTGTTATCCGAAGAGGAGAGAGCCAACAGGCTGTTGTTGGTGAGGTCCGTCTGGCCCGAGAAAGCAACAGCAGCAGTCGCAGCAACTTTCGGGTCACAGTCGTTCAGCACGATGGAAAACGGAATTTGCGCCGTGGTGTCACCGACTGCGGTGAAGCTGGCGGTACGATATTGGCCTAATGTGACAACCTGGTCGGCTGACTGAGTGCTCACGGCACAGGCTGCATTGACCAGCTCACCTTCAAAGTGAACCGTACCGCCGCTCACGCTTACCGGATCTGCCGCCACCGCTGCGCCCGCCATTAACATCATGCTGGCAAAAACAGAAGAGGTCATTAATTTACGTTTCATGGATTTCCCTTGAATTACACACATCCGGCTCCAGCGTCCTGCGGGATCCGTTTGAATCATTATCGACATTAAATGTCAGGCAAATTATCTCTGCATCCTGTAAAGATATATATCGAGAGAGAATTAGCGAAACGTGTACTCCCACTCTCCTGAGTATTTGATTCACTAATTAATCTTCACGAATATGACAATTCGTCACCGGGATAAATTAAACATTTCAATTAATGAAAAATACCTGCAATTCCTTTTAATGACCCTGGCTTATTCTTATTGGACTCTAAGAAAATTCCAGGTGAAAATGAGGCAAAAACGGCCATAACAAGACGTAACAGTCTGGTTTCTGAGATATTACCCATGAAAATACCAGGGTGATGAGTTGTTTCATTTAGGTTAAGTTTCGTTAGCATGCTTATGAATTACGTACCAACGTCCAACACCTGTGGCCGCGCTCACGGGCTACGCGAAACACTCCACCGCACGTAAAAACGCAAACGAAAACTGACAGCACGCCCCGCTTCTGACAAAATAGTGACATCCCCTTCGACTTAACGTAACAGACGGAATCCTCTCTCTGATGGCAGCAAAGATTATTGACGGTAAAACGATTGCGCAGCAGGTGCGCTCTGAGGTTGCTCAAAAAGTTCAGGCGCGTTTAGCGGCTGGATTACGCGCCCCAGGACTGGCTGTTGTGCTGGTAGGTAGCAACCCGGCTTCGCAAATTTACGTGGCAAGTAAACGCAAAGCCTGCGACGAAGTGGGTTTTGTCTCCCGCTCCTGGGACCTGCCTGAAACCACCAGCGAGGCGGAGCTTCTTGAGCTGATCGATACGCTCAATGCAGATGCCACCATCGATGGTATCCTGGTACAACTGCCGTTGCCGGCGGGTATCGACAACGTCAAAGTTCTGGAGCGCATTGCCCCGGACAAAGACGTTGACGGTTTCCATCCGTATAACGTTGGCCGTCTGTGTCAACGCGCACCGCGCCTGCGTCCATGTACCCCACGCGGTATAGTAACCCTGCTTGAACGCTACAACATCGACACCTATGGTTTGAACGCCGTGGTGATTGGCGCCTCCAATATTGTCGGTCGCCCGATGAGCATGGAGTTGCTGCTGGCGGGTTGCACCACCACGGTCACCCACCGATTCACGAAAGATCTGCGCCGCCACGTTGAGCACGCCGACTTACTGATTGTTGCCGTTGGCAAACCGGGTTTTATTCCGGGTGAGTGGATCAAAGAAGGTGCAATTGTGATTGATGTCGGCATCAACCGTCTGGAGAATGGTAAGGTTGTTGGCGATGTGGTCTTTGAGGATGCTGCCGCACGTGCGTCGTATATTACGCCGGTGCCGGGTGGCGTTGGCCCAATGACTGTCGCCACGCTTATCGAAAACACGCTGCAGGCGTGTGTTGAATATCATGATGTAAAGGACGTTTAAGATGGCCACATTTTCACTGGGTAAACACCCTCACGTTGAACTCTGCGATTTGCTGAAGCTGGAAGGCTGGAGCGAAAGCGGCGCCCAGGCAAAAATTGCTATTGGCGAAGGGTTAGTGAAGGTCGACGGCGTTGTTGAAACGCGCAAGCGCTGCAAAATTGTTGCCGGACAGACCGTCAGCTTTGAAGGCCACAGCATTAACGTCATCGCTTGATAACTTCACCGGCAGCGCAAGCTGCCGGGATCATTTTGTCCCCTTGCCGCCCTCTCAGCCCACAACCTGCCCCTGCCCGTTATTTTCACTAAAGTAGAGCACTTTTTGAAAGTTTTTATTCAGCATCCATTTTAGCATTTCCTTATCAGTACCGTTTTTCAACAAAAACCTTGATAAGGACATTATATGACTGTTTCCCGTCTTACCCACAACGCCCTTCAGCGTATACAGCATCCCATTCATGCTGAACATCGTGCCCCTTTTGCTGGTTATAATCGCATGCCGCCAGCCGAACAACAGGGGCCTGTCATCGCTGATCCAAACATCTTACCCAACGCGGTTCAGCCAGAAGCTCTGGATACTCATCAGATAGCTAACAAGAAAGATGCCCCCAAAACCGTTGATTTCAACCTGCATGGCAGAAATGTTAAATTACCTGAACACCCTAAAATCAGTAATGACGATATTATTTCAATATGTAAACAAGGTGATTACATATATAGAGAACTGATGGCCGGTATACCTGTAGAGAATACCAAAGAAAACGCAGCTAAATTGATGTGGTACTTACAGGCACAGGCATCAAACAAAGTTTCTGTTTCTGCGGGATTAGCAGAAAGTGCTCCACAAAATTTCAAAATGGGCGCTTTCAGCATTGAAGATAAAAACCATAATATAGAGAATTTTTTGAATCAAGCTGGCAGTTATTCAAGGAAATCAAGCCATCTCAAAGAATATAAAAATGCCGGAGCAGACTATCAATCACGAGGTTTAGATATTGATAGCAAAAATACATTCCTACCTAATAATCGTAAAACCGTTCTCTTTGCCAGGATGCCACAAAAAAGTGAGAATACTCCTACCGGAACCCCAGGTAAAAATATGTTATTCATTAAAATGGAAGAACATGGATGCCATAAATTAAAAGATAAGATATCTCATGGTTTTAATTACATCCCTACTCTCTTAGAACAGAAGTTTGGGGTAACTAAACGTGATGGCGGTGTAGATAACAGGGAACGAATTCCCGCCGATATCAAAGAAAGTTATTCAGAACTTGCTTCTGGCTTTAACTCATGGACAGGTATGAACATTAATACCAGTAACGCATTGAGTACTACCGGCGGAATAAAAATCATGATTGAAGACTTGGCATTAATGCGGGATTACATCAAGACAGCCATAAGCATCGATTCACAAAACATAGAAGCAAACAAATTTCTGGCGATAACAACCACTCTTTATGATGATTTAAAATCACGTGATCACAGTGATATTAGAATTGGTAATGAGATTATTATCACAGCTCCTTCAGGTCTTAACAGAATTCCTGTCTCATCTGCTGATGTTAATATCAACAATCCTGATTTACAAGAAAAAGCAAAAAATAAATTCATAAAATCACTATCAATAGATAAATCGAAGGAGCCGAGCACATGGATAGAAGATCCTGTGAGCTATATGACCAGGAGTAACGTACTTGGGGCAGATATTAACAGAGACACCGTACTCCAGTCAGGCGGTGTACTATTTATTGACCCTAAAGATTTAGTATCCAGAAACGACCCAAGGCAATATAAAAAAATCACTAAAGACGCCATTGACTGGATATCTGGTTGCATTCAACCCACTGAATCACCATCTGAAAAAGCTTTAAATGATGTACAACTAAAAAAAATAGCATCAGCTGTTGCTGCATGTTGTGAACAAAGCATTTTCATAGAATTAAGAAATGCTATGGGTAATTTACTGGCAACAGATGGAAATAGTAAAATATCATTCATCGGTAGCAAGGGCGTTCCTCATTCTGTGGAGATTAAACGCCAATACACTGGTGGTAGTAACCAAGTAACTGTTGACGTGACTGCATCTACTTCCTATAAGCCTGGGTTTCTATTTGAAAATGTAAAAAATAAAGCAGAGACAATAACGTATCTGGGCATAACAAATAATAATGATGAACACATGGAGGGCAAAATTACAGTTCGAGTAACTCTGGATTCCGACGACAAAATTACATTGACAGTCCCTGAAAATATACATATCAATGGGAATGTAAGCTTCGGCTTGATCGAGGAAGTGGGGGCAAATCTATGATTAACCCTGTAGAATATAAAGAAAAATTTCATCACCTTGTGTCTGCATTAGACAAACACACAGGAGGGACAACGTCGGCTATTAATGACAATGACGTTAGCTTCTTTTGGTTGTCAGACATGTTATTTTCATTCATCCTTAGCGATCCCGATGGCAAAAATCATCAGGAGTTAATTTGCATTATCCATATTGCCCCATTACCAAATGAGAATATTGACAATTCACGTTCACTGTATCTTCAGATACTAAAAGACAATCATTCATGGAGAAATACTGGAGGCGGTATTTTTGGCTTCGATGAGCAAACAGAATGTCTCTGCCTAAGCCTGAGGCTTGACCTCCTAACGGAATCAGAAGACAGTTTTCTTGCAAAAATAGCCTGTGCATATCAAATTTCACTTGAATGGAAAAATAGATTGACGGGAACGAATGAAATCTTGATTCAATTTACCGAGAAAATGTCATGAATCCGATAACACGCTCTATGGTTTTACTTGAACGCCTGTTCAGCGCCTACGGTTCCCCTGGATTTACCGAATCCGCAGAGAACCAGTATATTCTGGAAACTGATAATATCTTGTTCTATTTCTTTGACGAGCCGGAGCAATCAGAGCTTTATATCCAGGCTGACGTAGCGGAATACACCGCCACGGAAACCACGGAGGCGCTTATCGCCCTGCTGAAAATGAATCATCTGTGGGATGCCACAGAAGGCGGGATCATCGGCCTGTCCGTAGAAAACAACGCTTTTACCTATACCTATAAAATACAGTATCCCCTTGCTGAATCTGATGACTACGATGAATATCTGATCGATTTGCTGCCAGAAATCATTCGCTGTATTCAGTATGCGAGAAGCAAGCTTTCTGACTTTTAAGTGATACGAGAACTGAATCTGGCAGCACTCGCTGCCAGTTTTCAGAATGTGTTCCCTGTATGATCGCAATTCAGGCTGTTAGCATGCTGTTTTCTCATTCGAAGCGACTATCATGCCAACCATCGTTACCCACGCAGCCGTACCTCTTTGCTTAGGATTGGGTCTGGGACTCAAAGCCATTCCACCACGCTTGTTGTTTGCAGGGGTTGTGCTGGCAATGCTGCCTGACGCCGACGTGCTGTCGTTTAAGTTTGGCGTCGCCTACGGTAATGTGTTTGGCCACCGTGGTTTTACCCACTCGCTGCTGTTCGCCTTTGTGGTGCCGCTGCTGTGCGTAATCATTGGCCGACGATGGTTTAAAGCCGGGCTGGTTCGCTGCTGGTTATTCCTGACGGTTTCACTGCTGTCGCACAGCCTGCTGGATTCGGTAACGACCGGAGGCAAAGGCGTCGGCTGGCTGTGGCCATGGTCGGATGAACGCTTCTTTGCACCGTGGCAGGTGATTAAAGTCGCCCCATTTGCGCTATCACGCTACGCCACACCGTATGGGCATCAGGTGATAATGTCGGAGTTGATGTGGGTATGGCTGCCGGGGGTTATGATAATGGGTGTGCTGTGGTGGTACAGACGTTATTAATAGTGCCTGATGGCGCTACGCTTATCAGGCCTACCGATCATTCCATCGTAGGCCGGATAAGGCGTGAGCCGCCATCCGGCAATCATTACCCTTACTTACGACGCCAGGTTGTCCCTTGCGGACCGTCTTCCAGCACGATGCCCATCTCGTTGAGACGGTCACGTGCCGCATCCGCCGCCGCCCAGTCTTTCGCTTTACGGGCATCCAGACGCTGCTGGATAAGCGCTTCAATCTCCGCAACTTCACCGTCATCCGCCTGCGCACCGCTTTGCAGGAACGTTTCTGGCTCCTGCTCGAGCAGACCCAGCACGCCGGACAGCTTACGCAGATGGGCAGCCATAGCGTTAGCTGCCGCCATATCTTCGCCCTTCAGACGGTTAACTTCACGCGCCATATCAAACAGCACGGAATAGGCTTCCGGCGTGTTGAAGTCGTCATCCATCGCTTCAATGAAGCGCGCTTCAAAGGCTTCGCCACCGGCTGGTGCCACGGACTTGTCGGTGCCGCGCAGCGCAGTATACAGACGCTCCAGTGCAGAACGCGCCTGCTTCAGGTTCTCTTCGCTGTAGTTCAGTTGGCTACGATAGTGACCGGACATCAGGAAGTAGCGAATGGTTTCGGCATCGTAGTATTTCAGCACGTCGCGCACGGTGAAGAAGTTGCCCAGCGATTTGGACATTTTCTCACGGTCAACCATCACCATTCCGGAGTGCATCCAGTAATTAACGTATTCACCGTCATGCGCACAGGTGGACTGCGCGATTTCGTTTTCATGGTGCGGGAACATCAGGTCGGAGCCGCCGCCGTGAATATCGAAATGGTTACCCAACTGTTTGCAGTTCATCGCCGAACACTCAATGTGCCAGCCAGGACGACCTGCACCCCATGGAGATGGCCAGCTCGGCTCACCCTCTTTGGACATCTTCCACAGCACAAAGTCCATCGGGTTACGCTTCACATCAACCACATCAACACGCGCCCCCGCCTGCAGCTGATCCAGGTCCTGACGTGACAACTGACCGTAATTCGGGTCGGTCGGTACGTCGAACATGACATCGCCGTTATCGGCAACGTAAGCGTGACCTTTGGCAATCAGCTGTTCGGTGATTTCAATAATCTCAGGGATATGATGCGTAGCACGCGGTTCAAGATCCGGGCGCAGAATATTCAGCGCATCGAAATCGTTGTGCATTTCCGCAATCATGCGATCAACCAGCGCTACAAAGCTCTCGCCATTTTCATTCGCGCGCTTAATGATTTTGTCGTCGATATCGGTAATGTTGCGCACATACTTCAGCTTATAGCCGAGGAAGCGCAGATAACGGGCAACAACGTCGAAAGAAACAAAGGTACGCCCGTGTCCAATATGACAGAGATCGTAAACGGTGATGCCACACACGTACATGCCGACTTCCCCTGCATGAATTGGTTTGAATTCCTCTTTTTGGCGCGTCAGTGTATTAAAGATTTTTAACATCGAAGATTCCGTGTAGACGTGTGTGGATAACAAAGCCCTATAATACCTATAAATTGGCCCCGAAGCAGCACACTTTGCAAGGTGATCGAACCTTGCGGTTATGCTATAACACACCCCTAACTCTGACCCTTGACGGGGTCGAAGCACCAATCTATCGGAACAGGATGCAAAAATGGTTACTTTCCACACTAATCACGGCGATATCGTAATCAAAACGTTTGATGATAAAGCGCCTGAAACAGTTAAAAACTTCCTGGACTACTGCCGCGAAGGTTTTTACAACAACACCATTTTCCACCGTGTTATTAACGGTTTCATGATCCAGGGCGGCGGTTTTGAGCCGGGCATGAAGCAAAAAGCCACGAAAGAGGCGATCAAAAACGAAGCCAACAATGGTCTGAAAAACACCCGTGGCACGCTGGCAATGGCGCGTACTCAGGCTCCGCACTCCGCGACAGCTCAGTTCTTCATCAACGTTGCTGACAACGACTTCCTGAACTTCTCCGGCGAAAGCATGCAGGGCTGGGGTTACTGTGTGTTCGCTGAAGTTGTCGAAGGTATGGATGTCGTTGATAAAATCAAAGGCGTTTCCACCGGTCGCAGCGGCATGCATCAGGACGTACCAAAAGAAGACGTTATCATCGAAAACGTGACCGTCAGCGAGTAATCGTGACGACACTGTTTATTGCAGATCTTCATCTCTGCACGGAAGAACCGGCGATCACCGCCGGTTTTCTGCGCTTTTTAGCCGACGATGCACGAAAGGCCGATGCGTTGTACATTCTTGGCGATCTGTTTGAGGCCTGGATAGGCGATGACGATCCCAATCCCCTACATCGTGAAATGGCCGCAGCGATAAAAGCGCTGACGGATTCCGGTGTTCCCTGCTTTTTCATTCATGGCAATCGTGATTTTCTGATCGGCAAGCGTTTTGCCCGTGAGAGCGGCATGACCCTGTTACCTCAGGAAAAAGTGCTCAACCTGTATGGCCGCAACGTACTGATCATGCATGGCGACACATTGTGCACCGACGATACAGGCTATCAGGCGTTTCGCGCTAAGGTTCATCAGCCCTGGCTACAAAAACTGTTTCTCTCCCTGCCGTTATTCATTCGCCAACGCATCGCCGCAAAGATGCGCGCCGGAAGCAAAGCCGCCAATAGCAGTAAATCGCTGGAGATCATGGATGTGAATCCGCAGGCCGTGATTAACGAGATGGAAAAACATCAGGTCCAGTGGTTAATTCACGGTCATACCCATCGCCCGGCAGTCCACGAACTCACGGCCAATGCACAACCCGCTTTCCGCGTGGTGTTAGGTGCCTGGCACACTGAAGGTTCGATGATTAAAGTCACACCTGACGACGTTGAACTGATCGCTTTTCCGTTTTAATCACAGCTGAAAACGTCTGCACACAAGCAACGCAATCGTTTTCCTTGTTTTTAAAACGTGCTATTCTCTCTCGCCTCTAAAGCAGTGTGAAGCACACCCACAGGAGTTTTTAGACGCATGTCTTCCCGCAATAATCCGGCGCGTGTCGCCATCGTGATGGGGTCCAAAAGCGACTGGGCTACCATGCAGTTCGCCGCCGAAATCTTCGAAATGCTGAACGTTCCGCACCATGTTGAAGTCGTCTCAGCCCACCGTACCCCTGATAAACTGTTCAGCTTCGCCGAAAGCGCTGAAGAAAACGGTTATCAGGTTATTATTGCGGGTGCTGGCGGTGCAGCGCATCTGCCGGGCATGATTGCAGCGAAAACGCTGGTCCCCGTGTTAGGCGTTCCGGTACAAAGCGCAGCGTTGAGCGGCGTAGATAGCCTCTACTCAATCGTGCAGATGCCACGCGGCATCCCCGTGGGTACGCTGGCGATTGGGAAAGCGGGTGCGGCAAATGCGGCCCTGCTGGCAGCACAAATTCTGGCAACACACGACAAAGCATTACATCAGCGTCTGAGCGACTGGCGCAAAGCACAGACCGATGAGGTACTGGAGAACCCGGACCCGCGAGGTGCGGCATGAAGCAGGTCTGCGTACTCGGTAACGGTCAGTTAGGGCGCATGCTGCGTCAGGCTGGCGAGCCGCTGGGCATTGCGGTCTGGCCAGTCGGGCTGGATGCCGAACCCGCCGCAGTCCCCTTTCAGCAAAGCGTCATTACCGCTGAGATCGAGCGCTGGCCGGAAACCGCGTTAACCCGCGAGCTGGCGCGCCATCCGGCATTCGTGAATCGTGATGTCTTCCCGATTATTGCCGACCGCCTGACGCAAAAGCAGCTTTTTGACAAGCTCGGCCTGGCAACCGCGCCGTGGCAACTGTTGGCGGATAAAAGCGAATGGTCTGCAGTATTTGACAAACTGGGTGAACTGGCGATTGTTAAACGTCGCGTCGGCGGCTATGACGGTCGCGGTCAGTGGCGTTTGCGCGCGAATGAAACTGAACAATTGCCGGATGATTGCTACGGCGAGTGCATCGTCGAGCAGGGCATTAACTTCTCGGGTGAAGTGTCGCTGGTAGGCGCTCGCGCACACGACGGCAGCACGGTTTTCTATCCGCTGACCCACAACCTGCATCAGGACGGCATTCTGCGTACCAGCGTGGTCTTCCCACAGGCTAACGCCAGACAGCAGGCACAGGCCGAAGCGATGCTTTCCGCCATCATGCAGGAGCTGGGTTATGTCGGCGTGATGGCGATGGAATGTTTCATTACCCCGGAAGGTCTGCTGATTAACGAACTGGCACCTCGCGTGCACAACAGCGGGCACTGGACACAAAACGGTGCCAGCATCAGCCAGTTCGAGTTGCACCTGCGAGCCATTACCCAGCTACCGCTACCAACACCGGTGGTGAACACACCTTCGGTGATGGTGAACCTGATTGGTAGCGACCTGAACTACGACTGGCTGAAACTGCCGCTGGTCCATCTGCACTGGTACGACAAAGAAGTGCGTGAAGGACGAAAGGTCGGCCACCTGAACCTGAGCGACAGCGATACTGCACGTCTAAACGCCACGCTCGAAGCATTAATTCCCCTGCTGCCGCCGGAATACGCCAGCGGCATTATCTGGGCGCAGTCAAAGCTGAAATAAGCCATTAATGTCGGGGAGTTGATTTTATCCTTCCCCGGCCCCTCTTCTGGCGCGTAAAATCCCCTCCATTGCTGTTTTGTACTTTCAGGACTGAACATGAACGATGGAACGGACTATCGCGCGATTCTGCTCGCCGGTACGCCTTTAATCGATGTACGCGCCCCCGTCGAATTTCAACAGGGTGCGATGCCCGGCGCAATCAACCTTCCCCTGATGAACGATGACGAACGCGCCGCAGTCGGGACCTGCTATAAACGTCAGGGGTCTGAGGCCGCCCTCGCGCTTGGCCATCAACTGGTCTGTGGCGAGACTCGCCAGCAGCGGATGAATGCCTGGCTGGAAGCCTGTCGCCAGCATCCTGAGGGATACTTGTGCTGTGCCCGCGGCGGCCAGCGCTCGCACATCGTGCAGCAGTGGCTGCACGAGTCCGGTACTGACTACCCGCTAATACACGGCGGTTATAAAGCATTGCGTCAGGCGGCGATTCAACTCACTGAAGAACTGGTGCAAAAACCGATCGTCTTAATTGGCGGCTGTACCGGGAACGGTAAAACGCAGCTGGTGCAACAGCAGCCAAACGGTGTGGATCTCGAAGGCCTGGCGCACCATCGCGGTTCCTCGTTTGGTCGCACCGTTGAACCGCAGCTGAGCCAGGCAAGCTTTGAAAACCTGCTGGCGGTCGAAATGCTGAAAACCGACAGCCGTCAGGATCTGCGTCTGTGGGTACTTGAGGACGAAGGCCGCATGATCGGCGCTAATCATCTGCCCGAATGTTTGCGCGAACGCATGAGCCAGGCCGCTATTGCGGTGGTGGACGATCCTTTTGAGCTACGGCTGGAGCGGCTGCGCGAAGAGTATTTTGTGCGCATGCACCACGATTTCACCCACGCTTATGGCGAGAGTCAGGGCTGGCAGGAGTACAGCGAATATTTGCATCACGGCCTGTTTGCTATCCGCCGCCGTCTGGGTTTACAGCGTTTTGCCGAGCTGACCGCCCTACTTGACGTGGCTCTGCTCGAACAGCAGGCGACGGGCAATACCGACGCGCATATGGGATGGCTGGTACCGTTACTCAACGAATACTACGACCCAATGTATCGTTATCAACTGGAGAAGAAAGCCGCGAAAATCGTCTTTCGCGGCTCATGGCAGGACGTAGCAGACTGGCTTAGCGCACAGTAATCAATGTCTGTCGCGCTTGTCTGCGCGTTTCGCCAGCCAGTCGCCCAGCACCTGCACGACCTGCACCAGAATAATCAGCGCTACCACGGTGACGATCATGACCTGGGTTTCGTAGCGGTAATAGCCAAAGCGAATCGCCAGGTCGCCTACCCCGCCACCGCCAACGATCCCGGCCATTGCGGAGTAACCGATCAGACTCACCAGCGTTATCGTCAGCCCACGCAGCAGACCCGCACTGGCTTCCGGTAACAGCACGGTGCAGATGATACGCATCGGGCTGGCGCCAAAGGCTTCCGCCGCTTCAATAATGCCTTTATCGACTTCGCGCAGCGCGCTGTCGACCAGTCGGGCATAAAACGCAATCGCCGCTACCGACAGCGGAACCGACGCCGCAATGGGTCCAATGGTATTGCCGAGCAAAAACTGGGTGAGCGGCAGCAACAGCACCAGCAGGATCACAAACGGTACCGAACGAATAATATTCACCAGTACGGAACTGAGCAGATACACAAAACGGTTCTGCCAGAATAAATGGCGGTCGGTGACGAAAATAAGAAACCCTAACGGTAGGCCGCCAACAATCGCCAGCACGGTTGAGATACTCAGCATCTGGAAGGTTTCATTGAACGCCAGCGTCAAATCCGGCAATAAATCATCCACGAATCACCTCCACCTGTGCAGTACGTTGACGAATATGTTCCACGGCAACCTCCACCGCAGAAGGGTTGTGCGGTGCGGTCAGTTGCACCACCAGAATCCCCAGCGCACGTTCGCCGATATATTCAATTTTGCCGTGCAGAATGTTCACCGCCACGCCAAATTTAACCGCCACTTCTGACAGCACCGGCTGTTCCGCCGAATCACCGATGAACAGAATTTTTAGCAACTGGCCGGGCAGATGCTGGCGCAGGCGCTCGGGTAGCGTCAGATTGAGGGTATGCGACACCAGTTGCTGAGTAAAAGCGTGCTGCGGGTGGGCAAAGACATCAAACACCTCACCTGACTCCACCACCTTGCCGCCGGACATTACCGCCACGCGATCGCAAATGGATTTGATCACGTTCATCTCATGGGTGATCAGCACGATCGTGATCCCCAGTTGTTGGTTGATCTGTTTGAGCAGAGCCAGAATGGTGGCCGATGTTTCCAGATCTAACGCGGAAGTCGGTTCATCACACAGCAACACATCCGGGTGATTGGCAATGGCGCGGGCAATACCCACGCGCTGCTTTTGCCCGCCGCTGAGCTGGACAGGAAAGCGACTCGCCTTATCAGACAGTCCCACCAGCGCCAGGATTTCGCTGACGCGCGGGCCAATTTTACTACGCTCCCAACCCGCAGCCTTCAGGCTGAACGCAACGTTTTGCGCCACGGTACGGGTATGCATCAGATTAAAATGTTGAAAAATCATCCCGATACGCTGACGCGCTTTGCGTAAATGACTCCCCTCGAGCGCAGAGATCTCCACGCCGTTCACTTTTACGCTTCCCTGGCTCGGACGCGTTAAGGCATTCAGGGTACGTAGAAGCGTACTTTTTCCCGCGCCGCTGGTCCCAACAATACCAAATATTTCACCTGCGCCAATGCGCAAGCTGACATCATCAACCGCCCGGGTTGATGGTCCACGGCCTGCGGCGAAGTCCACGCAAACCTTTTCTATCTCAATCATAGCCACCTCAGAAATGCGAAAAGGGCAGTCATCGCTGCCCTGTTAAACCGTTGGCGCAGCGATTATTGGGCTGCCGACATCCATTCCGGTTTCTGGAAGGCGCTGTAGATATTTTTCGGATCGTCTATCACCGCGCGATATGCCGGAGATTTCACCGCCTCAACAATATCTTTGGCGAACGGTTTATCCGCATCTTCACTGCGTACCGCGATGATATTTTTCAGATTTTCATCCAGATGCTCTTGCTTGATGGCGCTGGCGAGATCCAGTTTTGCCGCCACGGCAAAGTTACCGTTGACCAGCGCGCCGGTCACGCCGTCCAGCGTGCGCGGCAGCTGTGCGGCTTCCAGCGGTTTAAACACCAGTCCTTTCGGGTTGCTGGCGATATCGCGCTCGGAGGCTTTCGTCGGGTCGATGTTATCTTTGATGGTGATAAGGCCAATTGACTGCAAGAATCGCAGGCCGCGAGCCAGGTTGGTGGGATCGTTGGAAAGTGTGATCACATCCCCTTTTTTCAACTCATCCAGGCTTTTGATTTTATGTGAGTAAAAACCCATCCCGGCCGTTGGGACCACGATCAGCTTGCTCAGCTTCAGGCCTTTATCGGCGGTGAATTTGTCAAAGTAGAGCGAGTGCTGGAACAGGTTGGCATCAATGCTGCCGTTGGAGAGCGCCATGTTCGGCTGCACGTAGTCGCTGAATTCGCGCACCACCACCTTATAGCCTTTCTCTTTTAACGTAGGAGCAATGGCTTGTTTTACCATATCGCCGTACGGCCCAGGCGCGACGCCAAATACGATGGTATGCGGGTCACTGTTCGCATGAGCAAATTGTAATCCGCAGGCCAGTAACAGCGCTCCGGTCGCGACGCGTAAACTCTGACGCAATCCCATAATCTCTCCATTTTAACGTTGTGGTGTCATGTCTCACGCCGTTCTTGCGGCGTTGTTCTTGTTGGCCTGTTAACAGGCTGATTGTTAACATGACACAGATCACAACCTGCTGTCCTTGAAATTATTTCATGATGTTGCAGAGTGTGTTTTTAAATGTGAGAAGGCATGAAAAAGCCGGATGTCGGCACAAGTGCTTTATCCGGCCTACAAATAACGCGATCCCCCTGCTCTCGTAGGCCCGATAAGCGCATCGGGCGGCAGGCGTTCGATTAGAAGTCGTAACGCAGACGCACCAGGTTCATGTCGCCCAGATTGTCGGTGCTGGAGGTGAAGACGTGTTCGTAATCCACACGGAAACCGTAATCCAGCTGGAAGCTGATACCCACACCGTTGTCGGTACGCAGGTAGTTACGACCATTCACGTATTCAATACGGTCACCCATAAAGTATGGCTGCACGGATTTCAGCGCATACTGGCCAACCGGGAAGGTGTATCCCGCAAAGTATTCCAGACCCCAGGCGTCACCGGCAAAATAGTCATTAACAGAGACTTTTTTGGTAGTCATGAAGTTTTGATACCAACCGCCGCCCAGCGAGAAAGTCCAGTTGTCCGGTTTCCAGCTCAGCGCAGTACCGACGATGTTTTGATCGTAGGTTTTGCTGGTGTTGCCACGCATCTCCGCGCGGGTGTAGTTCCACGCCGTACCCCAGGTCAGGTCATCGGTGATGTGATAATCCACACCCAGCGAGCCGCCGCCTTTACGTTTGTAGCGCAAACCGTTGTTCGGGTTGTAGTCATCGCTAAACAGATAAGACGCGTAAAGATCAACATCGCCTACCGTATTTTTATACTTCAGTGACTTACGTGTACGATAGGAACCGTCGTAGTCGCCATTGATACCGTTACCCGGTGCCTGGCCGATCATGTCGTAGTCCCAGATATCCGTTTTCGCACCCACCACATCATAGTAAATGCTGTTCTGTTGACCGAAGGTCAGCGTACCCCAGGTCGCGCTCTTCAGACCGGTGTACAGCATACGACGCGTAGTATCGTTGGCGCCGTTAGCATAGTGATTGTCCCAGTTGAACATCGCCGGGAAGTTAACGCCCAGCTCGTAATAGCTCACCCAACTGATGTCATCAAACAGATAGTAGTCAGCAGCGAAGCGGAAACGTGTTCCACCGTCGAAGCCATTACGTTTGTAGCCATTCTTACCATCGTCACCGGCCATATTCTGGAACTGCGGACGAATACTCCCGCCGACGGTGAAATTAAGACGGCTCAGCGGGTTGCCCGCCTGCGGATCTTGTTTCAGGACCGTGATTTCCGCCTGGGAGGCGAAAGTCGTTAATGCCACTGCTGCGCCGATCGATACCGCCAGCGCCGTTTTTTTTATAGTCATTATTTGTACCTTGATAGATAGCCTGCCAATTATTCAGCATACAAATATTAACGTTTATTAATACACTCGTGTTGTCGGGTTTTTATTGTTCTGTGCTGTTAAATATCAAGGAGTTATCAATTTGTGCTACATAGAGAAAAAAACGCACCGATTTAAAAAAACCGGTGCGTAATCATCACGAATATGAATTAACTGCTGAACTGACGGAACAGCGCTTTGCCTTTAAGAAGACGTGAACCGAGCCATCCGCCGCAGAGAGAGAGCAGCAATGCCCCACAAAGCGGCAACACAACCCACAGCCGCCAGTCTGGCTCCCAGGGGAAATCAAACACGCGGGTTTGCAGCACCGCCAGCGCAGTTTCCGCCCCGATGGCCGCCACCAGTCCGGCGACCATCCCGAGCATCGCGAACTCGCACCACAGCGTGGTACGCAGCAGCTTCTTGCCCGCGCCCAGCGTGCGCCAGACCACCAGTTCCTGATGACGCTGACGCATCCCGACCTGCACCTGCGCCAATAGCAGCAACATACCGCAAGCGGTGACCAGCACTACCATCACCTCCAGCGCGCGGCTCACCTGCTCCAGCACCTGACTCACCTGTTTGAGAATGGCACCAATATCCAGCAGGCTGATAGTCGGGAATTCGCGGTTAAGCTGCGTCAGCATGCCGTTGCAGTTCTCCCAGCGAAAGCTGGTCAGCCAACTTTGCGGCTGCCCGTCGAGCGCACCGGAAGGGAAGATAAAGAAAAAGTTTGGTCGCAGGCTTTCCCAGTCCACTTTGCGCAGGCTGCTGACCGTGGCGCTGAAATCCTGGGTATCGCCCATAAAGGTCACACGATCGCCAGGCTTTACGTTTAACCGCTTCGCCAGCCCCTCTTCCATCGACACTTCACCCGCTTTTGGCGGCCAGCTTCCGGCGGTAATCGGGTTATGATCCGGCCGGGTATCCTGCCAGGTCAGATTAAGCTCGCGGTTAAGCGCTTCATCCTGATTGCCTTCGGTCGATTTCTCATTGATCGCCGTCAGACGCGCCCGCACTATCGGGTAGAACGACTCCGGGATCACCTGATGCTCAGCAAGGAACGCTTTCAGCGGCACCACCTGCTCGCTGGCGATGTTAATAAGGAAGTAGTTGGGGCTTTCTGGCGGCATTTGCTGCTGCCAGCGGTCGAGAAGATCGCCGCGCAGCACCAGCAACAGCGCCAGCAGCATAAAGGACAGCGAAAATGCCGACAGTTGGCTCAGCGTTGACCACGGCTGGCGCAACAGCCGGCTGACCGCCAAACGCAGCGGCAGCGAGGTCAGCGTCAGACCACGCAGCACGTTGAGCAGCATCCAGCCGAGCACACCGCACAGCAGCGCCAGCACCACAGCCCCGGCCAGTACCGCCCACAGCAGCATACTTCCGCCCATCAATCCGGCCAGCAGCGCAACCACAACTATCGTTGCTACGGGCAGATAGACCTTAAGCGGCCAGACGTTTGCCACCACGTCGCGACGCAGTACCCGCAGCGGCTGCGTCGCCAGCAGCAAGCGATAAGGGCGTAGCCCCACCAGCAGAGAAATGACGGTCATCGTACCGAGAGCCCACAGCCACGGCCACAGGCTGGCGGGCGGCAGCTCACCGGGCAGAACTGGCTTCAGTAATACCACCAGCACCCGCTCAAATAACAGCCCGAACAGCCCGCCGGTCACGCCAGACAGCGCCAGCACCATCAGCCACTGGCCGATAATCAGCTTGCGCAGCTGCGCCCTGCCCGCGCCGAGCGTTTTTAATATCGCCACCAAATCGTAACGGCTGCGGCAGTAATGATTCATCGCCACGGCAACGGCAGCAACCGCCAGCAGTAGCGTTAACAGTGCCGACAGCAGCAGGAACTGTTGCGAACGCTCCAGTGATTTCCCCAACGCCCCTTCATCCTGCTCCAGCCCATACCAACGCTGTTCCGGCTTTAGCTGCGGCAGCAGCCATTTTTCATAGGCTTCCAGTTGCTGTGGCGTACCGCCAAATTTATAGCGCCAGGTCACACGGCTTCCCGGCTGGACCGCCGCCGTTTTTTCAACATCCACCATGTTCATCATCAGGCGCGGCGCTATCTGGAACGGATTAAAACCGGAATCCGGTTCCTGCACCACCTCCCCGGCGATGCGCAGGGTGGCATCGCCAACATCAATGGAATCACCGATTTTTAAGTTGAGCAGCGCCATCAGACGCGGGGCCAGCAGCACTGAGCCCGGCTGCGGTTTCAGCCCCGGCGGATTGGTTTGCAACGTGCCGTACATCGGATACACATCATCCACCGCTTTGACGTTCGCCAGTTGCGGCGTATCCTGGGCAAAGGTCATGGTGGCAAAGGTCAGTTGCTCGCCGACTTTCAGGCCACGCTGTCGCGCCGCGTCAATCCACGCTTTCGGCACGGCGCGCGAACTTTGCAGCGATCGGTCACCCGCCATAAATTCGCGGCTTTGCTGGCTCAGACCTTTTTCCATCCGGTCACTGATGTTACCCAGCGCCAACACGCAGGCCACCGCCAGGCTCAGCGCCAGCCAGACTATCAGTAATGAAGGCGAGCGCCATTCGCGCCAGAACCAGCGTGCTATCATGCCTCCTCCTGCAACAGTCCGTTCACCAGACGTAAACGACGATCGCAGCGCGCCGCCAGCTGCGGGTCATGGGTCACCAGAATCAGGGTGGTGCCATGTTCCCGGTTCAGAGAAAACAGCAGGTCGGCGATTTTGTCTCCGGTCTGCCTGTCCAAATTGCCCGTTGGTTCATCGGCAAACAGCACGTCAGGGCGTCCGTTAAACGCCCGTGCCAGCGCTACGCGCTGCTGCTCCCCGCCGGAAAGCTGGGCCGGGAGATGGTTGAGACGTTTTCCCAGCCCCAATTGTTCAAGCAGCGTTTTCGCCCCGTCGCGGCTTTTCCCGCTGTTTTCGCCGCGCAACAACGCAGGCAGCTCAACGTTCTCCAGTGCGTTCAGGGTTGGAATTAACATGAATGACTGGAAGACAAAACCTACGTGTCGCGCCCGCAGTTGCGCCCTTGCTTCTTCGTCCATGGTATGCAGCGCCTGCCCCACCAGACTCACTTCACCGCTGGAGCCATCGTCAAGCCCGGCGAGGATCGCCAGCAGCGTGGATTTCCCCGATCCTGATTCGCCAATCAGCGCAATGGTCTCGGCGCGTTTGACAACCAGTTCAACTCCGGTAAGGATGGATAGCTCGTGATCACCCTGACCGACGGATTTCTTAAGATGATGAACTTCAACAATGTTTTCCGCTGGCATTGGCCTTTCCTGTTCCTGGTTCTGTTAACTTTCCGCGCCGCCGCGGCGGACACGTTACTTATTCTGGGCGACAGCCTGAGCGCCGGATACCGTATGTCCGCCAGTGCGGCGTGGCCTGCACTGCTTAATGATAAATGGCACAGCAAAACACCGGTGGTAAATGCCAGTATTAGCGGCGATACCTCGCAGCAGGGTCTGGCCCGTCTGCCCGCATTACTGAAACAACATCAACCGCGCTGGGTGCTGGTCGAACTGGGCGGTAACGATGGTCTGCGCGGCTTCGCGCCTGCGCAAACCGAACAAACCCTGCGCACAATCCTGCAGGATGTGAAAGCGGCAAATGCCGAACCGCTGCTGATGCAAATTCGTCTGCCAGCTAACTACGGTCGCCGTTATAATGAAACCTTTAGCGCGATTTATCCCAAGCTTGCCAAAGAGTTTGATATTCCTCTGCTGCCCTTTTTTATGGAAGAGGTTTATCTGAAACCCCAGTGGATGCAGGATGATGGTATCCATCCTAATCGTGACGCCCAGCCGTTTATTGCCGACTGGATGGCGAAACAATTGACCCCTTTAGTAAATCACGACTCGTAAATCAACGGAGATCCTGACAGGTAAAGTTATGCAAAAATCGGTCTTAATAACAGGATGTTCCAGTGGTATTGGCCTGGAAAGTGCGCTTGAGCTTAAACGCCAGGGTTTTCGAATTCTGGCTGGTTGTCGCAAACCTGACGATGTCGCACGCATGAACGGCATGGGATTCACCGGCGTATTGCTGGATCTGGACTCACCCGAAAGCGTGGATCGCGCCGCCGATGAGGTGATCGCCCTGACCGATAACCGTTTGTATGGGATCTTTAACAACGCCGGATACGGCGTCTATGGCCCACTGCCCACCATTAGCCGCGAGCAAATGGAGCAGCAGTTTTCCGCCAACTTCTTTGGCGCGCATCAACTGACCATGCGCCTGTTGCCCGCTATGCTCCCTCACGGCGAAGGACGTATCGTGATGACCTCGTCGGTGATGGGATTAATCTCAACGCCAGGACGCGGCGCCTATGCCGCCAGCAAATATGCGCTGGAAGCCTGGTCCGACGCGCTGCGCATGGAACTGCGCCATAGCGGGATTAAGGTCAGCCTGATTGAACCCGGCCCCATTCGCACCCGCTTTACTGAAAACGTCAACCAGACTCAACGTGATGCTCCCGTGGAAAACCCCGGAATTGCCGCACGTTTTACGCTAGGACCAGAAGCAGTCGTCGCCAAAGTGCGTCATGCGTTTGAGAACGACAAACCGAAGCTACGTTATCCGGTTACATTGGTGACCTGGGCAGTGATGCTACTAAAACGCCTGTTGCCAGGCCGCATAATGGACAAAATTTTACAGGGTTGAGTTGAAGCACGCGCGTCAGCCCCCATGTAACAAGAAATCGACAAAAGAGAGTAACTCCATGTCCACACAGAATATTGTTAACATTAACGAATCAAACCTGCAGCAGACCCTTGAACAGTCGATGACCACGCCGGTCCTGTTCTATTTCTGGTCTGAACGCAGCCAGCACTGCCTGCAATTGACGCCGGTACTGGAGAGCCTTGCCACCCAGTACAACGGCCAGTTTATTCTTGCCAAGCTGGACTGCGATGCCGAGCAGATGATCGCCTCTCAGTTTGGCCTGCGCGCCATCCCTACGGTTTATCTGTTCCAGAACGGTCAGCCAGTAGACGGATTCCAGGGCCCGCAGCCGGAAGAAGTTATCCGCGCGCTGCTGGAGAAAGTGTTGCCGAGCGAAGAAGAGCTGAAAGCACGCCAGGCGATTGAGTTCATCGAAGCAGGTAATCACGCCGACGCGCTGCCGCTGCTGAAAGAAGCCTGGCAGATCTCCAACCAGAGCAGCGAAATTGGCCTGCTGCTGGCGGAAACGCAAATCGCGCTGAATCGTTCTGAAGATGCCGAAGCTGTACTCAAAACTATCCCTTTGCAGGATCAGGATACCCGTTATCAGGGGCTGGTCGCGCAAATTGAACTGCTGAAGCAGGCGGCAGATACGCCAGAAATTCAGCAGTTACAGCAACAGGTTACGAATAACCCGCAGGATGCAGCACTGGCAACGCAGCTGGCTATTCAATTGCACCAGGTTGGACGTAACGAAGAAGCGCTGGAACTGCTGTTCAGCCACCTGAAGAAAGATCTCACTGCCGCCGACGGTCAGGCACGTAAGACCTTCCAGGAGATCCTTGCCGCACTCGGAACCGGCGATGCGCTGGCCTCAAAATACCGCCGCCAACTGTACGCACTGTTGTACTAATCCGTTTGATTTTGCCCGATGGCGCTTGCGCTTATCGGGCATACAAATTCTACCAATACCGATCCCTCCGGCATCACATCACGTCTTCTTCAAATGCGTTACGACTAATTGGTGGCGCGAATTATAGAACTTCCGATAAGTCAGGTAGCAGGCAATAATGGTCGACAGGCTGGCGGTAGAAAGCAGCATAAACGTCACCATAATCTGATATTTAATCGCTTTTACTGGATCAATACCCGCGAAGATCAACCCGGACATCATCCCCGGTAAACTTACCAGCCCTACCGTTTTTGCAGAGTCGATCGTTGGGATCAGCGAGGCGCGAATGCTGTCGCGAATCAGCGGCGCAGAGGCCACTTTCGGCGTCGCGCCGAGGCTAAGTTTTTCCTGAATTTGCTGCTGTTCGCTGTTAAACCGCTGTCCCAGATTGTTGTAACACAGCCCCACTGCCACCATCGCATTGCCTGCAATCATGCCGGAGATCGGGATGACCTGCATCGGCGTGAACTCGATAGAGCCAGACAAAACCAGCACCGCCAGCGTTAGCCCCGCCCCCACCGTGATAGCGATAAACGACGAGAGGAAAGCTTTATCAATATATTTACTGCGCTTTTGTGCGTTATAAGCCGCGTTAAAGCAGATAAACAGCACCATCAGTAAGGTCAGAATGCTGTGGTTAACGCCAAAAATATATTTCAGCACATAGCCGACGATAATCAGCTGAACCACCGCCCGGCAAACGCTCCAGAGAATATCTTTCTCCAGCGCCAGTTTTTCTTTGTGGCTAATCAGGATCGCCACCACCACCAGCATCATCGCTAATGCCAGGGACTCATTGGTAATATTATGCTCGTTCATTGCGTGCTTCCTGCATTTCTCCGGCATGCGGCTGAAGGATAATGACATTATCCGCATGATTAATTTCATCTTTGTCGTGCGTCACCCACAGCACAGCAATATTCTTATCGCGCACATAGTGGTGAATTAGCTCGTTCACATTACGTTTATTAGCTTCATCCAGCGCGCTGGTGATTTCATCGAGCAGCAGGATTTTCGGCAGAAACTGTAAATTACGAATTAGCGAGACGCGCTGCTTCTCGCCACCGGACAGCTCATTGATGCTTTTTCTGAGGATCGTCTCGGGGAGCTCAAAACGAGCCAGATCGGCCAGAAACACATCCGGATCCGGACGTTTGTTACGGATTTGCCAGGGGAAAATGAGGTTGTCGTAAACGGTGTCACCAAACAAAGCGGGCGTTTGCGCGCAATAAGAGACCTGCTGGCGATACGTTTCCGGCTTGAGGGTATTGATCTCCTTGCCTTCAAAGAGAATTTCACCGGCAGTCGGACTCATTAATGACGCCACAATCTTGAGTAACGTACTTTTCCCGCAGCCGGACTGGCCGGTAATCAGCTTAAATTCTCCGGCGCGGAGATCAAAACAGATGTTATTGAGAACCTGCGTCTCCCCTGCCTGCCATGCGACATTTTTTAACTGAAGCAGAATGCTGCTTTCTTCCATTACCCATCCCTTTTTTACATCTTTCGTGCAGACAGTCTATGCCTGTAATTTATTATAGGGGAGCCCACCTTGAATAATCGGGTATAATTTAATTAATGAGGCAGTAAAGGACAGCACAACAGGAGGTTTCATCAATGCTCATTTTTATTCCTATTCTTATTTTTGTCGCGCTGGTCATCGTCGGCGCTGGCGTCAAAATCGTCCCGCAGGGATACCAATGGACGGTGGAACGTTTCGGCCGTTACACCAAGACCCTGCAACCAGGTTTAAGCCTTGTGGTGCCGTTCATGGACCGCATCGGTCGTAAGATCAACATGATGGAACAGGTGCTTGATATCCCTTCTCAGGAAGTCATCTCCAAAGATAACGCCAACGTCGCCATTGATGCCGTCTGCTTTATTCAGGTCATCGACGCGCCGAAGGCGGCCTATGAAGTCAGCAACCTGGAACTGGCGATCATCAACCTGACCATGACCAACATTCGTACCGTTCTCGGCTCGATGGAACTCGACGAAATGCTCTCCCAACGCGACAACATCAACACGCGCCTGCTGCATATTGTTGATGAAGCCACGAATCCCTGGGGCATCAAAATCACCCGTATCGAGATCCGCGATGTGCGCCCACCAGCCGAACTTATCGACGCGATGAACGCGCAGATGAAAGCCGAACGTACCAAGCGTGCCTACATTCTTGAAGCCGAAGGGATCCGTCAGGCAGAAATCGTCAAGGCCGAAGGTGAGAAGCAGTCGAAAATCCTGAAAGCAGAAGGTGAACGCCAGTCCGCGTTTTTACAGGCTGAAGCGCGTGAACGTTCCGCAGAAGCCGAGGCTCGCGCAACGCAGATGGTTTCTGAGGCCATTGCCGCCGGGGATATTCAGGCTGTGAACTACTTTGTGGCACAGAAATACACCGAAGCGCTGCAACATATCGGTTCGTCGAATAACAGCAAAGTGGTGATGATGCCGCTGGATGCCAGCAGCCTGATGGGCTCTATTGCCGGGATCACTGAGCTGATTAAGGACAGCGCCAGCGAGCGGAAAAAATCATGATAGCGATGATTCTGGTGCATCCGCACATCTTCTGGCTCAGCCTCGGCGGTTTGCTACTCGCCGCTGAGATGCTGGGCGGTAACGGCTATCTGCTGTGGAGTGGCGTAGCGGCGGTAATTACCGGTCTGGTCGTCTGGCTCGTTCCGCTTGACTGGGCGTGGCAGGGAGCAATGTTCGCCGTATTAACACTGCTGGCGGCGTGGCTGTGGTGGAAATGGCTGGCGAAGCGCGTGCAAGAGCAGAAACCGGCCGACAGCCATCTTAACCAGCGCGGGCAGCAGCTGGTTGGCCGTCGATTTATTCTGGAATCGGGCCTGGTCAATGGCCGTGGACATATGCGCGTCGGCGATAGCTCATGGCCCGTCAGCGCCCGCGACGATTTGAGCGCCGGAACTCAGGTTGAAGTCATTGCCGTTGAAGGGATAACCCTGATTATTAAAGCGGTATCACAATAAAAAGACAGGAAATAAGACTATGGTCAGGAAGACACCCCTTGCCTTTGCCCTTTGCACATTGCTGACCGCCGCCCCGCAGGCATTCGCCTCTTTCGATATGGAAGACTGTAAATGGAGCGACGACAGCTGCCTGCTGAAAGGCACGCCGACCTTTAATCCGGAAAACGACAGCCGCGATAACCTGCTGCGACTGCTGAGCCAGGAAAAATCATTTGCTCTGCCGGTGCAATCAATGCCAGCGGACATCACCCGCTCCCGCGATTTCTATTTTGCGTATCATCCGCAGTGGGATGACGTTGCCCCGCCGCCAGCCACGGCTCCAGTATCCGGCGAAGGCAGCCCACTCTCCCGACAGATGGCCGAACTGAACATTCGCGCAGACGAAATAAACGTCAACGACGCTGAACTTGAGAACCGTCATGTTTCAAATAACACCGGGAGCGTCAGCGCGTTTTTTGCCGCACTGTTGGCCGACTCGACGTTAACGGCGGAACAGCGCCAGGCCTTAGCCCAGGCACGTACAGGGCTGCTATCCGGGGCAACCCGCGAGCAAATTGAGTCTTCGCTTGCCCCCCTCCCGGCTGATTCGTCGGCTCAGTCCTATAAAAATTATCTGGCCGCGGCCGCCAGTTTTTATGCCGGGGATTATGCCAGTGCCGAACGGGATTTCACTCAGCTTGCCAACAGTGAGCGTCCGTGGCTGGCAGAGACCGCGCAATACATGCTGATGCGTGCGGCCCTGAACAAGAGCAGCCAGAACAGCGTGGGCGAGTACGGCGATTTTGATATTGCAAAAATTAACCGCGAGGACGCGACTCAGGCTCAGACGCAGGCGCAAGCCTATCTGCAACGCTTCCCGCAGGGGCTTTACGCCGACTCCGCGCGCGGCATGCTGCGTCGCATTAACTGGTATTTACAGGCGTGGCCGCAGCTGGCAGGGTTGTATGAGAAGACGCTCCAGCAGTCTGCTGACGCTCGGCAACTGCGTGAAATTGTCATCGAATACGATAATGTCTACGGTATGGCGTTCTACGAACAGTCCGTGGTAGAAGCCTTCCCCGATGCGCCGCTTGTCAGCTATATCGAACTGCTGCGGGCGCTGCGTCTGGATAACAACAGTAACCCCACGCTGACGCAAGCGCAGCTCGATGCCAGCAAACCGGTGTTTGAGCAGAGCCAAAAATTGCCGCTATGGCGCGATCTGCAACTGAATCTGTGGCTGGCAACAGGGGACTATGCGGCGATTATTCAGGCAGTTACGCCAGCGCAGAAACTTGCCGCTCACGATACCCTCGCCTTCAGCGAACAAGTGCTGTACGGCGAAGCGCTGATGGGCCAGAAGAACTGGAGCGCGGCGCGTGATTTCTGGCAGCAATTGCTAAAACTCAGCCAGGACAACGAACAGCAGCAGTATGTACAGGCTAAGCTCGCCGCAACGCTGGTTTATAGCGGCGACGTGGCGGCGGTTTTTGCCCCAGAAAGCGCAGTCACCAACCTGCGTTTTCGCTCGCAGATCCTGAAAACACAGGCCTCGCCTGAATTGCTGCGCCAACAGGCCGTCCATGGACCTAACAATGAAGAGCGAACCATCGCCCTGCATACGCTGCTGGTACGCGATCTTACCGAAAACCGCTTTGGCGACTGGTTGAATGACAGAAAACTGGCCAGCGCCATCACTCCTCCGGTTATTAGCGACGCGTTTGATGACGTTAATCTGAGTATTTTCGACTGGAATGGCGATGCAGCTCAAGCCGGTTACACCTGTCGCAGCCTCAATGAAACGGTAACGGTATTAAACAAAAAAGCGGATGATGCCCACGCGCTGAACTGCTTAGGCGAATTCTTCCGCACCACGCAAACCCACGTTGATTTGTGGAAAAACAGTGCCGGCAACGATGTGCTTGAATCAGCAATATCGCGTAAGGAGCCGTTCGGCCAGTTCGACAGGCAAAGCTACTATCAGCAGGTAATCACTTCGCCGAAAGCAGAGGTTGAAGACAAGAGCTTCGCGCTGTATCGCGCCATCATGTGCTATGCGCCGTCAGGCTCTAACGAGTGCGGCGGTGAGGAAGTGGATAAACTGCAGCGTAAAGGCTGGTTCACCCAACTGAAAACGCAGTATCCGGGAAGTCCGTGGGCGCAAAAACTCAAATACTACTGGTAACCGCGCTGCTGACAGGCCAGCCGCAGGCGGCGGATATCGTCGCCGCCTGTGAACATCCGGCCTTCTGGCTGTGGTCCGGCGTGAAGGCCAGTGATGAGCTTAAAGACGCGCAAACGGTCTATCTGCATCAGGGTGAGGTGCTGATTCGTTCAGGTAACGTGGTTTTTCAGCGTCTCGGTCTGCCGGTCAGCCATCTGACCTTTCCGTCAATCTGGCTGACCGTGCGCTTTACCACGCTCGACGTGCCGGAAGCGATCCCGGCGCGCATTATACGATTAATGCAACGCTGGCAGGCGGCTGGCAATCACGTGGTCGGCCTGCAGGTTGATTTTGACGCCGCGACTCACCAGCTCGCCGATTACGCCCGTTTTCTGCAACAGCTGCGCCAGCAGCTGCCGTCGGAGTTCGCTCTTGGGGTGACCGGACTGCTGGACTGGGCCAAGACCGGCGATGTCGCCACGCTGAACGCGTTACCGGTTGATGAACTGGTGGTGCAGAGCTATCAGGGACGTCACACGGTAGCCAACTATCAGGCGTATCTGCCCGCACTCACCCGGTTACGCATTCCGTTTAAGCTCGGGCTGGTACAACACGGGAGCCGGGATGTGCAGGCTGAAGCGCAACTGGAAAAGTCAGCGTGGTATCGCGGTACGGTGGTCTTTATGCTGCAACCACCTCGCGGCTAGGCCTTCGCTTTATGGTGGCAGCAGCCGGAGAGGTTATCCATGATCGGGCATTCGGCGCTGTCATCGCCAGGGCAGCTCTCCGCCAATGCCAGCAAATGCAAGCGCATGGCCTGCAGCTCGCTGATATGCCGCTCGATGTCCGCCACTTTTTCTAACGTGCGCTTTTTGACATCCGCGCTGTGACGCGCCGGATCGTTAAACAAATTTACCAGCTCACCGCACTCTTCCAGGTTAAAGCCAACCTGCCGCGCCTGGCGCAGCAGCGTAAGTTCATTCAGATGCTGCTGGTTGTAGGTGCGATAGCCATTTTCGCTACGCAGCGGCGGCGTCACTAAGCCTTTTTCTTCATAAAAGCGTATCGCTTTGCTGGTTAAACCGGTTCTTTTCGCAACATCGCTAATATTCACATTTCCCCCGCGGATCTTGTTGGTACTGAGCCCCATTATAGCCCAGATTGTCCTAATGATTTACCCGAGAACCCTGCACATTTCCCACCATCACCGCGATGCATAAATCCTTTTAATTCACATTGTTATATTCGATTCAGATCACATTTCTACATTTAATGACTGTACGAAATTGACTCAAATCAAAAGATATATTGGTTCTACATCTTTCATCTTGAACAGAGGGAAACAATTTTATATATAAACGCGAATGATAATGATGATCATTTACATTCAATAAAGGTTCTCTTATGTTGCCACGGAATAACCAAAGGCCATTTATTCTTTCAGCCCTGACATTATGCATGTCCGGCGCTGCTTTTGCAGCTACCTCTCCAACACACACTTCTACGTCCGACGAAGACACGGTGATCGTCACGGCTAACCGCACAGAAAGTAGTCTCTGGGATAGCCCGGCAACCATCCAGGTTATCGATCGCCAGACGCTGCAAAACTCCACCAGCGTTTCTATTGCTGATGATTTACAAGATATTCCCGGCGTCGAAGTCACCGATAACGCCCTCGCAGGGCGGAAACAAATTCGTATCCGTGGCGAAGCGTCTTCGCGGGTGCTGATTTTGATCGACGGCCAGGTCGTCAGTTACCAACGTGCCGGACAAAACTACGGAGCCGGTTTGCTGATTGATGAATCCGCGCTGGAACGTATTGAAGTGGTCAAAGGCCCCTATTCTGTCCTCTACGGTTCGCAGGCGATTGGCGGCGTCGTGAACTTTATTACCAAAAAAGGCGGCGATAAGCCCCTCGGCGGCAGCGTTAAGGCTGTTTATAACTCCGCAACGGCAGGATGGGAAGAGTCGGCAGCGGCCTGGGGCAGCATCGGAAACTTTGACTACCGCATTAATGGCAGCTATTCCGACCAGGGGAACCGCGACACACCTGACGGAAGATTACCCGACACCAACTTCCGTAATAACGGCCAGGGCGTGTGGCTTGGCTACAACTTCGATCGCCACAAAATTGGGCTCTCCCTTGACCGTTATAAGCTGTCCACTCAAACCTGGTTTGACGACCCGGAAGGTCAGTTCGACGACTTTAGCGTCAAAATTCCTAAGCTGGAACGCGAGAAAATCGGTCTTTTCTACGACTACGCGGCCGATGGGGATTACCTGAAGAACATCCATGTTGACGCATACGCCCAGACAATAGAGCGCAAATTTGAAAACCGGGTCAAAACGACCCAGGTCATCCCCAGCCCGATGATTAAAGCGCTGACGGTAAGCAATCAAACCAATACCAACGACAAGCAGTATACCCAGGGGGTAACGCTGCAGGGCAACTTCTCCCTGCCTGCCAACAACGAGCTGGTGATTGGCACTCAGTATCAGCATGACAAAATAAAACAGGACACGGACGGCAGCACGCGCCAGACCGCGGCTACCGGCTTCTTCGATACGCAAACCCGCACGCTGTCATACAACGAAGCGGAGCAAAGCAACACCTCGTTATTCGCGCAAAACGACTGGCGCTTTGCCGATGACTGGACGTGGACCGTCGGCGCACGCCAGTACTGGCTGTCCTCAAAACTCAATCGCAACGATACGCAAACTATCCAAAGCAGCGGTACGACCTGGCAATCTACCGGGGGAAATTCCGTTCACGATGATGAACTGGTGACCTCAACCAGCCTGCGTTATTCCGGTTTTGAAGATCTTGAACTCCGGGCAGCATACGCCCAGGGCTATGTCTTCCCTACGCTGACTCAGCTGTTCACGCAGACGTCCGCAGGCGGCAGCGTGACCTACGGCAACCCAAATCTGAAGGCGGAACACTCGAATAACTATGAGTTAGGCGCGCGGTATAAAGGGAATATGTGGCTGATAGACGGCGCCATTTATTACTCCGAAGCCAAAGACTATATCGCCAGTCTGGCCTGTGCAGGCCAACCCGTTTGCTACGGTAACAGCACCTCTTCACGTGGCGGCTACAACTACTACGACAACATCGATCGGGCCAAAACCTGGGGCATGGAACTCACCGCAGAATACAACGGCTGGGCGGTTTCACCTTACCTGAGCGGTAATCTCATTCGCCGTCAGTACGAGGGCGACACGATTAAAACCTGGGATACCGGCGAACCTACGCTGACCGGGCGCGTGGGTCTGAAACATACCTGGTTGATGAATGTCGCTAACGTAACGTCCGATGTCTTTATCCGCGCGGCGTCCAGCGCCAAAGATAATACCGGTACTACGGAAATTAATTACCCGGGCTGGGCCACGCTTAACCTCGCATTCAACACCGAGTTTGGTCCGCAAGACCAGTATCAGGTCAACCTCGCGCTTAACAACCTGACCGACAAGCGTTACAGAACCGCGCATGAATCTATTCCAGCCGCGGGTTTCAACGCCGCCGTTGGCTTTGCGTGGAATTTCTGACGATGAAAAAACTCATGATTGGCTTACTGAGCCTCGCCTGTGTTTTCAGCGCCCACTCCGCCGACCGCCTGGTAGTAGCGGGCGGATCGCTTAGCGAACTGATTTACGCCATGGGCATCGGCAACCGGGTGGTCGGCGTTGATGAAACCACCTCGTATCCACCCGAAACTGCCGCACTCCCGCATATCGGCTACTGGAAGCAGTTAAGCAGCGAGGGCATTTTATCACTGCATCCGGACAGCTTTATCACCTGGCAGGATGCAGGCCCTCAAATCGTTTTGGATCAACTTAGGGCGCAAAAAGTTAACGTCGTGACGTTGCCGCGCGTCCCGGCCACCGTTGAGCAGATGTACGCCAACATTCGGGAACTGGCTCAAACCCTGCGCATTCCTGAACAAGGTGAGACGTTGATCGATCGCATACGTCAACGTCTGGATCGCGTTCAGCACAGCGTGGCAGCGAAAAACGCGCCGGTCAAAGCCATGTTCATTCTCTCCGCTGGCGGCAGCGCGCCACAGGTCGCCGGCAAGGGTAGCGTTGCCGATGCCATTATGACCCTCGCGGGCGCACAAAATGTCGCCACTCACGCGCAGTACAAAAGCTACAGCGCGGAATCGCTGATCGCGGCCAACCCGGAGGTCATCGTGGTGACGTCGCAAATGGTGGATGGCGATCTGAATCGTCTGAGCGCAATCGCCGGTATTACCCACACTGCAGCCTGGAAAAATCAGCGCATTGTGGCGGTAGACCAGGCGCTGATTCTGGGTATGGGGCCGCGCGTCGCCGATGCGGTTGAAGCCCTGCACCAGCAATTCTGGCCTCACTAACTGGATTTATAAAGAACAATGAAAACTGAACACTCGCTGGATCTCACTGCGCATTTTGCGCTCGAGGGAAGTCAGCCCTTTAAGGATCGCCGCGCCACGATGCCCTGGCGTGGGGCGATCCCGGTTGCCAAAGAGCTATTGTCACAAACCTGGCAGGATGTCATCAGCCAGCCCACCCCGCCGCGTAAACGGCTGGTTTACTTGCATATCCCTTTTTGTGCAACACATTGTACTTTCTGCGGTTTTTATCAAAACCGCTTTGAAGAGGATCACTGCGCCCGCTACACCAACGCGCTGCTGCGCGAAATAGAGATGGAAGCCGATAGCGCATTGCATCAGTCGGCCCCGATTCACGCCGTCTATTTTGGCGGCGGTACACCGTCTGCGCTGTCGGCACGGGATCTGGCCAGAATCATCACTGCGCTACGAGAAAAGCTCCCGCTGGCGCCGGACTGCGAAATCACCATTGAGGGACGGGTGCTCAATTTTGACGACGCCCGAATCGATGCCTGCCTTGACGCGGGCGCCAATCGGTTTTCGATCGGTATTCAGTCTTTCAACAGCCGGATCCGCAAGAAAATGGCGCGCACCTCGGACGGCCCGACCGCAATTGCCTTTATGCAGGGGCTGGTAAAACGGGATCGAGCCGCCGTGGTCTGCGATCTGCTGTTTGGTCTGCCAGGACAGGACGCCAAACTGTGGGGCGACGATCTGGCGATTGCCCGCGACATCGGCCTCGACGGCGTAGATCTTTATGCGTTGAACCTGATCCCCAATACGCCGCTTGGCAAAGCGGTTGAAACCGGGCGCACAACGGTTCCCTCCCCTGCCGAACGTCGCGATCTCTATCTTCAGGGCTGCGATTTTATGGACAGCGCGGGCTGGCGTTGCATCAGTAACAGCCACTGGGCACGAACCACGCGGGAACGCAATCTGTACAACCTGCTGATTAAACAGGGAGCAGACTGTCTGGCATTCGGCTCTGGCGCAGGGGGGTCGGTCAATGGCTATTCCTGGATGGTCGAGCGCAATCTGACCACATGGCATGAATCCATCGCCGCCGGAAAAAAACCGCTCATGATGATGATGCGCACCGCCGAGCGGGGTTTCCAGTGGCGACACACCCTCCAGGCCGGCATTGAAACGGCCCGCGTCCCGCTGGATGAACTGACGCCTCATGCACAAAAACTGATCCCGCTACTGACCCAGTGGCATCACGCAGGACTGACGCGAGATGCCAGCACCTGTTTGCGCCTGACCAATGAAGGGCGTTTTTGGGCGAGCAATATTTTGCAGTCTCTTGATGAACTGATTCAGGCACTTAACGCGCCGCGTATTGCGGTAGAGCAACCATAAAAGGAGTGAAGTATGAGCCATGTCTCTTTACAGGATTTTTTGAAAACTGAGCCGGACGGTACGCTGGAAGCTATCGCAGCCCAGTACAACACCACGCTGCTGGAGGTGGTAAAAAATCTCCCCTCCCCGACGCTGGTTTCCGGCAGTCAATTTGATACCGTCTGGGAAACCGTCAGCGAATGGGGCAAAGTCACCACCCTGGTCCATACTGCTGATATCATTCTGGAATTCACGGGTGAATTACCTTCAGGATTCCACCGCCACGGTTACTTCAACCTGCGCGGCAAAAAAGGCATGACCGGTCATATCAAGGCAGAAAACTGCACGCATATCGCCCTGATTGAACGCAAATTTATGGGCATGGACACCGCGTCCATTCTCTTCTTTAACCAGGCGGGTAGCGCTATGTTCAAAATTTTCCTCGGTCGGGATGAGCATCGCCAGCTACTGGCCGAGCAGGTCAGCGCCTTTCACGCGCTGTCTTCATCCTTAAAGGAACATGCCTGATGGCTCCATGGCTCATTTTTGGTGCGGGTGGTAGCGGCGTCGGCGCGAAAACGCTGGCACTCGCACTGGCGGAACAACGTCCGGTGATTGCCGTCGTTCGCAACGCGCAGATCGCTGCCGGGTTGCAGGAAAAAGGTGTGCAGGTCTTCATTGGCGACGCCTGCAACAGCCAGGTCACCGCCTGTGCCTGTCGCGCAGCGGGTCAACATGCCACGGTGATCTCCTCCATGGGCGGTGCCCAGGATTATCTGGCGCACAGAACCGTCATTGATGAAGCAGAAAAAGCGCAGATCAAACGCATGATTCTGGTGACTTCGCTTGGCTGTGGCGACAGTTGGCCCTTTTTGTCTCCACGCGCCAGGGCCGCATTTGGTCAGGCGGTACGGGAAAAATCGTTGGCTGAAAGCTGGCTACAAACCAGTCAACTGGACTACGCCATTCTCCGCCCCGGCGGTTTACTGAACGGTGTAGCCACAGGTCAGGCGCAACGGATACAGGCCGAGGAGTGCCATGGTTTTGTGATGCGTGCAGATGTTGCAAAGCACATTCACGAGCTGGCTACAGCCCCGTCACTCAATAACCAGATTTACAGTTTGGTTGAGCCAGGACTCAAACCCGCGTAAACCCCTCGCGGCGCGGGAACTTCGCGCCGCAAAGACGTTATGGAGCGTTGCGTGCTTAAGGACTCGCTTTCTTCCGTCAGCATTCTGACGGGTCTTTCTCTGTTGTTGGTCGCTCTGATGCTCTTCGGAGCCAGCCAGGGGGCGCTGAACATTAGCTTCAGCGCGCTGTTCAACGACGAATACCGTGATATCTGGTTGAACATCCGCCTGCCCCGCGTATTGCTGGCCGTACTGGTCGGTGCGGCGCTGGCGACGGCAGGGGTCATCATGCAGGGGCTTTTTCGTAATCCGATGGCCGATCCTGGCCTGCTTGGCGTCAGTAGCGGCTCCGCGCTGATGGTCGGCATCGCGATCGTTATCCCCTTTTCGTTCCCCGTGGTGCTGGTGCTGTATGAGCAGATGATTTTTGCCGTCGCGGGCAGCATGGTGGTCTGCACGATTATTTTCTTGATAAGCCAGCGTCATCACCACGGCGGGATGATGCAACTGCTGTTAGCCGGTATCGCTATCAATGCTCTGTGCGGTTCGGCTATTGGCGTACTGAGCTATGTGGGCGACGAGCAGCAGCTACGTCAACTTACGCTGTGGATGATGGGCAATCTCGGCCAGGCCCAGTGGCCAACGCTGCTGGTCGCCAGCACGTTTGTTCTTCCAGCCATTGCTGTCACCGTTTGTATGGCGGGAACCCTTAATTTGCTGCAACTGGGCGATGAAGAGGCGCATTACCTCGGCGTAAACGTCAAACGTAAGCGTCAGAAATTACTGTTACTCAGCTCGCTACTGGTTGGCGCTGCCGTTGCCGTCAGCGGCGTAATTGGCTTTATTGGCCTGGTGATCCCGCATCTGATCAGAATGACTACCGGCGCCGATCATCGCTGGTTGATTCCCTGTTCTACGCTGGCGGGCGCCTGTCTACTCCTGATTGCCGATACGCTGGCCCGCACTCTGGTGCAGCCTGCCGAAATGCCCGTTGGCCTGTTAACCAGCCTGATCGGAGGACCGTATTTTCTGTGGTTAATCCTGCGTAGCCGGAGGGTGTCATGATCGCCGCAGAAAATCTGATCTACCACATTCAGGGGAGACGACTGACCGACGATGTTTCCCTGACGCTACCCCAAGGAGAGATCATCGCGATCCTTGGCCCGAATGGCGCAGGGAAATCGACGCTGCTACGCCAGCTCACGGGTTATCTGCAACCTCACAGTGGGCGCTGTAGCTTATTCGGCAAGCCGCTGGACGAGTGGTCAATCACCGAGCTGGCAAAAACCCGTGCGGTGATGCGCCAGAACAGTCATATGGCCTTCCCGTTTAGCGTGCAGGAGGTCATTCGCATGGGCAGGCATCCGTATCGTACGTGCAACACCGGCGATGAAACGGAACACATCATGGCGTTGTGTGATTGCCAGGCGTTGGCCGCGCGCGATTATCGGCATCTGTCGGGAGGAGAACAACAGAGGGTACAGCTGGCACGTCTGCTGGTTCAGCTTTGGGAGCCCGAGCCTCGGCCCAAATGGTTGTTTCTCGATGAACCCACCTCCGCCCTGGATATTCACCACCAGCAGCACCTTTTTCGTCTGCTGCGTCGTCTGGTGCGTGAACGGCAGTTTAGCGTCTGCTGCGTCCTGCACGATCTCAACCTCGCGGCGCGTTATGCCGACCGCGTGGTATTGATGGAGCGCGGCAGGATTGTTGATAACGGGTATCCACAGGATGTCCTGAAGCAACGGGCGCTGAACGCGCTGTATGGTGCCGATCTCACGGTCATAAATGAACCGGAGCATCGAACGCCGCTTATCGTCCTCAATCAATAACAGACCGGGAGCGCTCTGACGTTCCCGTTTTTTCCCCCTTCGCCCCCTTTTTTCATCTTTTCTAAAAACGCCCTTGACCTTCCCCTTGCTGGGAGGTTTTCAAACTGCGCAGCACCGCAAGGCACTGCGCTAATTCAGTATATTACAGACTCAACTAACCCTCAAAACCCCTGCATTGCCTCCAGAGTGTGGACATAATGTGGACATTCCACTGAGGGGATTGTAGCTCACAGCGTCCAATAAATAGTCCGGCGCGAAGTGAGCGTAAGTCATTGTCTGTGATATGTCGGAATGACCAAGAATACGTTGTAACGCGATAATATTTCCGCCCTTGATCATGAAGTGCGTAGCGAACGTATGACGTAGCGCGTGCGCAGCTTGCCCATCTGGAAGATTGGGCTTTGCTTCCTTCATGCGCAGACGAAAGGTTTTATAGCTCACGCGGAACAACCTTCCTGACTCCCGATGTTTCACTATTTTTGCAATGTCGTCAGATATGGGAACCACTCTCCGATCTCCATTTTTAGTGATCGTAAACATCACCCTGTTACCGACAATGTTTTCAGCCTTAAGCTGGTAGGCTTCACCCCACCGAGCACCAGTGGCAAGTAGCAGAACGGCAATACGGTAGTAATCACCAGAGCACAGGGATAACAACCGGTTTACTTCCGACTCAGTGAAATACGACATTTCCGTTTTAGGCTCTTTCAGTGCTGAAATTGCTGTTACCGGATTCTCACCGTGAAACTCATCAATTTCAGCCATAGCTTTAAACACGCCACTAAGAGCAAACAGGTCATGATTTATCGTTGAAGCCTTAATCCCCTGCTCCAGTCTGTATGCGCGGTAGTCGATAAGGCATCGAGCATCAATCTGGTAAATCATGGGATCCCCCATATCCTGGCAAATGCAGTTAACAGCACTAAGCCTGCGGTTTGCATAGTTCTTATTCCGCCCTATTAACTGCCACCAAAGAGCAATGAACTCGCTTAGTTTTCGTTTATCAGCCGGTCTGTTCAGGTAATCATGATTTTGATACTTTGCAATGATGCTGCGCTCAAAAGCATGTGCGTCTGCTTTCCTATCAAACTTCCGCCGTATGCGCTTTCCGTCGCGCCCGCGCGGCCTTACATCCACTTCATAGCGACCATCTTCGAGTTTCTTAACGGACATAAGAAAACCCTCCAACAGTCAGATCACTATCCTGGTAACAAATAGTGAAAATGTAATGTTTATATAAAGTTAACCAATCTGTTTCCCGGAGGGGTCTGACTGAATTTCGTCTGGCCCATTGTGTGCGAGAGCCGGTGCTATTTGGCCTCGGCTCGGGTCCGTACGGTCGTACATGAACCACTCCTGGTACTTATGGAACCGTGGATGTCCAAAGAGCTTGATTGCTGACTCAAGAGTCATTTTGGTCGTGTCGCGCTCATACCCGCCATAAGTTGAATAACTCAACCCCGTTAAATCAGTAAGTTGGCGTTTAGTAAGGCGTTCAGATTCTCTGATAAGGCTTAATTTCTCACCTTGCGTCATTGACATAATGCTTTGATCTCGTCATATTACCCGATATCGGTCATTTGGTGCTTAACTAAGCACAATGACCACCTTTAGGCAAAGAGGCTACATTAGCCTCAATATGCCTCAACGTTGGAGTCTAACAAATGACACAATCACGAGAAATCGAATTAAACGCGGGATCTCAACATTTACGGCAATTCCCATTAGATGTAGCCCGCGTTGCACGCACTTGCAAAATGACTACTTCGCAGGCTGACGGCATCAGGGACATGAACACTGAAGAACTTCAAAAGCAGATTTTCGTTACACCTGTTGAATTCGCCTACCTGACAGGCAGAACCCTCAAATCAGTTCGTAATCTGATGGATCGCGCACAACTGCCAGTCCACCGCGAGGGTATGCCAGGTTCAAAACGTCCAAAACGTTTCATCATGCTGCAAGAATACTGGGACGCTGTAGCACACTGCCGCGCACTAATTACCCCGGAAGAAAAACACTACATCGACCGCCTGATGCGAGATAAAGCAACTTATCGCCGCACCACTGGCAACAAACACAATGTGTTGAAACGTAATAGCCGTTCCACCCTACAAAACCGCGCATAAGGAGTAATTAGTAATGCGAAAACAGTATTCACAACACGGATCACATGCCGGAAGTATTCACGGCGCTGTACAGGTCAGTAAAAACACTTTCGCTTATCGCGGTTTCACCATTCGTAAAACGCCACGTAATATTTTTAACGCTCGTCAGACTTATTTGATAAACAAGCGTGACGATAAGGCAGAAACGGATAATTACTATGGCCGTGATTTCGCATTAGCAGAAGCCTGCGCCACGATTGACCGTATGTTAAAAAACAGCAGTTTCTTATAAATGAGGACTGCAATGATGATGGAAATGATGATCGGCGCAGTGCTCTTTATATTTGCAGTGCTGATTTTAAATCTGATTCAGTTTCTGATAAGACGGCATTGCAATAATGTCAAGCAACAGAAAGAGAAGCAGGTTTCTGAGTTCAAAGCCAGACGCGAAGAAGTAGAACGCAAGTCCCGCAGACAACTGTAGCAGGAACAAGATATGAACGATAACGCTCCATCACTTGCCAGCCTGTTAAGGCAGGGTTGCCAAGTCACGCACTGCCGCAATACTCGCGGTTGGATCGAGTGCCCAGACGGACGGTTCTTTAAACCAGAACCGAACAAGGTACGCTTTATTAAAGGTATGAGTAAGCCTTTTGTTTATACGAAAAAGATAAACAAAGGTTTGCTTATCACTCTGGTAAGAGCATTCAAAAAACTACTGTAGTGGTAGGAGGCTTACGTGTTTACTGAAGAGAAAACATCGTGGGAACGGGAAATGCTGATTCGCGAAGCGGTGGAGAACGCGGAGAAAGGTTTTACTGTTAATTTAAAAAATGGCGCACGCATTGTTGTAACTCCTGACAGTCCATCAATTGATTTAATTATTTATGGTCTGGAGAAAACAATTCGCGGAAATCATGAGCGGGCTCGAATGACCTTTATTGATTTTCTTTATTATTGGCATGAAAGGATATTTAAACAGGTTAAGCGGAAACCACGTCCTAATCACTAGCTAATCAGGTTTGAAAATTAAAGGCATTCATTATGTCGGGCTTCATTTTGCCTTTTTCAGGAGGTTGCCATGTCGGTTAAGTCAATAAAACTGGAGAGCGGAATTAGTGATCCGGACTTTATGGAAATAAACACCAATGCACGGAAAAGCGAACGTGCTCACCTTCTTGGTCTGCTGCGTATTTTTATGAGCCAACTGAAAAAGGAAAGTGCCACTCAGGAAGAAATTCATTTATCAGTCGAGCGGTGGATCAGCAACCGCGAATTAATCATCAGTGAGGATAAAAGCTTATGAACAACATCATGTTAGATATTCGCGTATTGGGGAAATCCCCTGATTCTCCAGTGTTCGCTATTGAGTGCGTTTTTTTCGAACCATCAACGGGGAAGATTGGCCCGCAATATTACCGTGCAATTGATATCAGAACCGTGGGCGGTATTTACCCTGAAACGGTTTTACAGCTCATGAAGGGGGATGCCGAACAACGTGCTGAGGTTATCAATGCTACCTGTCGAGAGATTGATGCTGTCAGTGGCGTCTGTCGTTTTATCAAAGACAATGCCTCAAAACACGAAAAACTCATTTGCTGGTCAGCCGGAGACTCAGCAGACGTTGCTACGCTCGCGTATGCTCTTTCCCGCCATGGTCTTGGTCCATCATTACCGTCTTTCGACATTCGTTACCTATCAACATTGATCCATATCGCTGGCGTTACCGGGTATGTCCCGCATCCGCGCCGTTCTACAGCGACTTATATGCTGACAGATGCTGTTTATCGCGCCGAGCAGGTTTGCGAGATCTGGCAGCGCCTGACTTCCCCACACCTCGAATCGTTGTGAGGTTGAAAATGATTAAGTCACCTCTGAAATGGGCGGGTGGAAAAGCTCGCGTTATGCCGCAACTGCTGGAGCATTTGCCAAAAGCTGATTGTCTGATTGAGCCATTCGTTGGTAGCGGAACCGTATTTATGAATACGGAATACCGTCACTATGTGCTTTGCGATAGCAATCTGAATCTGATCAACTTCTTCCGTCAACTAACAGGCCGACCAGAGGACACAATTTCTGCCTGTCGCTGGATATTTAGCGGCGGGAATAATGCCGAGGAATTTTATAAGCGGCGAGCTGAATTCAATTCTCTGACCCAAAAAGCGGACTTAGATCCGGATGCTGCGTTGCTTCATGCTGCGTATTTTTTGTACCTGAATCGCCATACGTACAACGGTCTTTATCGCGAAAATCTGAAGGGGGAATTTAACTCGCCCTTTGGAAAATATGCCGAGCCTTACTTCCCTGAAAATGAAATGCGTTTGTTTGCTGAAAAGGCCAATGACACAAAAGCGCTTTTCTATCATGGCGACTTTCGCGATTCAATCCCTGGCACTATGCGGCTGGCGCATGACGCAGTTATTTATTGCGACCCCCCATACATACCGGCCAGCAAAACAGCCAGTTTCACCACCTACGGCAAGCCGTTTACCCTGGATGATCATCGCGCCCTGGTTGCAGCCCTGCTCAATGTTAATCACCAGTATGGTCATCGCGCGGTGATATCCAACAGCGACACGCCTGAAACTCGCGAAATTTATTCCGCCTTCAACCTTCACTCCCTGAGTGTCCGCCGCTCTGTAAGCGCCAAAAGCCGCGATATGGCTGGCGAGGTTATTGGCGTTCTTCGCGTGTGTGATGGCTGCGATAGTGCTGGCGGTGGCCGCTGCCCGGATTGTGGACCGGTAATGGGGAATGCAACTTACGGCGAGATGTTTTTAGGCTTCGACCCTGCCAAGGGCTGTGAAACGCAGGAGCCTTTCTGATGACCATCAAAAAGACTCATACGGGCATCGTTATTACCAAAGATGGCCCGCAGCGCAAGAAGTTGCACCAGACGGAATCCATGTGGGTAGTCGGTAAAACAGAGTGCTACCGGAAAGACACTGGCAAACGTCACTTTGCCGAACGTACCCGCCGTCGACTGCTGCTTGATTCAATCGAAGAGATTCGGGAGGTTGCCACCCGATGAACACAGTTGATGCAGTGATCACTCGCGTGCTCGACGTTCGCCCATATCGCCATTTCTGGATCGTGGAGGTGGAGGTGTTGAGTTGGGGCAGGTACAGCAGCACGACCATTATCCGTGATACCGAAAAAGACGCCAGGCAGGTTAAGCCAGGCGCCACCGTGACAATTTAGGGGCCGCGCGATGCATCTGAAACGAAGAGGAACACCAGGAAAAGCACCAAAGCATGTTCGGGCATGGACTCCGGAAGAAGACCAAATGCTTATTTTGCTATATGCGGAATTTAGTGCGGCTGAAGTTGCACGCCAGATAGGAAGGCCTCTTGGTGGTGTTGAGCGTCGTATTACAACACTCAGGAAGAGCAATCCAGGTCTCCTGGCAAAGCAGCGACCATTCACTTTGGAAGAAGAACATTTCATACGGCAGAACTGTAAAACAATGACGGTTGAACAGGTGGCTGAGTCTCTTCACCGGAAGCGTGGAGATGTGATCCAAAAAGCACTGCGTATGAAGATCAGTTTTTTTAAATGTGGGGATGCGCATCACAGCACTCGTATTTCAGATGCTGATGTACAGCTAATCAGGGAATTACGGGATGACGAACATGGAGCGAGACTGACGTTTGCCGAGATCGCAGAAAAATTCGACATAACTGAGCATGCAGCATGGCGGATTTATAATTACCGCCTTACGGCTGCTGACTGTGTTTCCCGTGAGCTGGTATCTAAATGAGCGATTCCATCCCACTGACATGGGAATGGAACGCCAAAAGGCAAGCAGTTAATCCATCCCTGGTTGAAGAGTCAGCGATCGAATACATCACTCCAAAAGGCGAACGCAAGGCGCTCGCCTATGGTGATCTGGTTGATGCTGTCTACCGTGCTCCTATGCGCCCGCGCGAGGGCGATGCGCGTGAAGCATTTGATCGCAATGGCCGCGCTAACTACCTCCGCCGCCGGGTGCAGACGCTCCCGGCGTTTATCCGTAAGCGCTTCTCGCAGCACCTTGAAAACCTCGAACGCAACAAGCCAAAAGACGTTGTGCGCTGGCTGTTTGGTACGTTTGAGCGCCATGTGTTACGCCGTGTTGATGCGGTTAATGCGCAATATCTTCCACAAAGTACACTCCCAGCGATCCTTCTCCCACTGCGCGATGACTTCCACCTGTTGCCATGGGCAGACAAAAAACGCCTGAAAAGACTGGCGTATAAGCTTGCGAATCTGATGAAAAGCGAGTTTATGCGCGAGTTTGATTTTCAGTACGAACAAACATCCGATCTCGAGTTTTCGTCGATTTACTCATACGGGGCTGTAGCGAGCAAGGCGGCGACGCTCAATATTGCCATCCCTGGATGGGCGCGTTATTGCGATGAAGAGCTGGACGCCGATGAGGCGCTGCGTGCCGCTGGCAGACTTCATTCCGAAAAATGGTGGCTTAACAAAATCCGCCGTATCCATGACTGCTGGCGCGAACATCTTATGATCGCGACCGGCTATGTCAGCAAAGTGGCTTCACCATATTGCTCTGATCCATGCTTCAGGGAATGGGTTGCGCAGAAAAAAGCGAACTTCGAATTCCTTCAGGCGATGGAACTGGAAGATCAGGACACCGGCGAGCGCAGCTCATTACTGGATAAGGTGATGGGTAGTGTTTCCAACCCGAAGATCGCGCGTCATGAGCTGATGGTGCGCATGCGCGGGTTTGAGGATATGGCGAATGAAATGGGGCTGGTTGGCATGTTCTACACGCTGACAGCGCCGTCGCGTTACCACTCAACACATGTCCAGTCTGGCAGACGAAACGATAAGTACCAGCACGCCAGCCCGCGTCAGACGCAGAAATACCTTTGCAAAGTCTGGGCGCGCGTCAGAGCCAAATGGAGCCGCGAAGGTATTCGCACGTTTGGTTTTCGTGTTGCAGAGCCTCACCATGATGGAACCCCTCACTGGCATCTGTTGCTTTTCCTCCGTCCTGAGGAAGTGGAGTATGCAACAGCTATTTTCCGCAAACACGCCATGAAAGAGGACGGTAACGAGAAAGGTGCTTCAGAGCACCGTTTTACTGTTACGCCGATGGACAAGCAATTTGGGTCTGCAACAGGCTATATCGCGAAATACATCTCGAAAAACATCGATGGCTACGGCATGGATGGTGAAGTGGATCTTGAGTCAGGCCAGCCGGTCAGGGAGATGGCAAAGCGTGTACGCGCCTGGGCTTCACGCTGGAACATCCGCCAGTTTCAGCAGATTGGCGGCGCTCCCGTTACCACCTGGCGCGAATTGCGCCGGTTAGGTAGCCGCGAGCTGGTATTACATCCGGAACTGGAAGCGGCACGGGCAGCAGCCGATGCGCCAGACTGGCCGGGATACACCAACGCTCAGGGCGGGCCATTTGTCGCGCGCGATTGCCTGCGCGTTCGGCTTAACTATGAATTCACCGAAAACGGCAATGATTATGGTGACACGGTCGCCAAAATTACTGGCGTTTATTGCCCTTATACGGGCAGCGAATCAGTCATTTTCACCCGCACCACCGATTACAAGATTGTGCCGAAGCGTAAGCCGTCGCCGGTCGAGATTTTGACCTTAGAAGGCCGCGCAGCGGCCCCTCGGAGTTCTGTCAATAACTGTACGGGGCGCTCCGGAACGGACGAAAAACCACCGTTAAAAGTGGCGGTGCCAGCTGGTACCACACCGTCAAAACCGACGATGCATGCCGGTATTGATCACCCGGACAGTCAGATGACAGAACTTCCGCTGAATATCGAAGATTTGCGCCGATATTCACGCCAGCAACGGCAGGAAATCACCAGCAGACTGAAAAACTTTGGCCGCGAAAGCTCAGATCAAGCCTTCGAGCGTACCGCGCGCGGTCTGCGCACGTCTGTTGATGATGAAACTGCGTTGACGTGGGGGCCAAAAGTGGCAGCTGCGAAAGATATGAGCCTGACACCGGACGAGGCAGAACGGCGTTGGCGAGAACAGCTGCGGACCGAGGCGGAGCGGCGCGCGGATAACTATGCCGCTGCAGTTGCGGAATACCAGAAGAAAAAAGCCGAAGCGGCACTGCGGCAGGAACAGCAAAGAGAAGCTGCGAAACGAAACGGAGTCAGCCAGGAAACCATAGCCAGCATTGGCGCGCAGCTGCGTAGTTGCAGAATTTTCGTCAGTGATGACGTTGTGCGTTCGATTGCTGGCGGTGCCCGCGTTCGCCACGGTGGCGGACTGATTGCCATGAGTAATGGCCGGTTGCAGGAAGTGAAGGCATGGCGTGCCGGTGAGAAAGATAAACCGACGTCTGAATACGTGGCGGTATGTGACCTTGTCGTGCGCTGGAAGAAAGCAGTTAAGAAGAAATAACAAACTGAAATTAAAGGAGAAAATTAAACATTTGGAGTCGATTGGGAAAGAAAGCCAAATGAGATCCTGTCGTTAATGGGGTAATTTGCGGGATTTTCATCATGTTTTTAGTCGACCTTGCATTCCCGCCATTTTTCATCGCGGCGGCGTGATGTCAGTAACACCTACTTAAACTCGGTGATTGTAATTGTCTGATTATTGGTTTTTTATGTACAAAGGACTAGACAATACACAGCTAATGGAGGCGTTATGCCCGATATCACGAAAGACGATCTTTTATACGACGATTACAACTGGAAAGCTAAACAACAGGGTGATGACCCTAAAAAAAAGAAATCGGATGGCGAGCGCTTTAGCCGTTATGAAGGCTATGAAATGCTCTATCTCTTGAATGAAGGTTTTTCCGATAGCAGTACGATGTCAATCGAAACAAAACAGCGTATCGAATGGTCTATACGCGAACTCCTCCCATCTGGTACTCAATCGCGCAAAGATGTAGTGCATTGGGTAGCTAAAAATAAAGAGGAGCATGCGAAGGCATATAAAGAATATCAGGCAAGCAATAACTGATCCGGTTAAACAAAACCCGATCAAGAAGTGAGTTCTGCATGTTATAAAAACACCTCGTAAGAGGTGTTTTTTGTTGTGTAGAAGTGCTCTATGTTCCGATAGTGGATAAATGCGGATAATGTTGCACTTTTTCATCTATATGGTTGTCTATAGTATAGGTAACATGTGAAAAGAGTTAATCAGTAGCCATGAGAAGGAGGGGTTATGCGTAAAGGCATATTTGGAAAGGTACTTCGTCAGTATACAGACGCAGTGGCGGCTCATGTTGACACCCATCTTGAGCAAACAGACAGATACCGCCTTACTGTCGATGCGAATGGCAATGCTACGTTGAACACTGAGAACCCTGATGTTCAGGCTGATATCATCAGGAAAATGAAACATCTTCGCAAATTACATAATCGTGCAAACAAGGATGTTGCTTGATGGCTCCATTGATTATCACAGTGATTCTCGTGTGTGGTTTTTGGTACACCGAGAATCACTACCAATCGCGTATTCACCATGCCAGGACAAACGGTTGGTCTTCTTACTTTTATGTTGCAATGCATGGGTGTCGTTTTGTTGCCCAGGGGTTCCTTTTGGTTCTTGCGGTATACATGGTCGCCTGGCTGCTGGGTATCATTCCGTTTGTGATCAATCTATTCAGGGACAAGCCATTAGAATGGCATTTTCTTGAGTGGTTAGTTGATGCAAAGGTTATGGGGTTACCACTTTTTGCCGTCACCTCAATGCTTTTTGCCTGCCTTATTGCTTACTCGGAAGGAAAAGATGCACGTAAGGTGATGGAAAATGAAGATGCCAGGCAAAAAGCATACAGGGAAATGGCATCAAAGGATTCGCTGGAAAGTCTATTGGTGCAGGCAATTGATACCGAAATGCTGATCTTTGTGACACTTAAATCAAGAAAAGTGTACATCGGGTATGTAGCTGCCCCACGTGTTGAGTTTCACAGTAGCGCACACCTTGAAATCATTCCGTTCATTAGCGGTTACAGGGATAAGGATTCTTTGCGATATAGAGAACAGCATCGTTACTACGATCTCTATTTAGCAAAAGGCATTACCTTTGATTCCACTCCTTTGAACTTACAACATTTTCGACATGTGATTCCAATCGATCAAATTGAAGCTGTTTCGCTTTTTGATGAAGACACATATGGTGATTTTGAGCAGTTCTCTGAACCACTGCCAGATGTAAAAGAATCTCCTGTACCGCAGCCCACTGCTTAAGAATGAATACAAAATAAAAGCGCCTCTCATGGCGCTTTTTTGTTTGCACAATAGCGCACAATTTTGCACAATTTTTTTGAATCAATTTATGCCCTTTCCGGCCTGTGCTGGCGCGGTCTGAGCCGGGATCCGTGCCTGCACAAAAAAAGGGGCGTTTGTCGCGCGCAGGTGACGGGGGAACAGCCCCCGCAACAGGGGCAGGAAGGGGATCCCCTCCAGATACGCTGATTAGCGTCGTAATCGCTTCTTGGCGTGTCGTTTCGTCATGCGCTGTTGCGTTTTGATGGCGTGGGAAAACGCCCGCCAGCGTGGCGCTGAGGCGGATCTGATGTGACCGATGTATTGAGCGGTGTTCAGGCGTCAGTACGCTGCTCCCGAGGGGGAAGAGCAGCAGGGATATTGAAAGTATTTGATGATGTGTCAGGCAGTTCGCCATGCGCTGCCCGGAACAGTCAGCGCTGGCGGTGGTTTATGGTGGGGTATTGCGGGTTAGTTCTGATCCAGCAGTGCGTAAGGGTTAAACCGGATCACCTCTTCACCCATCCAGTCGTTGACGTGCTTCATGGCTTCCATCACCGGCATAAGCTCGTTAATCGCATAGACACGTGCAGCTTTCTCCACGTCGCCAAACGATCCCTTCTCACCCGGCATTGCTCCCATCAACTGTGGTGGCACCCGGTGAGCGGCAAGGATATCGTCGCGGGAAGATGCCTTGACGTTCATGAATTCATCTTTCGCGGTGATCTGCTGGAACGGCAGGATCTGCACACCATCTTTGCCGCCGCCAGGTGCATGCAGCAGGATATTCTTGAAAGCGCCCTTACCTCTGGACTCTGACAGCGTTTTCTTTACCACCTCAACACTCTTGTCGTTGGCCTGCGCCGAACTGATGTAGATGATACAGCCCGCATGAGAGCCGTTGTCATAGTACAACTTGCGGAAAGTATCGGCAGAGTGCGCCAGGCTGGCAGACAACATCCCACCGATATACTCCGGCATGCCGTAGATTTCCTGATTGATATCAGGATTCATGATGTGACACACATCACCACGCCGGAAGGTGTACTCTTCCTTCCCTTCCTGCACATACCAGTAAGTATCAAGGTCTGTACCCCTGCGCGTATATTTCGCCAGTGCATGACGCAGCTCCAGCGGTCCGCCGAGTCGGTTAGTGCGCAGCTCAAGATAGGTGTTACCGAAAACAAACCAGTCAAGGGCAAACCCGGAGAACGCCTGACGCGATAACAATTTGTGGGGGATAAAACAGCCGAGCAACACGTTGCGTTTAAAGTACAGCGCGGACTGATGCCATGACGTTTTGCGCGATGCGCGCGCCAGTCCGTACCAGTCAACCGGCGTTTCAAAGTACCGGCCATTATCGGCGCAGTACATGTTATCCAGCAGATCATAACTCTCCGCCCGGTAAGGGCCATCAAAGCTGAAGGCACTCAGCGACGGGGCGCTTCTCAGTGCGTCAGACAGGTCGCGCGATGTGGCTGGCTGGCGGTTGTAACTCTTTTTACTCTTTTTCATCAGAACTCCATCGCGAATCCACCGCTGCCGTCTTTTTCCTGTCCCAGCGGTTCGTTGATAATGGCGAGCATCGTCGCCCAGGCAAGATCGCCATGGCTGATGCCGCGGGATCGGTCAGTGTCATAGGTGATAAACCCGCCAGGTGTCTTAACTTTTCGCACGGCATTGAAGGCCGTCACAAGTGCCCGCTCACTGCGATCGTATTCCCAGCGACCGGCGCGAATGATATGGAGCATTTTCAACACCAGGGCGCGCTTTGACGCCAGGTTAAAGGTGTACGGCACCGCCATGGGGAAGAACTTTTTCACTATCTGGTAGACGGCTTCACCGTTACCACCGGTCACGTCAATGCCAATGTGCTGAACGTTATATTTAAAAGTCAGGTTTTCGATAACCTTCGCCTGCTCTTCGAACTCCAGCCCCTGTACCTGGATGGTTTCTATCGTGCGGAACTTACCACCAGGCACCAGAGGTGGCACTGTGACGGATACCCCGCCGCTGTCACCCTTACCACTGCTGCCGTTGGCGTCATAGCCAATCCAGACAGCACGCTGTCCCATTGGTCTGCTGGCGAAAGGTTTCCAGTCAGGCCACTCGTCGTAACCATCAGCCCCACAACCGATCAGCGCGTTAAGGTTGAACGCCGACTCACCATCCCGGACGAATTCGCACATGTACAGGTTCTGGAATTCATCGTCGCTGTTCTCGTCCTGTATCTCTTCAAGGTCGGTATACTCCCAGCCGTGTTCTATAACGTCTTTCAGGGTAACAATCTGTCGCCAGGTTTTATCCGGACACAACAGGCCGCTGTTGAGCGTCTTCCAGGTCACATCAAACCCCTGCCGCTTCGATTTGGCGCGCTTTTCGTTCCAGCGATCGCCCGTCCAGAACGGGTAAGCCTCGTGCGTTTCGCCTGATGGTGTGGAAAAGTAGGTTCGCGTCAGTCCTTTCAGTGTCGCCATCGCCCCCGCCACTTTGCGCAGGTTGGTGAAATTGCTGACCCAAAAGAATTCATCGAATTTCAGGTTGCCTGTGTATGACTGCGCGGTTGCTGCTGATGTACCGAGAAAGTGCAGCTCTGCGCCGTTGGACAACACAATCTTGTCGCCCCCCTTCAGCTCAACGTCCACTTCTTCCGCCACCTTCTGGATAAATCCCCTGAACTGGTGCGCCTGACGCCGGGACGCCGACAAAAATATCTGGTTGCGCTGATACGGGTATTTCACATCATCACGCAGCGCATCAAGCAGCGCTTCGCGGGCAAAATACCAGGTGGCACCAATCTGGCGCGACTTCAGGATCATACGGTTACGGTGGTGGCGCTGCTCATACCATCCGCGCTGATGCCAGGAGAGGGAGTCGAGGATTTTTTCCCGCAGTGCCGTGATCTGCTCATTGGTAAAATGGTTTTTCAGCTTGCGTTTGCGCGTTTTTTTACCGCCAGCCGCTTCTGCTGGCTGGCCGTCATTCAGCTTTTTCAGTTGCCGGGTCAGCAGGTCAATCTCCTTGAAGTCGCCCCCGGTCTTCTCGTTCTTGTCCGTCAGCTGGATAAGACGAGCATCCATGGATTGCGTGACACGCTGGATAGCGGGCGTTTCGTCCCATTCGTCGCGTTTCTTCCACGAATAAATTGTGTTCTGGCTGATACCCATCAGGCGCGAGATCTCCGCTGGCGGGTAGCCCTGCCAGTAGAGTTGTTTTGCGCGTAGCCGTACAAAAGCGTCCTGAATCATCTCTTCTCCCCTTGTATGCCGGGAAGATTACCGCGCGCGCGATCCCGCTTTCGCCCTCTTTCAGTTCTGTGCCTTCAGCGACAACAAAAGCACGTTGAGACAGCAACTTACGCTCTGTCATCATGACCATAAACCAACCAGTAACAGGACAATCAGCATGGCGAGCACCGCAAAACCAGCCCGCAAAAAGTTTCGCGTCGCCGTTTCTGGCGCCACCGTTGACGGTCGCGAAATCAGCGGCGAACACCTGAAAGCGGCAGCAGAAAGTTATGACCCGAGCGTTTACGCTGCGCGTGTGAACGTGGAGCACTACCTGTCAATGCTTCCTAACAGCGACTTCAGCGCAATGGGGGACGTTACCGGACTCAGCGCCGAAGATATTACCGATGGCCCGTTGAAAGGCCGCACCGCACTTTATGCGGAGATCGAGCCTTCGGCACGTATGAAGCAGCTCACCGATGAAGGCAAAAAGGTGTATTCCAGCATTGAACTACACCCGCAGTTTGCGCTGAACGGCAACGCCTATGTTGTCGGGCTCGCCATGACGGACACCCCGGCCAGCCTTGGCACTGACCGTCTGAAATTTGCCGCTCAGCAACGCGCACAGGTCATGGCGTTCAATAACCAGCAAACCGAGCCACCGATGTTTACCGAAGCGATGGAGGCGGAGGTTATCGAACTGACGCAGCAGCGCACTGAAGAAGGTAAGCAGTGGCTCAGCCGCGTGATGGACCTCATCGGCAAAGGCCGCAAATCCGACAGCGAGCAGTTCAGCCAGGTGCGTGAGGCCGTTGAAAATGTGGCGCAGTCTCATTCTGACCTTCTCGATCGTTTCAATTCACTGGAACAGAAGAACAGCGAAGCCAGCCAGAAGGTTGAAAAACTCAGCAGTGAATTAACCACCCTGCGGGAACAGTTGCAGACCCAGGACAGTAACCAGGCGTCCCGCTTTGCTGCCACCGGTGGTAATGGCGCACAGCTGGTTGATTACTGATTTAACGAAGAGAGACAGACTAATGACAATCGTACTTTCCGGGAATACCCGCACGCAGCTTGAGCTGTACATGCAGCGTCAGGCGCAACTGAGCGGCGTGACCGTCAGCAACCTGACTAAACGCTATTCGGTGGATCCGTCCGTGCAGCAGAGGCTGGAAAATGCCGCCAAAGAAAGCACCGAACTGACGCAAAAAATTAACGTTATCGGCGTTGACGATCAGGAAGGCGATAAAGTCCTGGTTGATACCACCGGGCCAATTGCCCGCACCAACTCCAGCAGCGACGGGGTAAAGCGCCGTAACCCGGTGAGTCCTCACGAACTGGCTGCACGTCGCTACCGCTGTGAACAGGTCAACTACGATACTTTCATCAGCTATTCACAGCTTGATGCCTGGAGCGCTCACGCTGATTTTCAGGCCCGCGTCAGCCAGCAAATTGCCCGACAGATTGCGCTTGACCGCATCATGATCGGTTTTAACGGCACCTCGCATGCGTTGATCTCCGATTTCGCCGCTAACCCGCTGCTTCAGGATGTGAACACCGGATGGATGGAACAAATTCGTAAGCATGCAGCGGCCCGTGTCATGTCAGATGTGACCATTTCCACACGCGACATGGATAACAAAGTCACAGCAAAGGGACAGTATGGTAATCCGGATGCACTGGTGCAGGACGTCCGTTCTTCTCTGCTGGATGAATGGCACAAAGACGCGCCGGATCTGGTGGTGCTGATGGGGCGTGATTTGTTCAACACCCTGCGTCTGCCGTTGATTAACGCGATGAGCACCACCAACCCAAATACGGAACTGATGGCCGGGCAGTTGATTATCTCCTCGCGCTTTATTGGCGGTCTGCCGGTGTACCTTGCGCCATTCTTCCCGAAAGACGCCATGCTGATCACCTCCTTCAGCAACCTGTCGATCTACTTCCAGAAGGGGTCTCTGCGCCGCCTGATGAAGGAAGAGCCGGAATACAACCGTATCGCAACCTACCAGTCGATGAACGATGCCTACGTGGTGGAGGACTACGGCAAAAGTGCGCTGATTCAGGGTATTAAGTTTGCCGATGCCCCTGCTGAAGGTGGCGGTGCGTAACTGACGGCACGGGCGCAGGCAATGCGCCCGTCATAACGGAGGACATAACTGATGCTGACACCGGCACAGAAACATTTTCAGAACGTCATGGCGCAGCGTACAGGGCTCAACAACGGTGAAGAAACCCTGGGCGAGCGTACTGCACACGAGCAGATCCTGTACCGCCTTCGCCTTGCGCAGTCACGGTTAAGCGGGATCCAGTCCAGGGCAGCAAAAGCGGACGTTAAAAAAGAACTTCTGCCCGATTTTGCCGGATGGATTGACGGCACGCTTGAAGGCGACAGCGGTCGCCAGGACGAAGTGATCACCACCCTGATGGTATGGGCGGTCGACTGTGGCGATCTGACGCTTGGCCTGCGTATCGGTGAGTACGTAATACGCCATAACCTCAGCCTGCCGGACAATTTCGGGCGTGATGCCGCGACGGTACTGACAGAAGAGATCAGCAATCCGATCCTGACGCTGGCAGGCACCGACCCGGACGCAGATTTATCCGGCTTCATCACCCCGCTGGATACGCTATGGGAGATGGTCGCGAACCGTGACATGCCTGATGAGGTGCTTGCCAAACTTTGTAAAGCCTGCGCCTTCGCCCGTCGCACCTCCACTGACCCGGAGACGCAGGGCGCTGCGCTGAAGCTGCTTCGCCAGGCGATGCACCTCAACCCGAACGCCGGTGTTAAGCGTGAGATCGCCGCATTAACCCGCGCACTGAAAAAGGTTCAGGATGCTGGTAGTGATGTGGCCACTACCACCGAAAGTGACGCTGCTGCAGAAAAGAAAGAGCCTGCGAAGACTAAAGCCAGCAGAGCGCCGCGCAAAACAACCACCGGGAAGGCCAGTGCCGCCCGCAAGAGCACGAAAAAATAATTAACGACTTCGACCCCCGTCGACAGGCGGCGCGACCGGCGATCTGAACCCTCTCCGTGTTCTTTTTACCGGTCGCCCACCGCCTGATTTTTCCGGAGAGCACCCTATGAGCATGGTGGCAAAACCCAGAGTAGAACCGGCAGAAAACGACACCACCGATATTGATGACGGTGAAGAGAAAGTCACTGCCGGAGCGTTCTGGCCTGACATTGTGCTTCGGGAACTGCGCCTTGCCAGCCGTATTCCGGGCAGGACAACCACTTCACGGCTTATGCATGTCACCACCGAAGCCGTCGCACATGTTACCGATGAGCTTCAGGAGTGGCAGCAGCAACAACTGGCAGAAGGTTACAGCACGCTGGCGGACGCCCCGACCATTAAACCGAATGGTGAACCTGAAATACCGCCGCGAAAAATAAACGGCGAGAGCATCAATATTCACCGCTACCGCCGTGCGGTCTATGCCGCCACGCGCGCCCTTATCCTTGAGAACGCCCGCGACGTGGACACGACCAACAAGAGCGACCGGAAAACCGATGCGCTGGACACGCAGGCGGAAGACCTCTGGCGCGATGTTCGCTGGGCTATTGCCGATATTCGCGGTGCTCAACGTATCTGGGCGGAGCTTTGCTGATGAAAGTGAAGGCACTACAGGGCGATACCGTGGATTTACTGTGCTGGCGTCATTACGGCACCACGCAGGGGATGACGGAGAAAGTGATCGCAGCCAATCCAGGGCTGAGTGGACAGTTATTCCTTAATCCTGGTCAGGAGGTGGAACTACCGGATCAGGGGCAAAAGAAACAACGGGAGATGGTACAGCTATGGGGCTGAATATATTCCAGCGGATACACGACCACATCACTTTTTTTATGTCAGTGGTGGTCACCGGTATCGGCGTAATGACTATCAGCGAAAAAATCGCGATGGCAGGGCTGCTGTTAGGCGCGCTTTCGCTGGCCCGCGCCTGGCTGCACCGTGGCAGGATTGAACGGGCGCAAAAGCGCCGTAACGATCTGATTGCACAAATCCTCAGTCAGTCTGAAGTCAGGAATCTGCACGAAGCGGAACGCCGGGCGCTGGACCTGTTACAGCATGACGGGCATGGCGATGAATCTGCCCGTTAAGCGCTATGCCGTCGCCGTCATTGTGGCGCTGGGGATCTCACTGGCTCCGGAAGCCCTGCGTACATCCGAAGAAGCACAGGTAAAAATTGCCACATGGGAAGACTGCCGCGCCACCCCATACCGTGACATTGCGGGAGTGGCAACGGTTGGCTGTGGCTCCACGGGTAATGTGCAGAACCGACTGTACAGCGAAAGCGAAGTGGCGAAGCGCTGGGTTAATGACCTGCGTCATGCAGAAAACTGCATTAACCAGAATTTTAACGGTGCGGGCATGCCACAGTCTGTGTTTGAGTCCATGACGGACGCGGCCTATAACCTGGGCTGTTCTGGCCTGATGTGGTTCAAAGACAGAAATGGAACACGCCAGCGCACCACCATCTGGAAACTGGCACAGGCGCACCAGTGGGCTCCTGTGTGCGACCGGCTGACCGATTTTGTTAACAGCAGCGGGAAGCGTGTGCAGGGATTACTCAACCGCCGCACCGATTTTAAGGCCTGGTGCCTGCGTGATGTTGAGGCACAGCGATGAATCAGACAATCAAACTTTACCTGCTGCTGGCGCTGGTTACGGGAGGTTTGCTCTGGCAGACAAACCAGCGCGGAAAAGATTCGGTTCGTAATGATGAGCTTTCCCGTGAACTGAAAAGTACCGGCGAAATCATGGGTGAACTGCGGGCAATAAAAGCAGACGTCACTGTTCTGCTGGCGCAACGGCAGGCAGATGAACAGCAACGAAATGCACAAGGGGAAATCAGACGTGAGCAGATGCGCGAAGCAACGAAAAACGATACGTGCGCTAACACTGTGGTGCCTGTTGCTGTCAGTAACAGCCTGCAAAACCGCCCCGCCAGTACCACGGGTACAGATAGTGCACGAGCCGGTGCCGGAAAGCCTGACAGCCGCGACGCCGCAGCCGGAACTGGCAAGCCCCGTCACCTGGGGCGGAATAGCCAACTGGAGTGATCGCCTTCGCGATGCGCTGGATAGCTGTAATGCCGATAAGGCTGCGATTAGTGAACTCGATATTCGCCGCCTTAAACGACTGACTGAGAACACAGGAGCCAGACAGTGACGTTATTTGATTTTATTGCTGAGCATCCATTCTGGACGCTTATTTATCTTCTGATCATTGCGGGCGTGATTGAGCGCTTCGCACATTAAAAAGGTGCCGCCATGCTGAAAATTAACTCACTGCGTGAAGCGATGGTCCACGCCAGCCGCTGGTGTAAAGCCAACCCGGAGAAGTTCACGGTATTTGTGGAAAGCGGCGGTATTGAGACAACCGGCGAAACACCTTCTTTTGCCTATCGCTATAACCTGGTGTTTTTCGCCATGGATTTTCCGGGCGATATCGACGACTTCACCTTACCGCTGATGGCGTGGCTCTGGCACAACCAGCCAGACCTGCTGCTTAACCCGGAGAATAACAAAGATGTTAAGTTTTCAGTCGCCATCAATGACGACGACAGCGCCGATATTCTCTATGAAATCCCGGTTCGGGAGCGCGTGAAAGTCAGCCGCGATGAAGACGGAACCGTCCACGCGAAACACCTGCCAGAACCAAAACCCCGTATTCCATCAGCTGGCGGGGACTGGCACGCCGTGTTTGAAGACGTGAACTGGGAGACAGCCGTATGAGCGACGATCGCTTTCGTGAACTGGATAAGGTATTCAGCGATATCCTTGCGGGTATCTCTGCGTCCGGGCGGACTCGCTCGGCCCGTCTCATCGGGCAGGAAATCCGCCGCAGCCAACAGCAGCGTATCCGCGCGCAAAAAGGCCCGGACGGAGCCGCTTACCCACAACGCAAGCGCCGGATCATTCGTTCCCAGCAGGGCATTAAGTTTGTCTGGAATAACGAAGTCCGGACGCTGAAAAACTGGCACGGTGGGCGGGGCAAATACGGGCGCACCATCACAGGATTTGACACCGACCGTAATGACATTCGGACGTTTTACCGCAGCGATATTGATCGTTATCTGGAGATTAACACGCGCTCGCTGCGCCGCGACACGGCACGTAAAGCGCCGATGTTTGAGCGCCTGCGTACACTGCGGTTTATGAAGATGCGCCCTGATGCGCAGGGCGTGACCGTGGGTTATGACGGTGTGGCTGCGCGTATTGCCCGCGTGCACCAGTACGGACAGCGCGATCAGGTCGGGCCGGGTGTTGTGACTAAATACCCTGTTCGTGAACTGCTGGGCCTGTCTGCGGTGGATGAACGTCTGATTTACAACGCCACCATTAACAGCCTGGGAAGTGCCGCACGATGAACGCCGAACTGATACGTCTGCTGGAAAACATCATTCGCACCGGCGTAATTTTTGCCGTTGATGAAAAAAAATGGCGTGTCCGCGTGCGTAGCGGAAATCTGGAAACGGGCTGGCTGCGCTGGAACACCCCACGGGCGGGGGCATTCAACATCTGGGTCCCACCTTCCGTTGGGGAGCAGGTCTCCATTGCCTGCATCGGCGGCAACCCGGAGACCGCCATTATTCTGGGGAGCCTGTACAGCAATGATCACCCGGCACCGGGCAGCAGCCTGAAAGAAATCGTGATAATGGCACCAGACGGTGCAGTTGTCCGCTACGACGCCGACGCCAGCGCGCTGGAAGCCACCGGCATGAAGACCGCGAAGATTCAGGCGGCTGTTGGCGTCACACTGGATACGCCCGTTGTGGAATGCACAAAGCATCTGAAAACCGCCACGTTTGAAGTTACGAAAGGCGGCAAGATGCAAGGTGATATTGAACATAGCGGCGGGAAAATGACCTCTAACGGCGTGCAGGTCGACGACCACGGTCACGGTGGCGTGCAAAGAGGCGATAACTGGACGGAGGGCACAAGATGACGGCGACTTACACAGGGATGAATCCCAACGGCACCGGCACCCTGAACGATACCGATCAGCTGTGGAATTCAGTGAAGGACATACTGACCACGCCGCTTGCCAGCCGGGTGATGCGACGTGATTACGGCAGTCTGGTGCCTGATCTGATTGATGAGCCGCAGAATGATGCCACTCGTCTTCAGTGCATGAGTGCCGCCGTTATCGCGCTGGCACGCTGGGAAACCCGAATTGCGCTCAACACCATTGATATCCGCTGGTCAAATGACGGACGAGCCGTGGCAGAACTCTCCGGCATTATCACCCGGAGTATGCAACCAGCCAGCGTCGCAATGACGCTACGGGAGAGCAGCCATGGCGAGCGTTGACTTATCGCAGCTTCCGAAGCCGCAGATCATTAAAGTGCTGGACTTCGAAGAGATCCTTGTTGAGGTCAAAGCGGACATGATTGCAGCATTTCCGCAGGAACAGCAGGCCGCTGTTGCCGCTGCGCTTGAGCTGGAATCTGAACCGCTGAACGCCATTGCCCAGGTATTCGCCTACCGGGAAATGATGCTGATGCAGCGCGTAAATGACGGGGCGGCGGCGTGCATGCTGAGTCATTCCACCTTCAGCGACCTGGACAATCTGGGGGCTAACAATAACACCCAGCGTCTGGTCACGAAGGAAGCCACAGATACCACTGAAGCCGTCTATGAAAGCGATGCTGCATTCCGGTTGCGTATTCAAAGTGCGTTCGAAGGGCTGAGTGTCGCGGGACCAACCGGCGCATATGAGTATTTTGCCAAAAGCGCCAGCGGTAAGGTGGCTGACGCCAAAGCAACCAGTCCGTCACCTGCCGTGGTCGTGGTTTCAGTGCTTTCCACAGAGGGAGACGGAACGCCAGACCCGGCGTTACTGGCAACCGTCAATAAAGCACTGTCTGCTGACGACAAAAGGCCGGTCGCAGATCGCCTGACGGTTCAGGCGGCAGAAATCGTGAATTATCACATCAACGCCGTCCTGTATCTCTATCCGGGGCCGGAGTCTGAACCCATCCGCACCGCCGCAGAGGATGCGTTACGGTCGTGGATAAGCCAGCAGGGCAAGATAGGTCGTGACGTTGCCCGCTCCGCCATTATGGCGGCACTGCATGTGCAGGGCGTTCAGCGCGTGGAGTTACCGGAGCCTGTCAGCGATATCGTTATTGACGACACGCAGGCTGCGCGGTGCGAGTCATTCACTATCACGGTAGGGGGAACAGATGAATAACAGCCTGCTCCCGCCTTCCGCCAGCCGCTTCATGCGGTATGTTGAGAAAGTCACCACACGGCTTGACCGTATTCCGGTTGACCTTCGCAAACTGTGGAACCCGGACGAATGCCCCGTTGACCTGCTTCCCTATCTTGCCTGGGCGCTGTCAGTTGACCGCTGGGACAAAGGCTGGTCAGAACAGACAAAACGGCAGGTGATTAAAGCCGCCTGGCTCGTTCATCGCCACAAAGGCACGATTTCAGCGCTGAAGCGCGTCGTTGAGCCTTTTGGTTTTTTACTGCGGGTGATCGAGTGGTGGCAGAGCAACGAAGAGCCGGGCACCTTCAGGCTTGAAATCGGCATTCAGGAACAGGGGATCACAGAGGAAACCTACCGCGAACTTGAGCGCCTGATTGATGATGCAAAACCCAGAAGCCGTCACCTGACAGGTCTCACCCTGTCATTGCAGACACAGGGCATCATCACAGCAGGAGCAGGTTGTTACATGGGCGATACGCTAACCGTTTATCCCTATTTTCCAGAAACTATATCCGTGAGCGGTGGCGGCTACACCGGCGCGGCAGTCCATTTGATTGATACCGTGGAGGTAGCATTTGGCGACTAAATATCTTGCCCTGTTAACCAATATCGGGGCTGCAAAACTGGCAAAAGCTACGGCTCTGGGAACGAAGGTTGAGATCACTCAGATGGCCGTAGGCGATGGCAATGGCGTGTTACCAACTCCTGATCCTGCACAGACCGCGCTGATACATGAAATACGACGCGCACCGCTGAATATGCTGACCGTCGACCCGGCAAATGCCAGTCAGATAATTGCGGAACAGGTTATACCGGAAGACGTGGGCGGGTGGTGGATCCGTGAAATCGGTCTGTTTGATAAAGACGGCGATATGATTGCGGTTGCCAACTGTGCGGAGACCTACAAACCGCAGTTGCAGGAAGGCAGCGGACGCGTTCAGGCCATCCGTGTGATCCTGATCGTCAGCAGTACCGAAGCGGTAACACTGAAGATTGATCCGGCTGTCGTGCTGGCAACTCGCCAGTATGTTGATAATAAAATTATTGAAGTGAAGAGTTACGCTGACGGACTCATGCGCACCCACGAACAGTCGCGCAACCATCCCGATGCAACCACTACAGCTAAAGGTTTTACGCAGCTTAACAACAGTGTGACGGATGACAGCGAGACACAGGCAGCAACCCCGAAAGCCGTAAAAATTGCGATGGATAACGCGGGCGCGCGGCTGGCAAAAGATCGCAATCTCGCCGATTTACCTAATCCGGCACTGGCCCGCCAGAATCTGCAACTGGGTGACAGCTCGACGAAAAACACAGGCACAACTGCCAATACCGTTGCGGCTGGTGATGATGCACGTATTACCGGTGCGATGCAGAAAGGCCAAAACGGCGCGGATATACCTGACGTGGCGAAGTTTCTCCAAAACCTT